>JAYKJF010000062.1:0-6504 GCA_035285785.1 Cyanobacteriota bacterium
CGACGCCAACGGCATCCTCAGCGTGACCGCCAAGGACAAGGGCAGCGGCAAGGAGCAGAGCATCTCCATCACCGGGGCCTCCACCCTCTCCGACAACGAGGTGGAGCGCATGGTGAAGGATGCGGAGAGCAACGCCGCCGCCGACAAGGAGAAGCGCGAGAAGATCGACCTGAAGAACCAGGCGGAAACCCTGATCTATCAGTCCGAGAAGCAGCTCTCCGAACTGGGCGACAAGGTGGGTGCGGAGGACAAGGCCAAGGTGGAGCAGTTCAGCAGCCAGCTCAAGGAGGCGCTCGCCAACGACGACACCGCCACCATCAAGAGCGTGCTCGAGCAGCTCCAGCAGGCCCTCTATTCCGCCGGTGCCGCCGTCTACCAGAACGCTGGTGCCGATGGCGGGGTTCCGGGCGGCAATGGATCCAACGGCAATGGCGCCAGCAGTGGCTCCTCCGCCGACGACGTGATCGACGCCGAATTCACCGAATCCAAGTGAGGGCGAGGGCCGGACTCCGGCCCTTCTCACCCCTTCCGCCCCGGCTCAGCCCCCTTCGATCTGCTCCGCCACCCACTGGGCCGTGGCCGGCGCCAGCAGCACGCCGTTGCGGTAGTGCCCCGTGGCCACCAGCAACCCTGGCGCCACCTGCTCCAGCCAGGGGGCGGGCCGCCCTGCGGGGCGGGCCCGCAGGCCCTGCCAGCGCCGCCGCTCCCCAGACTCCCGCAGCCAGGCCGGTGCCCCACCCCCCAGGGTGCGCAGCGCCGCCAGGGCGTGCGGATCGCCCTGGCGGCCCGGCTCCAGGGTGGCGCCGAGCCAGAAGCGCCGGCCGCCGGGCAGGTCGGGCCGGGGCACCAGATTCACCCCCTGCCACACCAGGGCTCCGGGCCAGTTCCAGCCCCCCGCCGCCAGGGCCGTGGGCAGCTCCAGCTCCAGGGCCTGGCCCAGCACGGGCTCCAGCAGCGGTTGGTTGAGGCCTCCTGCCGGGTTCAGCAGGGGCTCCAGCAGGGCGGCGCTGGCAGCCCCGGCGCAGAGCACGAGCCACTCTGCCTCCAGCCGCAACCCGGAGGCCAGCACCGCCTGCCATCCCCCCGACCCCCTGGCCCGCTCCAGGGCGGCCACGGTGTCGATGCGGCTGGTGAGGCCGGAAGCCGTGGCATCGCTGTGAAAGGCCTCCATGGCCTGGGTGGGATCCAGCTGGCCATCCCGCGGGGAGTGGAGCGCCCCGACGGCGGGGCCCGGCGGGGCTGGGCGCAGCGGCTCCAGCTGTTCCGGCCCCCACCACTCCAGGGGAACGCCCTGCGGCGCCCGCTCCCCCTGGAGCCTCTGGAGCCGTTCCGCCTCTCCGCTGTCGGCGGCCAGCAGCAGCAACCCCTCGCGCCAGGCGATGGGGCGCCCCCGGCCCGCCAGGTCCTGGCGCCAGGTGTGCCAGAGGGCCAGGCTCTGCTGCCGCAGCCGCCAGGCCCGGCCACGGCTGCGGTGGAACACCTGGGCCATGAGCACGCCCAGGGCGGCGGCGCTGCCGCCCTCGCCCTGGGCCGATTCCACCAGCAACACCCGATGGCCCCGCCGCTGCAGCCACCAGGCACAACTCAGGCCCACCAGGCCCGCCCCCAACACGATCACCGTGCGGGCGGGCGGTTGCCGGCCCTGGGTCACACCTGCTTGAGGGCTTCCTGCACTTGCTCGGGCAGGATCTGGGCATAGAGCCCGAAGCCGCTGGCCACCTTGATGTACCCCTTGCGCAGGGCGTCGCCATCCTGCAGACGGGCCGCCTCATCCAGGTCCGCCAGGGCGTCCTTGAGATTTTTGGCGCGCTTGTTGGCTTCCGGCTGCTCGGCGGGCAGCAGACGCTTGTTGATGTAGAGCATCTGGCGGCCCACCTCCTGCATCGGTCCGTGGATCAGGTTGCGGGTGAACACCCAATTGCGCTTGTTCACCAGCTCGGCCAGCTCGGGCAGCCGGTCGCGGGCGGCCAGGAAGCCCTCCGCCTGGCGGGTGATCGCGGCGATGTCGTCCGGGCTGAGCACGGCTGCTTTGCCGGTGTTGCCATCGCAGGCGGCGAGCGACACGCTGAGCACCACCACCACAACAAGGGCCATCAGGCTCCGCAGGACGCGCTTGAGGGTGTCGAGGGGCGCCGAGGGGAGTGGGGAGAGGCTGGCGACGGCCATGGATCCGCTTCGATTCTGGCAGTGGCGACTGTACCGACGCTGCCAGCGCCGATGGCGGCGGGCGGATCAGGCTGTAACGGCTTGCCACAGCTTCCGCTCGTCATGCGTCTCGCCACCCTCCCCCTCGCCTCCATCCGCCGCCCCCTCCAGCGCACCCTCGATGAAGCCAAGGTGGCCCAGTTGATGGAATCCATCGCCCGCGAAGGCCAGTTGGAGCCCATCGATGTGCTCGAGTTCGAAGGCCAGCTCTGGGGGTTCAATGGCTGCCACCGGGTGGCGGCCCACGAGCGCCTCGGTTTGCCCACCATCCAGGCCCGGGTGCGCCGCGCCACCGCCGACACCCTTCAGATGCATCTGCGCTGAATCTGCTGACGCCACCGCCGGGGCTGAATAGCGTCCAGAGGGTTGCCCCCGGCCATGCGATCGCCCACCGCCATCCTCCAGGTGATCTGCCCCGACCGCCCCGGCCTGGTGAGCGAGCTCTCCGGCTGGGTGGCCATGAACGGCGGCAACATCCACCATGCCGATCACCACACCGATCCCAGCGCCGGCCTCTTTCTGAGCCGCATCGAGTGGGGCCTCGACGGCTTCGGACTCCCCCGGGAGGCGATCGCCCCCGCCGTGGAGTCGCTGGCCGGCCGGCTCGGGGGGGAGGGCCAGCTCCACTTCTCCGATGAAACCCCCCGGGTGGCCATCTTTGTCAGTCGGCAGGACCACGCCCTGCTGGACCTGCTCTGGCGCACCCGATCCGGCGAACTGCCCATGGTGGTGCCCCTGGTGATCAGCAACCATCCCGATCTCGGGCCGATCGCCACCGATTTCGGTGCCCAGTTCGTCCACCTGCCCGTGAGCCAGGCCAACCGGGCGGAGGCGGAGGCGGCCCAGCTGGCCCTGCTGGCGGAGCACCGCATCGCCCTGGTGGTGCTGGCGAAATACATGCAGGTGCTCAGCGCCGATTTCCTGCAGCGGTTCAACGCTGTGATCAACATCCACCACTCCTTTCTTCCCGCCTTCCAGGGCGCCCAGCCCTATCACCGGGCCTGGGAGCGGGGGGTGAAGCTGATCGGCGCCACGGCCCACTACGTGACCGAGGAGCTGGATGGGGGCCCGATCATCCAGCAGATCACCATGCCCGTGAGCCATCGCGACGAGGTGGAGGATCTGGTGCGGATCGGGCGCGATGCGGAGCGGCTCGCCCTGGCCCGGGCCCTGCGCCTCGTGCTGCGGCGCCAGGTGATGGTGTATGGCCGTCGCACGGCCGTGTTTGATTGAGGGGAACCGAGGGCAGGGATGCTGCTGCGTTTGCTTCCTCCGGCGATGCGGGATCGGTTGGCGGATGCCCAGCCCCCCACCGCCACCCCCGTGGGCTGGGCCTGCTTTCAGATCGGCCTGTTTCTTCTGGCCAGCAGCGCCCTGCTGGGAGGCCTCTTTCTCTTCGTCGCCCTGATCCTGGGCAGCATGGGCCGGGAGCGGCCCCTGGCGGATCCGGCCAATCGGGTGCTTCTGGTGGCGTCGGTGCTGATGCTGATCGGCGCCGCGGGGGCCACCAGTGGCTGGCTGGCCTGGGTGGGGCTGGGCAACTGGCTGCCCTTCTTCTGGGCCTTCTGGGGCTACCAGCCCTACCTCTCCACCGCGGCCGCCCGGCGCCGGGTGGCCCTCCTGCTCGTGGCAGGCACGGTGCCCGTGGTGCTCACGGGCCTGGGCCAGCTCTGGTGGGGCTGGAAGGGGCCCTTCCAGGCCCTGGGGGGCGCGATCATCTGGCACCTGGAAGCCGGCGGCAATCCTCCGGGCCGCCTCGCCGGCCTCTTCGACTACGCCAACATCGCCGGCAGCTGGCTGGCCCTGGCCTGGCCCTTCACCCTGGCCGCCCTGCTCCAGCCCGGCCTCAGCCGGGCCGCCCGCGCCACCACCCTGGCCCTGGCCGCGGCCCTGGTGGCGGCCCTGCTGCTCACCGATTCCCGCAATGCCTGGGGGGCCCTGGTGGTGGCGCTCCCCCTTGTGCTCGGTGCCGCCACCTGGGCCTGGCTGCTGCCCCTGCTCCTGCTGGCCCTGGCGACCATCGCCGCCGCCACCCTGCCCGGGGTGCCCGAGCTTCTGCAGGATCCCGCCCGCCAGCTGGTGCCCGAGGGCATCTGGAGCCGGCTCAGCGATCTGCAATACAGCGGCCAGCGGCCCCTGGCGATCACCCGGCTGGCCCAGTGGACCACGGCCCTGGGCCTGATCGCTGAGCGACCCTGGCTGGGCTGGGGGGCGGCCGCCTTCAGCCTCATCTATCCCCAGCGCACCGGCCACTGGCATGGCCATCCCCACAACATCCCCATTGATCTGGCCGTGAGCCACGGGGTGCCCGTCGCCCTGCTGGTGGTGGGCCTGGTGCTGGCCCTCCTCCTACGCACGGCCCAGCGGGGCATGGTGGGCGGCACCCTCTTCGATCGGGCCTGGTGGGCCTCCGCCCTTGTGCTCGTGGCCCTCCACGCCACCGACATCCCCATGTATGACAGCCGCATCAACGTGGCCGGCTGGGTGTTGCTGGCCGGCCTCCGCAGTTTTCTGAGGACGCCCTAGCGCCTCCTGGTGGTGGCGCCAGAGGGTGGCCTTCGGCAGGCCGCTGGCCAGGTGCTCCCAGGGCAGCACCTGCTCCGCGCTCCAGCACCCCTCCACCAGCTCCGGCCAGGGCGGCGGCGGCGGCAGGGGCACGGGCCCGGCCGCCACCTCCCCGGCCCGCACGGCCCGGTAGGCCCGCTTCCATCCCCCCAGGCTCCCCTGGTCGCCCCGCACGGCCAGCAGCACGGGGGCCAGGCGTCGGTCGCCCCGGGAGAGCAGGGTTTGGATCACGCTCCAGCCATAGCTCTCCGGCCGCAGCTCGATGCCCTTGGGCTTGAGGCGGCGGGCCAGCACCTGCAGGCGCTTGTCGGCTTCGGGCCGCAGGCCCTGCCATTGAAAGGGGGTGTGGGCCTTCGGCACGAAGGTGCTCACCCCCAGGGTGAACCGCAGGCCCGGCGTGGCCTTCTTCAGGGCCAGCAGCAGCGCGGCCGTTGCCTCCACATCGGCCTCCTCTTCCGTGGGCAGGCCCACCATGCCGTAGAGCTTCAGGCTGCTCAGGCCCCCGTCTTTGGCGCAGCGGGCCGCGCTGAAGATCTCCTCCCGCTCCAGCTTCTTGTTCACCACGGTGCGCAGCCGATCGCTGCCGCTCTCGATGGCGATGGTGAGGGAGCGGCTGCCCCGGCTCGCCAGGATGCGGCCCAGCTGGGGCGTCACCGTGGCGGCCCGCACCGAACTCACGCTCACGCGCACATCGGCGAAGCGCTCCTGATCCAGCCAGGTGAGCAGCTCGCCGAACTGGGGATGCTGGGTGACGGAGGCCCCCAGCAGGCCCAGCCGGCGGGTCACCGCCAGGCCGGTGTCCACCGCCGGAATCAGGCCGTCCTCCAGGGCGGCGGTGCGGAACGGCAGGGTGAGATAGCTCGCCAGGCAGAAGCGGCACAGCTCCGGGCAGCTGCGCACCACCTCCACCATGTGGATGGAGGGCCAGGCCGCCTCCGGGGTGATCACGGTGGAGTGGCTCAGGGTGTTGCCGCGCCAGGTCTGGCGGGTGATGCTGGCGGGCAGGGCCGGATCCACCGGATCGATGCCCTCCAGTTCCCCATCGCTGCCGTAGCGGGGGGCATAGAGGGAGGGCACATACACCCCGGGCACGGCCGCCAGCTGCCGCAGCCGCTCCGGGCGCGGTGCTCCCCGGCTGGCCTGCAGGGCGTCCACAAAGGCTGGCAGCAGCAGCTCCCCATCCCCCAGGAGCACCGCATCAAAAAAGGGGGCCAGGGGTTCCGGGTTGGCCGTGAGCACGGGGCCGCCGCCGAACACGATCGGATCCCCCTCCCCCCGCTCCACCGCCCAGAGGGGGATGCGCTGCTGCTCCAGCAGGTCGAGGAGCACGGGCCCATCCAGCTCCCAGCTCAGGGAGAGGCCAAACACCTCCAGGTCCTGCCCCCGGCGCCCCCCATGGGGCGGGTCGCCGCCGTCGGTGAACAGGCGCCGCACATCCACATCCGCCCGGCGGGCGAGGGTGGCCCACACCACCTGAAAGCCCAGGCTGGTGATGCCCACCCCATAGGTGCTGGGAAAGGCGAGCACCATCCGCAGGGCATCGGCCTGGGGGGTGGCGGGGGTGAACAGCAGGGTTTCCTGGTTCAGTGTGGCGGGGCCCCAGAAATAAAAAAGATCAGACCAGTCTCTCCGTTGGGAGGACGGCCTGATCCGGAATGGTGAGGATGAACCCCCGTGGAGGGTTACTTGTTGGCCATCAGCAGGGCGCTGAGGGGGCCGATCAGGCCGGTGAGG
>JAYKJF010000063.1:0-6058 GCA_035285785.1 Cyanobacteriota bacterium
ATATCAAGGCGATTGGCGACCTGCCCAGCAAGGAAGTGCTCATGGCCCAGATCGCCGGTGCGATCAATGCCGTGGCCACCAAGCTGGCGGTGGGGATCAACGAGGTGCCCTCCGGCCTGGCCCGGGCGCTCAAGCAGCACGCCGATGGCGAGGGTTCGGCCTCCTAGGCCCTCCCTGCTCGGCTGCCGAGCCGCCCGCCCGATCCGCTTATCCATTCCTGATCTGTTGCTGATTTCAAACCATGACCGCCACCACTGACCAAATCCTCGAACAACTGAAGACCCTCTCCCTGCTCGAAGCCTCCGAGCTGGTGAAGCAGATTGAAGAAGCCTTCGGCGTGTCGGCTGCCGCCTCCGCCGGGGTGGTGATGGCCGCTCCTGCCGCCGGTGGCGCCGCCGCCGAAGCGGTGGAAGAGCAGACCGAATTCGATGTGATCCTCGACAGCTTCGACGCTGCCGCGAAGATCAAGGTGCTCAAGGCCGTGCGGGAAGCCACCGGCCTGGGCCTGGGCGAAGCCAAGGCTCTTGTGGAAGCCGCTCCCAAGGCGGTGAAGGAAGGCATCAAGAAGGAAGATGCCGAAGCGCTCAAGAAAACCATCGAAGAAGCGGGCGGAAAGGTCACCATCAAGTGATCCGGCTGCGGCCATCGCTTCAGCGGCCCTGCGGGGCCGCTTTTTTATTGGAGCGGGCAGAGTTGGGCCCTTGGGCAAAAGAAATGGACAAAAAAAACCCTGCCGAAGGCAGGGTTTAGGGTTCTGAACGCGTTACCAGGAGTCTGTCCTCGTTTCGACCCCAGTTTTTCGCTCAGCACTCCTCACACCTGCAAAATATATCCAGAGTCTTTCAGCTGGCACAGGGCCACCGGCCAGCTGTGCAACCGGCTACAACCCTTGGGCCTGGGCGGTGGGATCAACGGCGGGCTCTCCACCCGGCAGGGCACCCGGCAGGGCGCTCGACTGCCGGTCGTTGCGCTCCTCGTAGGGGATCACCTGGAGGGTGATCACGCCGGGGCCCGGGGCGGGGCCGGTGGGCTCCACAGCCGCGGCGGCCGGGGGTTCCGCAGGGGCCATGGGCGAGCGGGAGCGGCGGCGGGTGGTGAGGGGAGGGGGCGCCTGCACCAGGGGGAGGGCAGGGCGGCCGCTGGCGGCGGCGATCAGGGTGTCGAGGGGCTCCGCATTCGAGAAATACACATGGTTGAGGCTGCGGCGGCCGAACACCCGGCGCCGCAGGCTCCAGCCGGGTTCGAGCTGGAGCGCCACGAAGAGATCCCGATCGCGGCGGGGCACGGTGCCCCGGCCCACGAGGATCTCGGCGGGCTGGCTGGGGGAGGAGGCCAGGAGCTGGAGCTGGCTGCCCTTCTGCTCCAGGCGCAGGCGGTAGGCGTGGCTGAGGTCGTTGTCCTGGATGCGGAGGGAATAGCCGTTGCTGTCGATGAAGCGGCCGCAGATGCCCGTGAAATCGAAGCGGTTGAGGGTGGGATCGATCAGGCCAGCGGGGCGGGGGGTCCAGCAGAAGGGGCGGGCACGCAGCTGCTCGAGCACCACCAGGGTCCAGTCGTCGGTGCCGACGGGCCGGCCGAGCACGGCGAAGCTGGAGGGCTCCACGGGGGCACTGGAGAAGAGGGTTTCCGCCCACACCTTGGGCAGGAGCGTGGGGGCGGGGGCCAACCCGGCCACCAGGGCAAGGGCGGCGAGAGCCAGGTAGGGTCGCTTCATGCTGGGAAGGCGATGGCCCCGCGGAGGCGGAGAGGGCGGCCCATTAAAGCCAAAGTTGAGGGGCTGGCAAGCCCAGACAGACCAATCCATGAGGAGCCATGGCAAAGGAATCGCGGGTGGTGTTGGCGGCCTGTGATGGGGCCTGCAGCGGCAACCCGGGCCCGGGCGGCTGGGGCGCCCTGCTGAAGTTCGAGGATGGGGCGGTGAAGGAGATGGGGGGCTATGCGCCCGCCACCACCAACAACCGGATGGAGCTCACGGCGGCGCTGGAGCTGATGCGGGCCTTGGAGGATCTGCCCCGCCACCCGGATCTGGTGATCCTCACCGACAGCAGATATCTGGTGGATGGATTGGGGAAGTGGATCGGGGGCTGGAAGCGCAAGGGCTGGCGCACGGCCTCGGGGGGCCCGGTGTTGAACCGGGATCTGTGGGAGGAGCTGGATCAGGCCCGGGTGGCGGGGGTGGGGCTGCAGCATGTGCGGGGCCACAGCGGCCATCCGGAAAACGACCGCTGCGATGCCATCGCCGTGGCCTACTCCAAGGGGGGCAGCCCCACCCTGGCGAGCCCGGAGCAGGCCCCGAAAGCCCCAAAGGCCGCTCCAGCCGGGAAAGCCGCAACAGCCGCTGAAGCCCCGCCGGAGAGCAGCCTGGCCGACCCGGCGCCGAAGGGCCTGGTGCAACTGCTGAGCCGGTTGGAGCTGGCGGATCGGTTGGCGGCGGGGGGCTATGGGCTCACGGCGGTGGAGCTGGCCGGCCTGGTGGAGAAGCCCCTGAATCAGCTGGCCCAGCTGGAGGCGAAGAAGGAGCCCTGGCGCTGGCGCGACTGGCTGGTGGAGCCGGCGGGGGACGGGCGCTGGCGCCTGCGACGCGGCGAGGGAGGATAGGGGGATGGAGCGCAACGCACGGGCCACCGGGGCGATCTATCAGCGGTTGTTGGGCCCCCTGCTGAAGCAGGACGAAGGCCTGGATGCGGAGGTGTTGAGCCGGGTGTCGCTCGCCACCCTGGAGCAGATGGCGCTGCGGCGGCAGTGGCCGGGGGTGGCCCAGCTGCTGGGGGGGGTGACGGCGGAGCTGCAGCACCGGGATGCCCGGCTGGAGCAAACGTTGTTCGGCTGCCGCTTCGCCAATCCCCTGGGGTTGGCGGCGGGGTTCGACAAGGACGGTGTGGCGGCGGCGATCTGGCATGTGTTCGGCTTCGGCTTTGCGGAGCTGGGCACGGTGACCTCCCAGGGGCAACCGGGCAACCCGCGCCCCCGGCTGTTTCGGCTGGCGGCGGAGCGGGCGGCCCTCAACCGGATGGGCTTCAACAACCAGGGGGCGGTGGCGATGCGCCGCACCCTGGAGCGGCAGCAGATGGCGCCCCCGGGGCAGCGGCCGGCGGTGCTGGGGATCAACCTGGGCAAATCGCGGATCACGCCGCTGGAGCGGGCGGCGGAGGACTACGCCACGAGCCTGGAGGAGCTGGCGGAGCTGGCGGATTACGCGGTGGTGAATGTGAGTTCGCCCAACACGCCGGGCCTGCGGGATCTGCAGGAGGAGGGGCAGCTGCGGCGGCTGGTGGAGCGGCTGCGGCGGCTGCCGGCCTGCCCGCCGTTGCTGGTGAAGATCGCCCCGGATCTGGAGGACGACGCGATTGATTCCATCGCCCGGCTGGCCTACGAGGAGGGCCTGGCGGGGGTGATCGCGGTGAACACCAGCCGGGATCGGCTGGGGTTGGAGAAGCGGGTGCTGGCCCAGACCGGCCGCACGCTGGCGGAGGAGGAGGGGGGGCTGAGCGGCCGGCCGTTGCGGGAGCGGGCCCTGGCGGTGCTGCGGCGGCTGCGGGCCACGGCGGGGCCGGCGTTGCCCCTGATCGGGGTGGGGGGAATCGATTCGGCGGAGGCGGCCTGGGAGCGGATCGCGGCGGGGGCGTCGCTGGTGCAGCTCTACACGGGCTGGATCTATGGGGGGCCGCCCCTGGTGCCCCAGATCCTGGAGGGGCTGAGCAGCCAGCTGGATCGGCAGGGGATGGCAACACTCAGCGAAGCGGTCGGCTGCGCCCTGCCCTGGCGCTGAGGCTCCGATACGTTGCGGGGAGTGCCTGCAACGGCGTTGGACGTCTCCGAGCTGCTGGACGACATCAAGGAGCGCCTGAGACCCCTCAAGACGCGGATGTTCCCCCAGCAGGTGCTGCTGGAGCTCACGGAGGCGGGCCTGGTGGGCCAGGGCTACAGCAACGGGCGGGTGGCGCCGATCACGATCAACGTGCCCCTGCCGTCGCTCACGATCAAGGAGGGGATGCCGATCGAGGTGGAGCCCCTGGCGGATCTGATCGGGGATCTGCTGGTGCGCGATGGGCTGATCGATGCCTATGTGATGGCGGCGTTGCCCCAGGTGGCGGTGGATTGGCGGGTGATCGACTGGGGCGCGGCGGAGGTGCCCGACGACGGGGTGGCGGCGTTGCGGGAGCGGGCGCCGGAGTTGGGCCTGCCCTACGGGCTGGAGGAGGCGGCGATGGATCTACGGCCCCTGGCGGGCGGCGGGGGCAGGAAGCAGCTGCTGGCCACCACCCGGCGGGAGGTGGTGGAGGGCTGGATCAAGGTGTTTCACCAGGCGGGCACCAACCTGGACCGGCTGGCCTGCCCCCAGACCTGCCGGCTGGCGGCCCTGGCAGGGGTGCTGGAGGGGCTGGAGCCGGGGGCGCTGGTGGTGCTGCTCACCGTTCTGGAGCAGGGGCAGCAGCTGATGGCGATCCGGGATGGGGTGCCCTTGTTTGAGTGGATGCTGCCGGCCAGGGCGGACGCCCAGCGGGCGGAGGTGGAGCGCTGCGTGGCGTTTCTGCGGCGGGAGTTTGGCGCTGTGGAGCCGCTGGAGCTGCTGCTGGAGGGGGAGATGGAGGAGGTGGAGGTGCTGGAGGAGGCCCTGGGGGTGGCGGTGCGGCCGATCCAGCCGGAGCCCTACGGCTCCCTGGTGCTGCAGGGCCTGGCGATTCCGGAGGCGGCGCCATGAAGGGGTTTCTGGATCGGCTGAACCAGCCGTTGACGCTGCCGAAGCTCAATCAGCCGCTGAAACTGCCGAGCCTGAACCAGCCCCTGAAGCTGCCGGCGCTGCCTTTTGGCCGCAAGCGGAACCCGGGCGGCGGCAGCGAGGCCGATCCCACCCCCAACAACGCCCCAGGCCCGCCGCCGTTGGATCTGCTGCGGGAGCGGCGGCAGGAGCTGGGGCTCGACCCCCTCTCGGGCCTGCTGGTGCAGCGGCCCGTGCTGCTGCGGCGGGGCCTGGTGTGGGGCGGATTTCTGGTGGGGGCGAGCCTGGGGCTGTGCGGCTTTCTGCTGCTGTGGCACCAGATGCTGAAGGCGCGGATGCAGCAGCTGGAGGGGTTTGAGGCGGAGGTGCAGCAGCTCACCCAAACCCTGATGCAAGAGCGGGCGGTGCTGAAGGCGGTGAAGGAGGGCAATGATCAGCTGGTGAAGCGCCTGATCGATGGGCGCAGCAGTTCGGCCCTGCTGGCGGATCTGCAGCAGCGGGTGCCGGAGGGGGTGCAGCTGAGCAAGGTGCTGATGGAGGGCACGGAGGCGATCAAGGTGGAGGGCACGGCCCGGGATCCGGTGGCCTTCGGGCGGGTGAATGCGCTGGAGCTGGTGTTGCGCCAGTCGCCCCTGCTGGCCGCCACAGAGGTGAAGCTCACCAAGGCCACCCGGGAGCCCCCCAAGGCGGTGCAGATGAAGGAGGTGCCGGGCCGCACCGGCAATCCGGGGGAGAAGCTGGAGCTGCCGAGCGCGGTGACGTTCCAGCTGGCAGCGAAGCTCACGCCGCTGGATGCGAACCGGCTGGTGGATGTGATGGAGGGCCTGAAGGCGGAGGGGATGGTGCGGCGGCTGCAGGTGTTGCAGCGGGCGGGGTTGATGCCATGACCAACCTGCAGAGCGCGCAGGAGAAGCGGGATGCGGGGTTGTCGGCAACGGTGCTGCGGCGGCTGTGGTTCTGGTCGCCGATCGCGGCGGGGGGGCTGGTGGCGGCGGTGGTGCTGGCGAGCCTGGCGGTGCCCCGCTGGCTGGAGATCAGCAAGGATCAGGAGCGCCTGCGGGAGCTGGAGCAGAAGCAGCAGGAGGCCCTGCTGCTGCGGGTGCAGGCCAAGAAGGCCGTGGAGGAGCGGCAGAAGGCCCAGATGCAGCGCAAAACCCTGATCCAGCTGCTCACGGGCACGGGGGATCCGGCCACGTTCCTGGCCACCCTGGATCTGGAGGCGCGGCAAACGGGCGTGCGGCTGCAGCTCTATGAACCCACCCCCCCGCCGGCGCCACCCGGCACCCCGGGAACCCCGGGCGCGCCCCCGGCGGCGGCGGGAGCGCCACCACCGCAGCA
>JAYKJF010000064.1:0-14856 GCA_035285785.1 Cyanobacteriota bacterium
GCAGGGCGTCGGCTTCCGCCAGCAGCTCCTGGCCCAGGCCCGAGCCCTCATTGCCCAGCATCAAGAGGATCGGCCCCTGCCAGTCCTGGCTCCAGTAGGGGAGCCCTCCCTCCACCACCGTGCCCAGGAGCCGGGTGCCGGCCGCCCTGGCCTGGCGAAGCCGGCCCGGCAGCTCCCCGCTGCTGAACCGTCCGATGGGAAGGGCCAGGCTGGCCCCGCTGGAGGCCCGCAGCACCTTCGGCTGCCAGGGGTCGGCCCCCTCCCCCAGCCACACCTGATCCACGCCGGCGGCCAGAGCCGTCCGCAGCAGGGTTCCCAGGTTGCCCGGATCCTGCACGTTGTCGAGCAGCAGGCCGAAAGCGGGGGGCGAGGGGGGGAGGAGCCGCGCCGGGAGACCCCAGGGCAGGGTGGCCAGCACCCCATCGGGATGGCGGGTGGTGGCGGCGGCCTCGACCACTTCAGCGGAGGCCTCCCGACACACCGTGGAGGGCGGAAAGGCCGCCAGCAGGTGGGGGTGCCGGGCGGTCCAGGCCGCCGTTGCCAGCACAAGATCGGGAGCGTGTCCCAGCCGCAGGGCTTCCTGGAGGAGGTGGGTGCCCTCGAGCAACAACCGCTGCTGCTCCAGGCGGCCGGCAGGCTGATGCAAGTCGCGCAGCCCTTTGACCAACGGGTTGCGACGGCTGCTGATCGGCTCGAAACCCACGCCGAAGTCAGAAGTGATCGTGGCGACGCACGTTCATTTTGTCGTCGATGCGGAGCTCCTTTTCATGCAGATGGATGCCACGCACGGCAGCAATCTGGCCATGGATGCCCTCGGCGGCGAGATTCTGCACCAACTGCTTCATCACCTCCTCCTCCACTTTGGCCTCATCGAAAGCGGCAGGGGTCAAACTTTCGATAAATTTTCCAGCTTTTTTGGCAACAATTTCAGAAGAGTTGCTGATAGAGAGTAAAATCATGATTTGTTAAATGCGGATGGGGAGACTTGAACTCCCACGACATTGCTGCCACTAGTACCTGAAACTAGCGCGTCTACCAATTCCGCCACATCCGCGGGCGTTGAGGCCGATCGAATCTTAAACCATCGCCGCCCCTCCCACCACCCTTCCCCTCCCGCGCGAGTGACCCGAGACAGTTCATCCGGCGGCCCCTAGACGAAGCAGGGAATCATTGTCAAGATTCAGCTGCGAATTGACGTTGTAGGCCCCCTGCCCATGGTTCTTTCCGTTGCGCCTTCCAACTCCACGCTCACGCAGCCGAAATTGGAGGTCGTCGGTGGAACCAAGCTGGAGGGCGAAATTCGCGTCAGCGGCGCCAAGAATTCGGCCCTCGTGCTGATGGCCGCCTGCCTGCTCACCAGCGATTCCCTCAAACTTCGTAATGTTCCCCGGCTCACGGATATCGCTTCCATGGGCGAGATCCTGGCGGCCCTCGGCGTGCGGGTCACCCGTTCCGGGGAAGCCATCGAGCTCACGGCCGACCACATCACCCGCGCGGCCCCTCCCTATGAGCTGGTGAACAGCCTGCGGGCCAGCTTCTTCTGCATCGGCCCCCTTCTGGCCCGCATGGGCACGGCCCAGGTTCCCCTTCCCGGCGGCTGCCAGATCGGCACCCGGCCCGTGGTGGAGCACGTGAAGGGCCTGAAGGCTCTCGGCGCCCACGTCACCATTGAGCATGGTGTGGTCACCGCCGTGGTGCCCGGCCCCAACAGCCGACTGAAAGGAGGCCACATCCACCTGGACTGCCCGAGCGTGGGCGCCACGGAAACCCTGATGATGGCCGCCACCCTCGCCGATGGCGAAACGGTGATCGAAAACGCGGCCCAGGAACCGGAAGTGGTGGATCTGGCCCGCCTGCTCCAGGCCATGGGCGCCCGGATCACCGGCGAAGGCACCCCCACGATCACCATCGATGGGGTGCGCTCCCTCCACGGCACCGACTATGCGGTGATTCCCGACCGCATCGAAGCCGGCACCTTCCTCCTGGCCGGGGCCATCACCCGCTCCTCCCTGCTCGTCACCCCCGTGATCACCGAGCACCTGGGCGCCGTGCTCACCAAGCTTGAGGAGTGTGGCTGCACCCTGCAACAGGAAGGAGAGGGTGTGCGCATCACCGCAACCGAGATCCAGGCCCTGGATCTGCGCACCCAACCCTTCCCTGGCTTCCCCACCGATCTCCAGGCGCCCTTCATGAGCCTTCTGGCCACGGCCCAGGGCACGAGCCTGATCGTGGAAAACATCTTCGAAAACCGCATGCAGCACGTTGCCGAGTTGCAGCGGATGGGGGCTTCGATCCGGCTGCAGGGCAACACGGCCTGCGTGGAGGGCGTGCCCCAGTTGAGCGGCGCTCCCGTGCAGGGCACCGATCTGCGGGCCTCCGCTGCCATGGTGCTGGCCGGTCTGGCGGCCCAGGGCACCACCACCGTGCGGGGTCTGGAGTATCTGGATCGGGGCTACGACCAGCTGGAGCAGAAGCTCAAGGCCGTCGGGGCCTCCATTCGGCGCCTCACCGACGCGGCCTGATCGGGCCCCACGCCCATCGCCCATTAGATTCACAACCGCGGGAGCGTGCCGGAATTGGTAGACGGACTCGACTCAAAATCGAGCGCCTTCGGGCATGTGGGTTCGAGTCCCACCGCTCCCATCCCTGTTCAGGCCGCATCCTCCGCGGTGATGGACACCTACGCCCGCTACCCCCTCTCCCTGGTGCGCGGGAAGGGTGTCTGGGTGTGGGACCAGGAGGGACGCCGCTATCTCGATGGGGTGGCCGGCATCGCCGTCTGCACCCTCGGCCACAGCAACCCCGCCCTGCGCCGGGCCCTCTGCCGGCAGTTGGGCACCCTCCAGCACGTGTCCAATCTCTACCGGATTCCTGAGCAGGAGGCCCTCGCCCGGGCCCTGGTGCAACGCAGTTGCGCCGACCGGGTGTTTTTCTGCAATTCCGGCGCCGAGGCCAATGAGGCCGCCATCAAGCTGGCCCGCAAACATGGCCACCAGGTGCGCGGCATCGAGCGGCCCCTGATCCTCACAGCGGAAGCCAGTTTCCATGGCCGCACCCTCGCGGCCGTCACCGCCACAGGCCAACCCCGCTATCACCAGGGCTTCCAGCCGATGGTGGAGGGCTTTCGCTACTTCCCCTATAACGACATCGGCGCGTTCGAATCCCTCCTCGCCTCCTGCGAGGCGGACGGACCGGCCGTGGCCGCCGTGCTCATCGAACCCCTCCAGGGCGAGGGGGGCGTGAACCCGGGGGATCCGACCTTCTTCCGGCGTCTGCGCCAGCTTTGTGATGAGCGCCGCATCCTGCTGATCTTCGACGAGGTGCAGATCGGAGTGGGCCGCAGCGGCCGCTGGTGGGGCTATGAAACCCTCGGCGTGGAACCCGATGCCTTCACCCTGGCGAAGGGGCTCGGAGGCGGCATTCCCATTGGTGCCCTGGCGGTGAAGGCCAGCTGCGACCATTTCCGCCCCGGCGAGCACGCCAGCACCTTTGGCGGCAACCCCCTGGCCTGCCGGGCGGGCTTGACCGTGCTCCAGGAAATCGAGCGCCGCAAGCTCCTCGCCCACGTCCAAGCCATGGGGCTCCAGCTGCGGGAGGGCCTGGAGAATCTGGTGCAGCGCTACCCCCAGCAACTGGCAGGGGTGCGGGGCTGGGGGCTGCTGCTGGGCCTGGTGCTTCAGCCGGACGGCCCCACCGCGCCGGATCTGGTGAAGGCCGCCATGGACGAACGGCTCCTGCTGGTGCCCGCGGGGGCCTCCGTGGTGCGCTTCGTGCCGCCCCTGGTGATCAAGCCACGCCACGGCCGACAAGTGCTGAAACGGTTGGAGCAGGCCCTGCAGCGCCTGCGTTGATGCGCCTGCCAGATCCCGTCGATCTCGACCCCATCCTGGCGGCCTGCACCGGTCGGGGCATTGATCTGGGGCTGCATCGGCTGGAGGCCGCCCTCGCCGCCGGAGGCCATCCGGAACGCTGTTTTCCCGCCGTGCAGGTGGCCGGCACCAATGGCAAGGGATCAATCGCCACCTTTCTGCACGCCATCCTCGAAGCCGCCGGACTGCGCACGGGGATCTACCGCTCCCCCCACCTCCAGAGTTGGTGCGAGCGCATTCAACTGGGCCAGCAGTGGATCGATGGCCAAACCCTGCAGGACGATCTGCGGCGCTGGCTTCCCCTGGCCAGCCAGCACTCCCTCACGGTGTTCGAGCTGTTCACCGCCGCGGCCATGGATCGCTTTGCCAAGGCAGAGCTGGATCTGGTGGTGCTGGAGGTGGGATTGGGAGGCCGCCTCGATGCCACCACAGCTCACCCCGACCGGCGCGTGGTGGGATTCGGCCCCATCGGCCTCGACCATCAGGATTTTCTCGGATCCACCCTCGACGCGATCGCGGCCGAGAAGGCCGGGGTGCTGACCGCCTCCCAGGTGGCCATCAGTGGTCCCCAGGACCCTGCGGTGGTGGAGGTGCTGGAGCGGCAGGCCGCCCGCTGCGGCTCCACCCTGCGCTGGGTGGAGCCCCTTCCCGGCGAAGCGGAAGGGGGCTGGCCCCTGGGGTTGCCGGGCACCTTCCAGCGCAGCAATGGGGCCGTGGCCGTGGCCATGGCCCAAACCCTCCGCGCCCAGGGCTGGCCCATCTCCGAGCAGGCCATCACCCAGGGTCTGCGGCAGGCCCGCTGGCCGGGACGGTTGGAGCGGCGCCGCTGGCAGGGCAGGGAGGTGCTGCTCGATGGGGCCCACAACCCCCCCGGGGCGCAAGCCCTGCGGCGGGAGCTGGATCACCTCAGCCCAGGCGGCCATGGCCGCCGCTGGCTCCTGGCCATGCAGTGCACCAAGGACGCACCAGCCCTGCTCGATGCCCTCCTGGGCCCCCACGACCGGGCCGCCATCGTGGCGCTGGCGGATCTGCCCTGCTGGAGCGTGGACGCCCTGCAGGCGGCCCGCCCCCAGCTGACGGGCCGCCTGCAGGCGGTGGCCCATCCCCTGGAGGGCCTGCGCTGGCTGAGCGCCCCCGGCCCCCTGCCTGTGGTGGCCGGCTCCCTTCACCTGCTCGGGGAGGTCTGGCCCCTGCTCGATCCCCCGGGCTGACGCCTCGCCCAACCGTTGCCATGCTGCAAGGGTCAGGCTTTTCTCCCCCATGTCGGTTTCACTGACTCCAGACGAACGCAACACACTCATGGGCGGTCCCCTGGCCGCTGCCATGGCTGTGATGGCTGTGGACATGGGCATCTTCTCCAGTGCCCAGGAGGCGATCGCCCTCGGCAAGGAACTCTCCGCCGCCGCCACCCGCTACGCGTCCAACCCCCTCATCGCCAGCCTCTTCGACCCGGAAGCCCTCAAGCAGGGCATCCATCCCGACAAACCCACCATCACGCCGGAGGATGTGAAGCAGGGCAAGGTGCTCGACCGGGCGCTGGAGCAGGTGGATCAGGCCATGAGCCTGGTGCGCACCAAGTGCGATGCCCCCACGGCCCAGCAATACGCCCAGCTCATCGTGGATGGCTGTGTGGCCGTGGCGGAAGCCGCCGGCAGCGGTCTGTTCGGCTCTGGAGAAAAAGTCACCGCCGAGGAGAAAGCAGCGTTGGATCGGATCCGTCAGCATCTCGGGGTCACCGCCTGAAGGCTGAGCACATGCCCTGGGTCACCCTTCACGTCCCCACCCCCGACAGGCCCGGGGCTGGCCTTCGCAAACGCCTGATCCAGCTGCTGGTGGGCAGCTGGATGGCGATTCTCCTGCTGGTGCCCCTGCCGGCACTGGCCAGCTACGCCGAGCGGATCGACTACACCCTCACCAATCAGTCCGGCAAGGATTTCCATGGCCAGGACCTCAGCGAGTCGTCGTTCGCCGGGGCCGTGGGACGGCAGGCCAATTTCGATGGCACCGATCTCCATGGCGCGATCTTCACCCAGGGCGCCTTCGCGGGGGCGAGCTTTCGTGGGGCCAACCTCACCAATGTGCTGATGGATCGGGTGGATTTCGCCGGCGCCGATTTCACGGGCGCCATCCTGCAGGGTGTGATCGCCTCGGGCAGCAGCTTTGCCGGCGCCACCGTCACCGATGCGGATTTCACCGACGCCATCATCGATCGGGCCGACCAGGTGGCGCTGTGCCGCAAGGCCGGGGGGCAGAACCCCCAGACCGGGGTGGAGACCCGCTTCAGCCTGGGCTGCTGAGGGCTAAAGCTGCTCCCACCAGCCCCGCAACTTGCCCGGGTTGAGCAGGCCCTGGGGATCGAGCAGGCGTTTGCAACTCACCTGCTCCCCATCCACCACCCCCAGGCCCCCATCCTCCACGGTGATCACGTGGGGATTGAAGATCCAGGCGCCCGCCTCCTGGCACTGGGCCATCAACCTCTCGAGGGCCTCGACGCCCTGATCGCGCAGCACGGGAAGGGCCGCCAGCCGGCAGCATCCCATCTGCCGCACGGCCTCCAGATGCCAGTGCAGGCTGTCGCCCCAGGTGGCGTTGAGCGCCTCGAGGAAGGGGCCCTCCGGTTGGGGCAGCACCATCTGCAGATAGGTCCAATCGGGATGCTTCGCCCGCCAGTGGAGCGTGGTGTGGTTCCAGGTGAGTTCCCGCAGGGGCAGGCCCCGGCTGGTGGCCTCCGGCTCCTGCCACACCACCGTTCCCCCTCTGCCGGCCAGCCAGGCGGAGGCCAGGGCAACGGCATCCGGGGCCAGCAGCAGCAGCAAGCGGGTTTCACCGCCCTCGGGCCTGGGGCAGCCCTGGGGCCAGGGCACGGCGGCCGCCAGCTCCCCATCCAGCAGGCAGAGCTCCTGCAGGAGCAGGGCCGTGCCCGGCAGCTCCTGGGCAGCGGCCAGGGCCTGGCGATCGTCGGCGAAGCCCACCACCATCTGCCACCAGCCCACCGCTTCGGTGGTGGCCAGCCGCAGGGCCGTGAGGATTCCATTGGTGCCATAGGCATGGTTCAGGGGCTCGCAGGCCTGGCCTTCCAGCCGCAGCAACCGGGGCTCGGGCTCCACAGTCACCACCTCCAGCCCGAGGAGATGGCCCGGATCCCTCAGAAACCCCCAGCGCAGGGAGCCGATGCCCCCCGATCCGCCGGCGATGAAGCCCCCCAGGGTGGCGCTGCGATAGGTGCTGGGGGCAAGGCGAATGGCCCGGCCATGGGGCAGGAGCTGGCGATCCAGCTCGGCCAGAAGGCAGCCGGCCTCCGCTTCCACCACCCCCGTGTCGGCCTCCACGCTCCGCACCTGGTGCAACCCCGTCATGTCCAGCACCACTCCCCCCGCCAGCGGCACGCACTGGCCGTAGTTCCCCGTTCCCGCTCCCCGCACGGTGAGGGGCACCCCATGGCGGGCACAGGCTCCGGCCACGGCCATCACCTCCTCCACGCTGGTGGGGCAGGCCACCACCTGCCCCTTGAAGCCCGCCAGCAGCTGGCGCAGCACCGGGGAATAGGTGTGAAAGTCACTGGACAGTTTCTCCAGCTCAGCCGGCCCGTCCAACAGGCTCAGCGCCGGGACGCGCTGCCCCAGCTCCTCCACCAGGGCCCCGATCTGGGAGGCCGAAGGCACGGGCGGCAGGGGGGGCAGGCTCAGGGAGGGCATGGGGATCGGGCAGGGGGCGGACCCTCAGTTTCCCTGGGCGATGGCCCCCTGATTCGAAAAGGGGTTGAGCAGGGTGGAGGGGGCTTCCGCCTGGGGGGGCTCCAACCAGACGCCCTCCCGCAACACCCGCCGCTGGGGGGTGCGGGCCAGCAGATCAGACCAGGAGGTGGCGGCGAGCACCACCAGGTCCGCTGGACCACCGATCCGCAGCACCCCGTCCCACGGCAGGTGGAGCAGATGGGCCGGAGCGGTGGTGAAGGGCGCCAGCCCCGCCCGCTCCCAGGGCAGCAGATGGGTGGCCACCGTGCCCTGGCGGATCAGGGCGATCGGATCGAAATCCCCGCCGGGATACCAGGGATCCTGCACGTTGTCGCCGCCGATCGCCACGGTGACACCGGCCTGCTGGAGCTGGCGGATGGGCGCTTTCGGGCGGCTGGCGGGGGTGCGCTCCGGATCCCGGTTGAGCAGCCACAGGTTGGTGGTGGGGAGGGCCACCACGCCCACCTGGGCCTCGGCCATCCGATCGGCCAGGTGACGCAGAACCCGATCGTCCAGCAACCCCATGCTGCTGGCATGGCTCGCCACCAGGGGCACCCCGCAGCGCCGCTCCTTCAACACCTCCCGCAGCAGGTTCAGTCCCAGGGGCGGGGGCTGATCGCTTTCATCGATGTGCAGATCGATGGGGCAACCCTCCCGCTCCGCCAGGGCCAACAGGGCCTGCAGGGCCTCCCGCTCCAGGCCCGACCGACTGAAGGGGGGGCCCAGAACGCCCCCCAGCAGGCCCCCCTGGCGCCCCACCCGACGGGCCAGCTGCTCCCCCTCCCCAACCAGCCAGAGCTCGATCGGCACCAGGGCCACCAGTTGCAGGTCCACCCGTCCGGCCCAGCGCTGGCGGGCCTGGCCCAGCACATCCCAGCAGAAGTCGGCCCAGGGGCCAAAACTGTCGATGTGACTGCGGATCGCCCGCAGGCCATAGCGCCAGGCCTGCTCCAGGGCCCGCTCCACCCGGGCCGCCACCTGCCCGGGGGTGCGCTGGCGGGCCTCCAGGGTGTTGATGCGGAGGGCTTCCCCGATGGAGCCGGCCCGATTGGCGTAGAGCGGTGCGGAAAACGCCTTGTCGAGATGGGCGTGAGCTTCCACCAGGGGGGTGAGGGCCAGGGGACAGCCCTGGCGGGGTTCGGGCCCCCCATAGGGCTCCAACCGGGTGAGCTGGCCGTTCTGATGGCTGAGGCACACCTGCACCAACCCATCGGGATCAGCCGGCGGCAGGGGAAGGGTGGGATCGATCAGGCTGCGGGGGATGGCCAGGGGGGGGAGGTGGTTCAACGGCCGTCCCTGGAATCCCTGGGCTCATGGGCCTGCAGCAGGAGAAATTGGCCAGCCCCCGCCAGGGTGGTGGCCTCATAGCGGGGGAGCCGGAGGTTGGGCACCTGGCGCAGCCCCGGGAGCAGGGCCGCCAGATCCAGTTCGGTGCGATACACGCTGAACAGGCCCAGATTGCTGCGGCGGGTGTGGGCCTGCACCAGCTTGCCGAGAATGGATTTCTGGGAGCGCACCAGCTGGGGGCAGTGGCGGATGAGCAGCCCGCCCAGCATTCCACTCAGCCCATCGTTCTGGCAGAGCTCCTTGGTGAGGAGGCTGGTGAGCTGATTGCCGCCGAAGTCGGCGAAGGCCGCCGGACCTGGATTGGTGCTCACCAGACCGGCCGTCAGTCCGGCGCCCATCAAAGCCAGCGGCAGACAGTGGGAGACCGGTTTCACCGGTGGGAGCTCCAGAGCGTTCACACGTTGGCAGAGATTGCCGGGCACCGCGCCCCCTTGGTGGTCTGGGCGTCAAGTGGTAAGTTCGTCTCACCACGGCGGGCGTCGCCAAGTGGTTAAGGCAGCGGCTTGTGGCGCCGCTATTCGGGGGTTCGAGTCCCCTCGCTCGCCCTTTTTTTCTCCCCCCCCGCACCGGGCAGGGGCGTTTCGGCCCGGTGCCGGATCGCCCCACTGGGGTTCGGGTTCCCCGGTTCAGCCGCAGACGGCGGCCCCCAGGAGGGCCTCCAGCAGCCTGTCGCCCCCGTGACGCACCGGATCCGCGCAGGGCAATCCCGTGAGGTCGGCCACCGCTCCCACCGCCCCCGCCACCTCCTCCTCCGGCAGATGGGCCGTGTTGAGGGCGATCGCGGCCACCCGGGGCCCCGGCAGGGTGCGGTTTGGGCGGGCGAGGGCGGCCAGCCCCTCCACCACGGCAATCAGCTCTGGAAGGGGCGGCAGGGGCACGTGGGGGGCATTGCGCACGGCGGCCTGGCCGGCCCGGTGCACCAGCAGCAGCTGGGTGGGTTGGCTGCCCCGGATCAGGGGGAGGGTGGCGGTGGAGCCCGGATGGCAGAGGGAGCCCTGCCCCTCCACCAGCACCAGGGTTTCAGGGGTGGCCCCAGCCGCGGCCTGGAGCACGGCCTGCTCCACCGCTCCGGCCGCGTAGTCGACCCGCACCGCATCCAGGGCCACGCCCCCGCCACTGATGAGAATCCCGGCCTGGCCCGTGCCGACAAAACGGGCGTCCAGGCCCCGCCGGCCGGCGGCGGCCTGCAGCTCCAGACAGGCGCTCATCTTTCCCACCGACATGTCCGTGCCCACGGCCAGCAGACGCCGGCAGGGCAGCTGGGCCGCCCGGGCGGAGGCCACCGGCAGCTGGGCCGGCTCCTGCCGCAGATCCCAGATCCAGGCGCCGGGCCGCACCCGGGCTGCCAGTTCGCCGTCGTCTCCCAACCGGGTGTGCAGCCCACTGGCCACCGACAGGCCGGCCTCCAGGGCCGCCAGCAGATCGGTGCGCATGGCCGCCGGGAGGTGCCCCCCGGCGGGAGCCAGCCCCACCACCGCCACGGTGTCCTGCGGAGCAGGCAGCAGGGGCAGGGCCTCCCGGAGGCTGGCCACCACGGGCACCACCCGGGGAATCCCCGTGAGGGAGGGAAGATCGGCGCCCCCATAGGCCGGATCCACCACCGCCAGGATCGGGCCCCGGCGGTAGCGGAGCAGGGCCAGGCCGGTCTTGCCGCTCAGATTGTCGAGGCCGTGGTGTTGCAGCAACACCACCGGAGCATCAGCACGGAGCATGGGAGGGTGCCAGAGACCCATCCTGCCGCAGCCCCACCCCCAGGCCAGGCCCCGGGCCGGGCAACACCCGATCGGCCTCCAGCCGGGGGCCATCGAAGGGATCGTCGAGCAGGTTGAGATGGCTGTCGAGGTCGGGCCAGCGCACCAGCGGCAGCAGCTGGGCCGCGGCCCCATTGAGCAGGCGGCTGTCGGAGTAGCACCCCACCATCACCTCCAGCTCCAGGCTCCGGGCCACCTGGGCCATCAGCAGGGCCTCGGAGAGGCCCCCGCTCTTGAGCAACTTGATGTTCACCCCATCCACATAGGGGGCCAGGCGCACCACGTCCGCCAGGCTCCAGCAACTCTCATCCGCCACCAGGGGGATGGGGCAATCCAGCTCCAGGGCGGCAAAGCCGGCCGCGTCGTCCTCCGGGTCGAGGAGGGGGGGGAGGGGCTGCTCCACCAGCACCACCTGGGCCTCCGCCAGCCAGCCCACCATCTCGCGGGCCTGGTCCAGGGTCCAGCCGCCGTTGGCATCCACCTGCAGCTCGGCGGCCACCCCCGTGGCCTGCTGATGGGCGTCCAGGGCCCCGTTCACAGCGCGCACCAGGGCCCTGTCGTGCTCCAGCCCCTCCGGACTGCCCAGCTTGAGCTTCACCCGGCTGGCCGGCAGGGCCTGCCACCACTGCTGCAGACGGTCGACCACGGCCGGCACCGCCCCCAGCCCCAGGGTGACGCTGGTGGCCGTGGCCAGGGCCGGATCCAACCCCCAGAGCGCCCCCACGCCGGTGCCGAGCCGTTGGCCCCACCAATCCAGAAGGGCCAGATCCACCGCGCAGCGGGCCGGGGGCGAAAGGGCCGCCAGCAGGGGCTCCAGGGCCTGGCGGGGCTGGGGATCCCTCCCCTCCAGCCGGGGGATCAGGTCGTCCAGTTCAGCGGCGATGGCGTCGGTGTCGTAGCGGCGGTGCCCCGCATCGAAGCCACCGGCTTCCCCCATCCCGGTGAGGCCGTCGTGGTGAAGGGTGAAGAGAACATGCTCCACCGCCGCCGTGGTGCCCCGGCTGATGGTGAGCGGCACGGCCTTGGTGAGGGCAAAGCGTTGAAGGCGGCAGCGCATGGGCGGGCCATCCCAGCGGGAGGTGGACCCTCCACGCTGACATCCAGCGGGGAAGAAGATGCAGCCCTCCCCCTCCGATGGGACCGATGGCCCCCGCACCCGAGCACTCCTCCGTGATTCAGGAGGTGATCGCCACGTTGTTTCACGAGCTGCAGGACTGCCGGGAGGGGGAGGTGGCCACCTACATCCCGGAGCTGGCCAAGGCGGATCCGGAGGCCTTCGGCATCGTGATGACCACCGTGGATGGCCGCACGTATGCCATAGGCGATGTGGACATCCCGTTCACGATCCAATCCATCTCCAAGCCCTTCCTGTACGGCCTTGCCCTGGAGACCCTGTCGGAGGAGGTGATGCACACCAAGGTGGGGGTGGAGCCCTCGGGCGATGCGTTCAACGCCATCAGCCTCGATCCCCAGTCGGGCATCCCCCGCAATCCCATGATCAACGCCGGGGCCATCGCCACCACGGCCCAGGTGTGGCAGCACGACCCCCAGGGGGCGGAAGCGCGCACCCTGGCCTTTTTCTCCGCCCTGGCCGGCCGCCCCCTGGCGATCGACGCAGCGGTGTACCGCTCGGAACGGGACACGGGCCACCGCAACCGGGCCATCAGCCATCTCCTGCGCAATGCCGCCGTGATCGAGCAGGCCCCCGAGGAGGGCCTCGACCTCTATTTCCGGCAGTGCGCCATCGCCGTCACCTGCCGGGATCTGGCCATGATGGCGGCCACCCTGGCCTGCCAGGGCCGCCATCCCCTCACCGGGGCCCAACCTCTGAAACCCAGCACCACCACAAGCCTGCTGGCGGTGATGGGCAGCTGCGGCATGTACGACTTCGCCGGCCAGTGGCTCTACGACGTGGGCCTGCCAGCCAAGAGCGGCGTGGCCGGGGGGGTGCTGGCGGTGGTGCCCGGCCGCCTGGGCCTGGCGGTGTATTCGCCGCGGCTGGATGCCCTCGGCAACAGCGTGCGGGGGATTGCGGTCTGCCGCCGGCTCTCCAGGCGATTCAACCTGCACCTGTTCCACCGCAGCCCCCTGCACCAATCGCCCGTGCGCAACAGCTACCGGGGCACGGAGCGGCGATCGCGCTGCTGGCGCAGCGAAGCGGACACCCAGCGGCTGGACGGCCTGCGCTCCCGCCTGGCGATCCTCCATGCCCAGGGCGTGCTCGACTTTGCGGCCATGGAGGTGCTGCTCGCCACCATGGAGGCCACCACGGCCGACACCAGCGTGTGGGTGCTGGATCTGGGCCAGGTGAACGAGCTGCTCCCTGCGGCCGCCGGCCTGCTGGCCCGTGGGGTGGAACGGCTGGCCGCGGCCGAGGGGGCGGTGCTGCTCTGCCGCGCCAGCCATCTGCCGCTGCCGGAACCGCTGGAGAAGCCGCCACCGTTCGCGAGCCTCGACCTCGCCCTGGAGGCGGCGGAGCACCATCTGCTGGAGTCCAGCTCCGGCGGGGAGGGCCCACCGGCCCCCAGCCCGGGCCCCTTCGATCCCCGGACCCTGTTCCCGTGGATGGCACCGGAACCGCTTGAGGCGCTGATGGCCCGGCTGGTGCTTCAGCCCTACGGGGCCGGGGAGCGGGTGATCCACCGCGGCGGCGGCGGGGAGCAGCTCTACATCGTGGCGGCGGGGCGTTTCACCGTGTCGTTCCCCCTGCCCCAGCGGGGCGCCGCCCCCTCCATGGCCCGCATGGCCACCTTCACGGCGGGGATGGTGTTCGGGGATGCGGCCTTCCTCGCCCAGAAGCCACGGCAGGCGGATGTGGTGGCGGAAACGGATGGGGCCTGCTGGTGCCTGAATCGGGTGGAGCTGGATCGGTTGGAGGCCACCCATCCAGCGGCTGCCCTGGGGCTCCTGCGGATGCTGGCCCTGGATCTCGGCGAAAAAGTCACCCTCTGTGCCCAACAGCTCACCCTGGTGGAGCACCTTTGAGGCGGGGTCCGCAGCCATGGGGGAAACTGGAGGTCATGACGGCCACCCTTCCCCATCCCCCTGCCGCCGGGCCCGCCCCCGGCCAGGGCAGCTACTGGATCACCACCTTTGGCTGCCAGATGAACAAGGCCGATTCCGAGCGCATGGCCGGCATCCTGGAGGCCATGGGCTATCGGGAGGCCGAGGCGGAACTGGAGGCGGATCTGGTGCTCTACAACACCTGCACGATCCGCGATAACGCCGAGCAGAAGGTGTATAGCTATCTGGGCCGCCAGGCCCAGCGCAAGCGCACCCACCCCCATCTCACCCTGGTGGTGGCCGGTTGTGTGGCCCAGCAGGAGGGAGAAGCCCTGCTGCGGCGGGTGCCCGAGCTGGATCTGGTGATGGGCCCCCAGCATGCCAACCGCCTGGAGGTGCTGCTCACCCAGGTGCAGCAGGGGCAGCAGGTGGTGGCCACCGATGAGCACCACATCCTCGAAGACATCACCACGGCCCGGCGCGACAGCCAGGTGTGTGGCTGGGTGAATGTGATCTATGGCTGCAACGAGCGCTGCACCTATTGCGTCGTGCCATCGGTGCGGGGCAAGGAGCAATCCCGCCTGCCGGAGGCGATCAAGCTGGAGATGGAGGGGCTGGCCGCCCGGGGCTTCAAGGAAATCACCCTGCTGGGCCAGAACATCGACGCCTACGGCCGGGATCTGCCGGGCATCACCCCCGAGGGCCGTCGCCAGCACACCCTCACCGACCTGCTGGAGCACGTGCACGCGGTGGAGGGCATCGAGCGGATTCGCTTCGCCACGAGCCATCCCCGCTACTTCACCGAGCGCCTGATCGACGCCTGCGCCGCCTTGCCCAAGGTGTGCGAACACTTCCACATCCCCTTCCAGAGCGGGGATGACGCCGTGCTGAAAGCGATGGCCCGGGGCTACACCGTCGACCGCTATCGGCGGATCATCGAACGGATCCGCTCCCGCATGCCCGATGCGGCGATCAGCGCCGATGTGATCGTGGCCTTCCCCGGGGAAACCGACGCCCAGTTCCGCCGCACCCTGGATCTGGTGGAGGAGATCGGCTTCGACCAGGTGAACACGGCGGCCTATTCCCCCCGCCCCAACACCCCCGCCGCCGACTGGCCCGACCAGCTGCCGGAAGCGGTGAAGGTGGAGCGGC
>JAYKJF010000065.1:0-19039 GCA_035285785.1 Cyanobacteriota bacterium
GCACGGCCTGCTGCTTCATCGAGTTCGCGGCCCTGATCGGGTCCCGCTTCGACTTCGACCGTTTCGGTCTGGTGCCCCGCTCCAGCCCCCGGCAGGCCGACCTGCTGATCGTGGCCGGCACGGTGACCATGAAGATGGCCCCGGCCCTGGTGCGGCTCTATGAGCAGATGCCCGAGCCCAAGTACGTCATCGCCATGGGCGCCTGCACCATCACCGGTGGCATGTTCTCCGCCGACTCCACCACAGCGGTTCGCGGGGTGGACAAGCTGATCCCCGTAGATCTCTACCTCCCCGGATGCCCTCCCCGTCCGGAGGCGATCTTCGATGCGGTGATCAAGCTGCGGAAAAAGGTGGGGAACGAGTCGGTGGCTGAGCGCGGCCGGCTCCAAGCCAGCCACCGCTACTGCACGGTGCCCCATCAGCTGCGCCAGGTGGAACCCCTGATCACCGGTGCCTACCTCTCCGCCCCAACCCAGAGGGCAGCCCTGGCCGCCGCGTCTGCCCTGCCATTGGCCACTCCTGCGTCTCAGAAGACGCCAGCGGTGGTTCCTCCGGCCGACCGTGCTGGGGATCCGGCCTGACGCCGACCCATCCCCCGGATTCCCATTCCTCCTTCCACTCCCAGCCATGGCCGAAGCCACTCCAGCTGCTCCTGTCACTCCTGGCCCTGTGAGCACCTGGCTCCGTCAGCAGGGGTTTGACCATGCGGTGCTCCCCTCCGACCATCTGGGGGTGGAAGTGATCGGCCTGGAGCCTGCGGTTCTTCCCCTGATTGCCACGGCTCTGAAGGCCTATGGGTTCGACTATCTCCAGTGCCAGGGTGGCTACGACGAGGGTCCCGGTGGCCGTCTGGTGAGCTTCTATCACCTGGTGAAACTGGCTGCCCTGGCGGATCGGATCGCTGCCGCCACCGCGCCGGCCGGCACCAATCAGCCGCTCGCGGCCGACCAGACACCGGAGGAGGTCAGGCTCAAGGTGTTTCTGCCCCGGGATGGGTCCCTGACCATCCCCAGCCTCTACGGCCTCTGGAGAGGGGCGGATTGGCAGGAGCGCGAAACCTACGACATGTTCGGCATTGTTTATGACGGCCACCCCCATCCCAAGCGGTTGCTGATGCCGGAAGATTGGAAGGGCTGGCCCCTGCGAAAGGATTATGTGCAGCCTGATTTTTATGAAATGCAGGATGCCTACTAGTGATCAGTATTGTTTGTGCGCTGGATCGCGGCTATTTGCGCCACTGCGCAGCAATGCTCCACTCCCTCTCTGAATCAAACCAGGGAGAACAGTTGAATGTCTACGTTGTTCACGACAGCCTTGATCCTGAGGAAAAGGCCCGTTTCATCAGATATACCAGCACTTTTTTGGCAGCCGTTTCGTTGCTGCCGGCGGATCCGTCCCGCCTTTACGACTTTCCGGTGTCGGGTCATGGCTCCCTGGCCGCTTACTTTCGCCTTCTCCTGCCTGATTTGCTCCCCGCTGGATTGAAGCGTTTTCTGTTCATCGACAGCGATGCCGTTGTTGTTGATTCTGTTCGCCCGCTCTGGGACACATCGCTGCAGGACTATCCCCTCGCGGCTGTGCGTGAGCATGAGCTGAGTTGCCTCGACCATGGCTATGTGTTTGGCGAGTATTTCAACTCCGGGATGATGCTGGTTGACCTGGACCGCTGGCGGCAGATGGACCTGCTGGAGAGGGGGCGTGCTTTCGCCCGCAGCCATCCCCACCGTCTCCGCCACTGGGATCAGGACGTGCTCAATCACCTCTTCGCCGGCCAGTGGTTGTCCATGTCGGAGCGTTGGAATGCCTGCCCCCATCTGTTCGGCCTCAATCCCGCGTACGACATGAGCCGCGACAAGCTCAGTGCCGACCAGATTGCGGCGATTGACCACCCAGCCATCGTGCATTTTGCCGGTCCGGGCCCGGTGAAGCCCTGGCACTACTGCTGCGAGCACCCCTGGCGCGACACGTACCGCCGCCACCTTGCCGACACCCCATGGGCCCAGGTTCCCCTGGACGAGCATCCTCCCTCCTGGCCCATCCGGGCCTGGAGACAGGGGATCTTCTGGGTGAAGTGCCAGGCCAAGGGGATGTTGGCGTCCTAGCCGTCCCAGCGATGCTTTCGATAGAAGCGCATCACCGCGGAGGCCACGCTGCGGGGGTCATGGCGCAGGGTGGCGCTGGGCCTCGTCCCCTGGAGCGGCGCTTGCATCACCTCGTAGCCCTGCTCCTCCAGGCTCTGCACATCGCAGATCACGGGCTCCGCCCCCCTCCGGCGGTAGTGCTCCAGCAGGGGGGAGGGGGATAGATCCTCCTGGGCCAGCACGGCGGTGAACAGGCGATCGTCCACCCCCAGGGTGGAGAGCTGGGCTTCGATGGCCCGCAGATGGTCGCCCACGTCCATGCCATCCGTCTCCCCGGGTTGGGTCATCAGATTGCAGATGTAGAGCCGGAGGGCCCGACTGCCGCGGATGGCCTCCACCAACTCAGGAACGAGCAGATTGGGAAGCAGGGAGGTGTACAGACTCCCGGGCCCAAGCACGATCAAATCCGCATGGGCAATGGCTTCCAGGGCCCGGGGCAGGGCCGGCGGTCGCTCCGGCGTGCAGCCGAGACGCACGATCGGGCTGGTGGCCATGCCGATGTTGGATTCTCCCTCCAGGCGTTCACCGTTCTCCAGCTCGGCCCAGAGACGCACATCCGCCGTGGTGGATGGCACCACCTGCCCTTGCACCGCCAACACCCGGCTGCTGGCGGCAATCGCCGATTCCAGGCTGCCGGTGATCGCCATCAGGGCGGTGAGAAATAGGTTGCCGAAGCTGTGCCCCTCCAGTCCGCTTCCGGCTTTGAAGCGGTATTGGAACAGCCGGGTCAGCAGCGGTTCCTCCCGGGCCAGGGCCACCAGACAGTTGCGGATGTCCCCCGGGGGCTGCACCCCCAGTTCCCGTCGCAGCACGCCGCTGCTGCCCCCATCGTCGGCGACGGTCACCACCGCCGTGATGTTGCTGCTGTAGCGCTTCAGGCCACTCAGGAGGGTCGCCAGCCCCGTCCCTCCGCCGATGGCCACCACGTTGGGTCCCCGGTTCAGCCGTCGCTGGGCCAGCAGGGCATCCACCAGGTGGGTGTCTTTCTCGGGGGCGAGGGCCTGCTGGATCGAGCCGAAACTCCGGTTGAGGCCCAGCCAGATCAGCACCCCTCCCAGCACCAGCACCAAGGGGCCCGTGATGCCCCTGGGCAGCACCTGGGTGACCCGGGCCAGCACCCAGCGGGTGCTCTCCAGGCTCCAGTAGATCGGTTGCAGATCGGCCCACACGGCCGCCCCCAGCAGGGCGATCAACAAACCCAGGCCGGAGGTGAGCATCCAACGCTTCACCACCAGACCCGGCTGGAGCCAGCGCACGGCCCTGCGTGAACTGCTCATCAGATCCTGCTGGCGCCGTTCTCCCCTGCCGATCCATTCGGGACGCTGGCCTGAGCGCTGGCGGGGCGGGCGGACGTTTGGGCCTCGGGCGGGCAAGGGATCCGGGCGCGGACGCTGATAGGAGTGTCTGAACTGTAGGGATGGGAGGGGGACGTCAGGATGGGGGGGTCGTCTGGTCCTCTGTCCCCTGGAGCCTGCCCCTTCTGCGCTCACCGAATCCCGCCGTCCGCCGGTGGTGGAGTTCGCGCAGGTGTCCATGGGGTGGGGGGAGCGCCTGATCCTTGATCAGCTGAGTCTCCAGGTGCAGCCTGGGGAGCGCCTCATGGTGGTGGGTCCCTCCGGTTCGGGGAAATCCACCATCCTCCGCCTGATGGCGGGGTTGCTGCTGCCCACCGCCGGCGTGGTGAAGCTCCACGGGGAGGCCCAGCCCTATCTCCGCCTCGACCAGCGCCACCCTCCCGATGTGCGGTTGGTGTTCCAGAATCCCGCCCTCCTCGCCTCTCTCACCGTTCGGGAGAACGTGGGATTCCTGCTTTACCGCCGCAGTCGGCTCAGTGAGGGGGAGATCCGGGAACGGGTGCGCCTCGCCTTGCAGGCTGTGGGACTGGAGGGCGTGGACGACCGGCTGCCAGGCGAACTCAGTGGGGGGATGCAGAAGCGGGTGAGCTTCGCCCGTGCCCTCATCGACGATCCCACCGAGCCCAGCCATCGGGTTCCCCTCCTGCTTTTCGATGAGCCCACGGCCGGGCTGGATCCGGTGGCCTGCACCCGCATTGAAGACCTGATCGTTCAGGCCACGGGTCTGACCCATGCCTCAGGGGTGGTGGTGAGCCATGTGCACAGCACGATCGATCGCTGTGCGGATCGGGTGATCCTTCTTTATGAGGGACGCTTCCGCTGGATGGGCAGCGCAGAACAGTATCGGCAGTGCACCGATCCCTACGTGGTGCAGTTCAGGACAGGTAGCCTGATCGGGCCGATGCAGCCTGCCGAGCACTGACGATCCGTCTCTGAAATCCATGCGCCGCAGTGTTCGTGAAGCCCTGGTTGGATTTTCCCTGCTGGCTGCCATCTCAGGGGGCATCGGCTTTTGGCTGTGGCTGAAGGGCATTTCGCTGCAGCGCAACAACTGGAGCATCCAGGCCAGCTTTGCTGATGCGGCCGGCCTCGCCGAGCGGTCCGCCGTGCTCCATCGTGGCGTCCAGGTGGGCAACGTCCGGAGTGTTCAGGTCAGTGGGCAGGCCGTGGAGGCTCGGCTGGAGATCACGGATCCAAACCTGCGCCTCTCCCGTCCTGTGGTCGCTCGCATCGCCACCAGCTCCCTCCTGGGGGGTGATGCGGTGGTGTCGCTGCTCAGTTCCGGCCCTCCCCTCCCCCCCGGGCCGGGTCCCCGGTCCCCCGGTTGCAACAATCGCCGCATGGTCTGTGATGGCGGCAAGGTGGTTGGGGCGGCCGCCCCAACCCTGGAGTCGGTCACCGACACGGTGCAACGGTTGCTGAGCGAGGCCGAGCGGGAGCGGGTGGTTCCCCAGATGGCTTCAGCCACCAAGGCCTTTGAACGCAGTGCGGACGAGACGGAGAAGCTCTCCCGCGACGGTCAGGTGTTCGTCAAGGATGCCCAGAAGTTGGTGCAGGAGCTGAATGGCTCCGTGCGGAAGGCCGATCCGATCCTGGCCAATCTCAACAAGGCCAGCGCCGAAGCGGCGGCCGCCACCAGCCATGCCCGCGCCACCGCCGCCCGGCTCGATAACCCCCAGACCGTGCAGGATCTGCAGGCCACCCTGGCCAATGCCCGCAAGCTCACCGACCGCTGGCAGGCTGTGGGCCGGGATGTCAGCAAGCTGACCGGGGATCCCAAGTTCATGGATGGGGTTCTGAGCGTGTCGGTGGGTCTGGGAAAGTTTTTTGATGAGCTCTACCCCGCCCAGGTGGATGCGGCCAGGGAACGGGAGGCGCGGGATGCGGCCCGCCGCCAGCGCCTCAACGACCAGCGGGAGGCGGACGCCAACCGCTTCGCTCCCCGCAGCAATGCCCCCGCCACCCCTGTCCCCGTGCGGGGGTTGTAGCGAATGCTTGCTCTGTTTCAAAAGAAGCCCGATCCTTGGACGGTTCTCAGCGAGAAGCTCGAAGCGGCCAAGACCATGGTCCCAGGACGAGATCTCGATAGGGTTCTCTCCGAGATTCTTGAAGCGCGGCATCCCAAGACCGGAAAATTGCTCCTAGGTATTGCTGGCTACGGAACCCCCATCATCAATACATGTCGCCAGCTGGGGCTGGTCGAGGATCTTCTCGATCAGTTTTGCATTCGACTTGAGAGTGACTCTTTCGATAACGCGATCGTTACACAGCTGTCCTATCTGATCAATTACTACTTCCGCCAATGCTTGTCCGGGGAGCGGCAGCGCAGCCTTCTCAAGGAATCCAGCTGGGCGTGCCTGCTGGCTTCAAAGTCCTGCTTTCCCTCCAACCCCTATCTCAATGCCGCTGCGGCCCACTCTGCCTGTCTGATCCATCCGGAGAAATCCTTGGCTTATCTCCGCACGATGCGAGCGTTGATCGCACAGCAGAGACCAACGGGTTGGAGGGAATCGCCCCCGATGCTGCTGATCCTCCCTGGTCCAGGCAAGTGTGGCACAACATCCTTGTATGAATATCTGGTGGCGAACTACCGGATCCTGTCCTATCCGTGCAAGGAGATGGATTACTGGGATGTCTATCTGCAACATGGACTTTCCCTTGATTGGTATCTCTCCCATTTCGCCGATATTCAGGCTGGTCCGGCTGGCCTCAGTCGCACTTGGATTGAATGCAGTCCAAGCACGTTTGGCTGTTCGCAGGTTGTGGCCAAGGCGTTTGAACACCATTGGCTCAGGGACAGGGTCCGCGTACTCCTCACCATCCGCGATCCGATCGATCGGGTGAAGTCGATGATCAGCCATGACATCCGCTGCGGCATCTTTCAGCAAGATGAGGCTGAGAGTCGGGTGCAGGACATGCTGCGTGAAGCCCTCGCCGGCAAGATCATCACCTACCCCAACTATCTGCAGGAGTCTCGCTATGAGCTCTTTGCCGAGCCCTGGTTCTCCTGTTTCGGGAAGGAGCGGGTCTCCGTGCTGCCCCTTGAGCAGGCTGGATCGGGGGCAGTGGATCGGATCATGGCGGGCTATGGCATTCGCAAGTCGGGCCGATCATCCACCTACCCCTTCAGCAATGCGGAGTCCTCGCGCCGTCGTTCCATCTGGAGTGACGCCATGACCAGCGCCCTGGTCGACTTTTTCTCCCCCACCTACGCCTGGATGCAGTCGGTGATGTAGTGGCCTGGCCGATCAGCGTGCCGTTCCCAGGGCCTCCAGGGCGATCGCTGCGATGGCCTGATCACTGGCCTTGGGTAGCTGCACATAACGGCCGCCGGCCGCTTCGGCCAGCTCCTTGCCCATGCCGCTGCCGATGAACTTGCGCTCGGTGTCGATCACCAGCAGCCGCAGCCCGAGGGCCCGGTACCGGGAAGCCACCTGCTTCACATCCGCCTTCAGATCCACCGGTTCATCACCGTCCAGCTCCGGTTGGCCCAGGGAGCGAGCCAGGGGTACATTGCCGCGCCCATCGGTGATGGCCACCACCACCACCTGGCTCAGGTCGCCGGTGGCCAGGGCGTTGGCTCCCACCCGGGCGGCCAGGGCCAGCCCATGGGCCAACGGCGAGCCGCCGCCGCAGGGCATGGCCTCCAGCCGGCGGCGGGCGGCGGTGATTGAGCGGGTGGGGGGGAGGAGCACTTCCGCCTGCTCCCCCCGGAAGGGAATCAAGGCCACCTCATCCCGGTTCTCGTAGGCCTCCGTGAGCAGCCGCAGCACGGCCCCCTTGGCGCTCTGCATCCGGTTGAGCGCCATCGAACCGCTGGCATCCACCAGAAACACCACCAATGCCCCCGCTTTCCGTTGCAGTTGTTTGGCCCGCAGGTCGTCGTCGCTGACGATCAGGCGGCGATGGGGCTCCCGCTCCCGCCGCGCCTTCTGGTGGGGCGCCGCCGCCCGCAGGGTGGCATCCACGGCGATCCGCCGCACGGGCCCCCGCGGCAGGATCGGTCGCACGTAGCGCCCCCGGCTCTCGCTCAACACCTGGGAACGGCTGCCGCTGCTGCCGCTGCGGGATTTGGCTGCGGCGAACAGCAGCAGGTCGGGATCGATGGCGGTGGCCTCCGGATCCAGCAGAAACTCTTCGGGAATGGAGGGTGGCGCCTCATCCTGGGGGGTTTCCTCTTCGGGAGGGGTGTCGTCCTGCTCCTGCTCCGCCTCTGGGGATTCGGGCTCCTCGGGCGGGTTGGGCTCCTGCTCCCCCTGGGGTGGGGGCGGTGGTGGGGGCTGGAGAGGTTGCTCCGGATCGGCCGGGGGCTGCTGGCGGGCCCGGGGGGCAATCACGAGCCTGACGGCCACCTGCAGGTCGTCCGCTTCGACCCGGTCGCGACCGCTCAGGGCCGCATGGGCCCGGGCCACCCGCACCGCATAGAGCTCCGATCGGTGCCCCTCCACCCCACCCCGCAGGGCCTCGTTCACCAGATAGGCGATCTGCTCCCGGTCGATCGTGACGTCCGGGAGCCACTGGCGGGCCAGGAGCAACTGGGTGGCCAGGGCATCGGTGTCCTCCTGGTGCTGAGCTGCGAACGCTTCCACCGATTCGCCGTGGTCCATGGCCGAGCGGGCGATCGCCACCCGCTGCTCCAGATCCAGGAGCTGGTGGGCGGAGAGGGCCATGGCGAAACGATCGAGCAGGTGGTCGCGGACGGCCCCCTCCTCCGGGTTGTAAGTGGCAATGAGAAGACAGCGGCAGGGATGGCTGAGGCTGAGGCCTTCGCGTTCCAAACGGTTTTCGCCACTACCCACCGCGGCCAGCAGAAGGTTGGTGACCCCCGCATCCAGCAGGTTCAGCTCATCAATGTAGAGCACGCCACGGTGGGCTTCCGCCAGCAGGCCCGGCTGGAACACCGACCGTCCCGCCCCCAGGGAGGCCGCCACGTCCACCGAACCGAGCAACCGGTCTTCCGTGACCCCCAGAGGCACCTGCACAAAGGGTGCCGGGATCACCTTGGTGGGCAGGATGGCGCTCGGATCTTCGCCAAGGGGGTCTCCACCGAGGGCCGTGATGCGATCGCGGGTCAGGGGATCCCAGTCGTCGGGTTGGCGGGGGTCGATGTTCGGCAGGGTGGCGGCCGGTCCGAGATCGAGCACATCGATCGGGGGGAGCAGGGCGTGGAGGCCTCGCGCCAGCACGGATTTTCCCGTTCCCCTGCCCCCCGCGATCACCACCCCCCCCAGTCCCGGATCCACAGCTGCCAGGAGCAGGGCCAGTTTTAAGGTGCCATGGCCCGTGATGGCCGCCAGGGGAAAGGCACGGCTGGCGGCCCAGTTGGCGGGGGCGCTCGACAGTCCGCTGACAACCATGGGGCGGGTGGCGGTTGGGCGCAAAAGTGGATGGTGGGCAGTCTTGCTGATCAGCCGTCCCAGTGGAAGCGGAGTCCCCGGCACTGGATGTCCCCTCCCGGGCTAGGAGGGAAAGTGTTGTTGTTGTCTGGACACGTGTCTGCTGCTGCTTCTCATCCCTCTGTTGGTGGCCCTGCAAGGGTGGTGCTGGGGATGGCGCTCCTGGGGGTGATGGCCACGCCGGCCAGCGCTTCCAGCCCGGAGGCCTGGACGGCCTACGACCGGGAGGTGCGGTCGGCCTGCCTGCAGGCCAGCCGGTTGTCCCAGCCCAGGGTGCTGGGGACGCGCATGGATGTGCCGGTTGCTGATCTCACCCCTTCCGGGGGCACCCTGCTCATCTCTGCTGTCCTGATGGAGGGCACCCACCCCCAGGCGCATATGGGCGGCCGCAAGGGTCGGGAACTCTGCTTGTTTGAGCAACGGACCCGCCGCGCCACGGTCGCTGACGCGGAGGCTCTCGACAGACCCCGTCCGAATCCCGCTCTCCTCCATCCCTGAAACGGCGGCAGACGACTCGGCCCCTTTTCAGAGGAAGGCGGGCCGGAGCGCCTGGCCGTGCGCCAGGCGCTCCTGCAGGCCGGGCCAGTCTTCCTGTCGCACAGCGTCGATCAGGGTGTCCAGCCCGGCTTGGTAGTGCATCAGTGCGGCGAGCACGGCCTCCCGGTTCCAGCGACACATCAGGGTGCCCAGCTCCGGGTTGCCCCCCCCGACCCGGGTGGTGTCCGCAAAGCCGCTGGAAGCCAGGGCCCTGGCCAGGAGCTGGTCGTCTCCCGTGGCCCCCCGATCCGCCGCCTCCAGGAGAGCTGCGCTCACCAGCACGGGCAGATGGGAGATGAGGGCGACGGCCCGGTCGTGGGCCTCTGCTTCGCAGACCAGGGTCTGGCTTCCCACCGCTGCGGCCAGCTCCCGGACCGCCTCCAGGGCCCCGGGGTCGGTGGTGGTGTCGGGGGTGATCACCCAGGGCCGTCCCCGGAACAGCTGCTGCTGTCCGGCCTCCACCCCCGCGAGGGCGGTCCCGGCCATGGGATGGCTCCCCACGAAGCGCACGGGCGTGCCGGTCCAGGCGGCCAGCACAGGACCCTTCACCGATCCCACATCGGTGACCACCGCCTCCGGCGGCAAGGCGGCCAACAGCTCGGGGCCGGGAGCCACCAGCTGGTCCAGGGGCAGGGCGAGCACCACCAACCCGCACCCCTTCAGGATCGATGGATCGGTGCTGACCGCCTGGGCCAGCCCCCGCTCCAGGGCTCGCTCGGCGGTTTGGGGGCGATGCACCCAGGCTCTCACCTGGGCCCCTGCGGCCTTGAGGTCGAGCCCGAGGGAGCCCCCGATCAATCCCAAACCCACCAGACCCACGGGGCGGTCGTGCCAGAGGGCAGCCATGGGCCTGGCGACATCACGGCCCTCCAGCTTTCCACAGACTGTTCAGCCCCATGGGGCTGTTTACGATCCTTCGATGCTGGAAGCCTCGGCCCACCTCCACCTCAAGGCGCTGCTGCGCAGCGAGGGAGAACCCCGTTGGCCCCACCACCTCACCCTCAGCCGCCTGGTGGCCCGAAGCCTGCGGCGGGGAGATCACACCCTGGTGGCCCTGACCCCAGGCATGGAATCCACCTGGTGGCCGAGCCTGCTCGTGCCCCTCGCCCTGAGCGAGGCCCCCCTGGCCCTGGTGGTGAGCGACAGCCTGCGCCGCAGGCTCCTGCAGGTGGAGTGGCCCCGTTTGCGGGCCGTCGGCCTCCAGCTGCCCTGCTGGGAAGGGGCCGCGGCTCCTTCCGCGGCCCGGCTCTGGTTGCTTCGTCCAGACGAGTTGGTGGAGGCCTGGCAGAGGGGAGAGCTGGGTGATCGGCAGTTGGTGATTCCAGAGGCGGAACGGCTGGATGAAGCGCTCTGCGCTGCCCTGGAGGTGCAGATCCAGCCAGCGGACTGGGATGGGTTGCGGCGCGCCTTCCCCAGCGCCGAGGAGGCCTTGCTCGCCCTCCATGAGCGATTGAGTCGGCGGGTGTTCAGCCAACCCCGTCACCCCCATCAGTTGGTGGCTCTGGAGAGTCAGGAGGAGGTTCCTCTCCGGGATCTGCTGACCCTTCTTCGGCCGCTTCCGGAGCCCTGGCCACGCTGGCAGGCTGCCGCAGGCTCCGGTTGGGCCAGCTGGGCCAAGGTGGATCCTGTTCTGCTCCAGTGGCAGTGGACACGCCAGCCCCTGGATCCTCTTCTGGAGCTCTCCGGTCTGTTCCAGGAGCGGGGCACCATTCTCCTGGGGGAAGTGGCCGTCGGGGCGATGGCCCAGGCTGCCTCCGGCGGACGCCCCTGGCAGCCCCAGGTGGTGGTGCGCCTGGATGACCCTCCCCTGAGCGACCCCCTGCCCCTGTACGCCCCCCTGCGTCAACCCCTGCCCAACAGCCCTCCCTTTGCGGACCATCTCCTGGAGCATTGCCGGCGCCTTGTGCTGGGACAGGCTGGGCTCACGATGATCCTTCTGGACGACCGGGGTCTGCGGGGCGGCCTGGCCAGTGCCCTGGCCGCAGAGTTTGGCTCCCGCGTCACCGAACAGAGCACCGCCGTGGAGAGCAACGGGGTGATCTGTGCGTCTTGGAGCTGGTGGCTCGAGCACCAAACCCGCCTGCCCCTTCCCTGCCAGGTGATCGTGGGGCTTCTCCCCATCGCCAGCCTGGAGGATCCCCTCACAGCCGCCCGGGTGGCGCGCATGCGTCAACAGGGCGGGGATTGGTTCCGCGACCTGCTCCTGCCCGATGCTCTCCATCGCCTGCAGCGGGGATTGGCCTGCCTCCGCCGCAGTGGGGGCAGGGCTGCGGTGCTGGACGGGCGGTTGCGGGCCCGCAGCTGGGGTCGGCAGGTGTTTCGGGCGCTGGAGCCCACCGTGCCCCTCACCCGCCTGCTGCCAGCTTGAGGGCGGGCCAGGCGCCCTTACCCTTGGGGCAGTGCATCTTGCTGTGATGGGCGAAGCCAAACGCCGCGCGGCCCAGGGGCTTCCGCCCCGGGAGAAGAAACCCTCTCAGAAGCCGGCCCCCTCGAAAACGGGTGTGGTCCAGGGCCGCTCCTCCGGGACGCCCTCTCCGCGCCTGGTCGACTGGCTTCCCCTCACCCGCGACCAGGCCGATCGCTTTGTGTCGCTGACCACCCGGGGGGCTTGGGTGGGGATCGGGGCTTTGGTGCTCTTCTGGGTCACCGTGCGTTTTCTGGGTCCGGCCCTGGGCTGGTGGACCCTGGCCGACGGCTGAACCTTCCTCCCGGAGCCGGGACTGACCCCTGGCCGGCTGTGCGGGTTTGGCCACGGGACCTTCGCCGTCCCCGAAAAGCTGAAGAAAACCTTAGGATTTGAACATCCTGTTTTGATTGCTCATGTTCGCCCGCCTGGCTGAGCAATACCGGTCCGTTGTTCAGGACCTGGTCCTGAGTCTTCAAGCCCTGGCCCGATGTCTTCAGGACCAGGGTCAGGTGGCCAGCTGTTATGTCTGTGGCGATGGCCAGACCCAGAGTGGGGTGTCCTTCGTGGCCGACCTCGGGGAGACCCACGTTGTGAGGTTCCTGGTCTCCGACTTCGGCATCTCCTGGGTGGAGTCGCGCAATGGACTGGAGCTGCTCAAGCTGGAGGGGGCCGATGCCATCCACGAGCTTCATCGCGTGGCCCAGCAACTCCGTGCCAAGGGGGCTGCAGTGGATGCCCCTGCCCCTGCCCCTTCCAGGCTTCCGGTGATCCTTCCAACAGCCCATCCTTAGATCCCTTCCTGATCATCGAGGGGGCTGGGTTGCTGGGGCCAGGGAGTGCTCTCCCCGGCCCTTGGTTTTGGGCTGCGGTTTCAGACCCTGGTCTCAGGCGGCCGGAACGGCCTCCCTTTCCACATCCGTGGTGCCTGGGTCGGCGGATGGGGTGCCGGCGGCAGCCCGGGCTGCCGCAGCAGCCAGGGGGCGCATCGAGTTGGCCGTCACTTCCGAGCCCTCGGTGAGCTGGCGGCGGGTCAGCTGTTCGATGGTGGCTTGCTGGGTGGGATTCTGTTCCAGCCAGGCAATCGTGTTGTCCCGTCCCTGGCCGATGTTGTCCCCCTCGTAGCTATACCAGGCCCCCTTGCGGGTCACCACACCCGTCTCTTCCGCAAGGTCGAGCAGGCAGCCGACGGTGCTGATGCCACGGCCGAACAGAATGTCAAATTCAGCGATGCGGAACGGTGGCGCCACCTTGTTTTTCGCCACTTTCACCTTGGCGCGGATCCCGTATTCCTCGGTGCCGCGCTTAAGGGTTTGAATGCGACGGATGTCCAGACGGACGGAAGCGTAGAACTTGAGAGCGTTGCCTCCCGTGGTGGTTTCGGGGTTGCCGTAGGTGACCCCGATCTTCTGACGCAGCTGGTTGAGGAAGATCACGGTGCAGCCGGATTTGCCGATGTTGCCTGTGATTTTCCGCATGGCCTGGCTCATCAGGCGGGCCTGGCTGCCGACGGCCAGATCCCCCATCTCTCCCTCGATCTCAGCCCGGGGTGTGAGGGCCGCCACGGAGTCGACCACGACGATGTCGACCGCCCCGGAGCGCACGAGCTGGTCGACGATCTCCAGGGCCATCTCGCCCGTATCCGGCTGGGAGACCAGCAGGTTTTCAATATCCACACCCAGCGCCGCCGCATACACGGGATCCAGGGCATGCTCCGCGTCCACAAAGGCCGCCACGCCACCCCGGCGTTGCACCTCAGCGATGGCATGGAGGGTGAGGGTGGTTTTACCCGAGCTTTCCGGCCCGTACACCTCCACGACCCGTCCCTTGGGGTAGCCGCCACCGAGGGCCAGATCCAGGGTGAGGGCTCCGGTGGAAATGGTTTCCACCCACATGCGGGAGGCATCCCCCAGGCGCATGATCGACCCTTTGCCGAAGTTGCGCTCGATCTGGTTGAGGACCAGGCCCAGGGCCTTGTCGCGCTCGGGATTGGCGGGCGATGGGGAGCTGGCTGCGGAGGAGGTGGCAGGGGAGGTGTTGCCGTTGAGGGAAGCGGCCTTGGTGTCAGCTGGCATGGTTGGCAGAACGGTGGAACAGGCCGCGATGGCGCAAGGTGGGGGCAGGAGCTGGGATTGGGATGCCGTTGGATGACAGCTGGATATCCGCTGGATAGTCAGTTGGATGTCAGCGGCAGCAAATGCCTTTGCCTCAGGCCATGGTGCGGTCTCAAGGAAGTCAGTGCCACCAGAAGAGACCAGCGTCACAGCCGCATAGGTCAACCCACCTTAGTACTGACGTACTCTACACGCCCGTTCCCACTCTGCCAAGGGGGACTGGAACAGCTCGGGTGTGAGCCAGTGGATCCCGATGGTGTCCAGCCCCTGCCGATCCCCCGGGGCTAAATAGCCCCAGGACGCCAGCAGGCAGCGCACGGTGGCCAGTCCCGGGCTCTGGCGGACGAGCTCCAGGGTGGGCCGGCGATCCTCAATGAACCAGACGGGGCGCAGGGCGCCATCGTCTGTGCCGGGTTGTTGCTCCAGAAGGGTAAGGAGCACGTCCGTCTTGCTCCCCGCTTCATGGCCGTAGAGGGCCACCGGCCGCAGCTCGGCGGCCGTCAGCAGCTCAGCGGTGAAGGCCTCTCCCTTGGTGGTGAGCACCGCCCAGGGGGACCTGTCCCGCTCGAGCTGCTGCAGGCGCTCCCGTACCCCTGGGTAGAAATGGTGGCGCTTCAGCCACCCTGGACGGTCGGTGGCGAGCGCCTCCCGGCGCACCGCCTCCAGCAGGGCCTGAAGCGCTTCAGAGCTCTGCCCCCACCGCGCCTGGGCTGCGGCCAGGGCCTCCGGGTAGGCCCCCAGGAGATGCTCCGCGGACCCATCGGGCCGGCCCAGCTCCGCGGCCACCAGCACCATTTCCCAACCCTTGTGGATGAGGGGACGGAGCTGGCGAAAGGCGGGGGGTACGGCGTCCGGCAAGCGGAGGGGGGGACCCGCCTGCTCCACCTGTCGTGCGAGCTTCAGGGCCGCCCTGCGGGCCGACCACCAGTATTCCTCCATGCCATCGACGAGTACGCCGTCGAAATCAAAGACAAGAAGAGGAAGGCGCTCCACCCGCACCAAGGGGCTGTTGGAACTGGGCCGCTAGGATTCGAACCTAGGAATGGCGGGACCAAAACCCGCTGCCTTACCGCTTGGCGACGGCCCATTGGTTGGCTGAAGGAACTTCAACCAGAGCTGATTCAGCCGGATGGGCTTCCACCCCGTGGGGTGTTGATCAGCACCCAGTCAGTAACCCACAGCGGCCGGTGCTTCGTCAACTCATCGGCTTCCCCGTTGACCTCAGGCCGGGAAGACCCGCAGCCGCTGCTGCTCACCCTGACCAAACACGGCACTGCGCAGACGGTACCGGCCCACGAGCTCGGCCTGCATGGCCCGCACCCGTTCGCTCCGGGGCAGCAGCTCCACGGGCCTTCCCTGGGGGAGAACAACCTGCTCCACGGCCAGTCGGCATTCCTCCATGGCGGCATGGGCGTCATCGAGCCTCTGAAGCTGGCCCGGGCTGGGGCCCGTCCGGGGTGTGGATCCGTCTTCCGAGCGCCGCTGCACCAGCCGTTCCATGGCCCGCTGCAGCTGGTGCGGGTTGTCGGTTTTGATCACGAGGATGGGCAGGCCCAGGGACTGGGCCCGTCGGCGGATGGCCGGGTCCTGCCCCAGGTGGCCCCGCACGCTCAGCACCGCTTCGGCCTGTTCGGGATCGGCCACCACCTCCACCGGCAGGTGGCGGGCCCGGGCGGCCTCCTCCAGCTGACCCGCACTCACGCCCACCCCACAGAGCCTCAGGGGGGAGAGGGCCTCCATCCGGCGGTGGGCGGCCGGTGCGGTGGGATCGGGCAGGGGCTTGGGAGCCAGGCTGCGGGTTTCCAGGGCGCGGCGAGGCCTCGCCTCCTCACGGCTGTCGTCCCGCAGGGGAAGCGGCAGAGTGCGGCTGGGGGGCGTGTCGCGGATCTGCACCTGGCCATCGGGCCCCACCTCCCGGATCTGGGGCCGCGCCGCCTGGCCCCGCAGCAGGTGATCCACCGTGTTCGCCACCTCCCGGTGCACGAGCCAGCGGTGTCGGCTGTGCATTTCCACCGCCAGCGGAAAGGTGGGCTCCGCAGCCCGCTCCAACACGGTTTTCTGGCTGTGGCGCCGGCGGGCTTCCTCATCGCCCAGGGTCACCGACTGAATGCCCCCCACCAGATCGCTGAGGGTGGGGTTCTTGATCAGGTTGGCCAGCTCGTTGCCATGGGCCGTGGCCACCAGCATCACCCCCCGTTCGGCGATGGTGCGGGCGGCCTGGGCCTCCAGCTCCGTGCCGATCTCATCGATCACGATCACCTCGGGCATGTGGTTTTCCACAGCCTCGATCATCACCTGGTGCTGCAGCTCAGGCCGGGCCACCTGCATGCGCCGCGCCCGTCCGATGGCCGGATGGGGGATGTCCCCGTCGCCGGCGATTTCATTGCTGGTGTCGATCACCACCACCCTGCGCAGCAGGTCGTCGGCCAGCACCCGGGCGATTTCCCGCAGAGCCGTGGTTTTGCCCACCCCGGGGCGGCCCATCAGCAGGAGGGATTGGCCCGTATCCAACAGGTCGCGCACCATGGTGACGGTGCCGAACACGGCCCGACCCACCCGGCAGGTGAGACCCACCACTTCCCCGGTACGGTTGCGGATGGCGCTGATGCGGTGCAGGGTGCGTTCGATCCCGGCCCGATTGTCTTCGCCGAAGCGGCCGATGCGCTCCAGCACCCCGGCCAGATCCTGCCGCTCGATCGGCGTTTCGCCGAGGGCGATGGCCGTGCCTGGATAGCGGGCTTCCGGGATTCGCCCCAGATCCAGCACCACTTCCAGCAGCTGTTCGCGCCGTTCTTCCGTGCCCAGGGCGCTGCGCACCCGTTCCGGGAGCACCTCCAGGAGGCGATCCAGATCATCGGTGATCCGTTGGGTGGAGACGAGGGAGGGGTTGGGAAGGGAGGGAACGCTGTCCAGAGCCGCCTGGCGATCACACCCCTTCTTTTTAGCGGCCCTGGGGGGGGCGGCGGGTATCGGGTTGCCGCCGCCGGGCCCAGGGATGCACCAGGGCGCGCGCGCGGGCGAGGGCGGGCGTGAGCAGATCGGGCAGGTCGAGGAGCCTCTGCCCCCGCCCCTGGGCCTCCTGCAGCAGACCCTGCAGGGGCTGGCGGGCCACGCTGCCGAAGGCCACCCCCGCCACGGTTGGACTGCCGGCGGGAAGGTCCTCCAGCAGGGTGAGGGTGTGGGCGTTGGTGCCCCCGGCCAGCTGGAGCGGCCCGGGAGGGGCCAGGGGCCCCACGGCCCGAAGCAGGCGCACGGCGGCATGGGCCGTGCCCGCTCCCACATCACCGCTCATCGGTCGACCGTCCAGTTGCCAGAGGGGGCGCAGCCCCGCGGCCCGCACCAGGGAAAAGTGGTGCCAGAGATCCCGGGCCAGCGTGGCGGCGCTGGGGGCTGTTCCCTCCACCCTCTGGCTCTCCAGGCCGCAGCTCACCGCCAGCCGCTGCAGGGGAACTCCCGCGCTCCGCACCTGCCGGAGCCGCTCGGCAAAGGCCTCGCCACGCCCGATCTGGGTGTGCACTTCCACCGCGTCAGGCCGGAGAGCCGCCAGCAGGGGGCCGACGGCGCTGGGTTCGAGAAAGCTCTGCCGCTCCTCGATCAGGCTCAGGGGACAGGCGGGGAGGCAGCGTCCGCAGCCGTAGCAGCGCTCCGCCACCACACCGGCGCGCTCCGAAATGGCCACCGCCGGGCACACCCGGGTGCAGGGGCGGGAGCAATCGGGTGGACACCGCTGGGGATCAAACCAGGCCTTGCGAAAATGGGGGTCCGTCCCATCGCTGAGGCTGATCATCAGCCAGGGGATTGGTGCGCCCCGTTCCGCCGCCCAGGCCACCCCACGGCGGGCCGCTGCCACCACCGCCGGATCAGCCGCCAGGTCCAGACAGTGCACCCCCGCCAGGCTATAGAGGCCTGCCAGGTCTTCGATGGCCTGCAGATCCTGGTTGCTGGCGCCGCCGATCCATTTCACCCAGCGGCCACTGGCCAGGGCTTCAGCCGGGCTGAGCCGCGGCGGGGCAGCAGGGAAGAGGAGGGTGGAAGCCGTGGGTGCCGCGCACCAAAGCGCAGATGAACAGACTCATCGTGGCAGTCAGCCCGGATCCACGTCCACCAACGGCTTCCAGCGCAGTTCCCTGGCACCGCCCATCTCCACCACCACTTTCAACCGGGGCTCCCGTTTGCAGAGCTCCACCAGGGACATGCGTTCGGCGGAGGAGAGCACCTGGCCCTCCAGCAACCAGAGCACCACCTTCGTGGTGCCTTCCAGCAGGTGGCCGAGCTGGGGCTGCACCCGTTGCACCTCCCCCACAGCGGCCGTGCGGCCCACGCTCTGGTGCCCCAGGTGGGGAGGTCGCACCCCATGCAGTTGAAACAGGAAAACCTCCGGATCCCCCAACCCCCGCGCGGACGTGAGGTGGGCCCGATAGCCCGCGGCCCGCAGGCGCCGCAGCAGTCGGGTTTCGCTGCCTCCCTCCAAGGGCACATAGAGGGCAAGGGCCCCGGCCCGTTCCAGTTCCTGGCGGAATCCCTGGCCCGTGAGCAGCAGGGGCATGGCAGCAGTGCAAGTGCGGGTGAGTCTGACAAAAACCTCCCGCCCTGGGTCGTTTTTCTCCAGCAGGGAAGGGGTTGGGTGATGCGCTAGGTTTGTCTCTTGTGCTGAATTGCTGTGCCCGACCGCTAGCCGGGCCTCCAGTGATCCGCACAGGATTGTCATTGGTGGCAATCCTCAAGGCCAGTGTGGCTCCCTGTGCTTCTGCACCTGGGCGTCACCGGGAAACTGCCTGAACCTTGGCCTTCTCGGTCGAATTCAGCCAAGTCCCAGCCCGCTGATTCGTTTGCTAGCTCCGGTCCGGGCTCCATGCCTGCGTCCTTGCCAGTCCCCGACATCAGCCACCCTGGGCTCCGTGCCGCCAGACGGCGCAGGCTCCAGGTTTCAACCAGCTGGCGTTCTCCCCTCCGTCCATGTCCATTGGCATCCTTGGGAAGAAACTGGGCATGTCCCAGTTCTTCGATGAAGAGGGCAGATCCGTTCCGGTCACCCTGATCGAAGCGGGCCCCTGCCGCATCACCCAAATCAAAAGTCCCGCCAGCGACGGCT
>JAYKJF010000066.1:0-21110 GCA_035285785.1 Cyanobacteriota bacterium
GCCAATCTCCTGGAGGTAGCTGTGCTCAGGGCCCACGCCGGGATAGTCGAGGCCGGCACTGATCGAATGGGCCTCCTGCACCTGGCCCTCGCTGTCCTGCAGCAGCAGGCTCATGGCCCCGTGCAGCACGCCGATGCGCCCCTCGGTGATGGTGGCGGCATGGCGGCCGGAGGCCACCCCTTCACCGGCGGCTTCCACACCGATCAGGCGCACCCCGGCATCCTCCACGAAGGGATGGAAGAGCCCCATGGCATTGGACCCTCCGCCCACGCAGGCCACCAACACATCGGGCAGGCGGCCGAAGGCCTCCTGGCATTGCTGCTTGGCCTCCCGGCCGATGCAGGCATGGAAATCGCGCACCAGCATGGGATAAGGGTGGGGACCGGCCACCGAACCCAGGATGTAGTGGGTGGTTTCGACGTTGGTCACCCAATCGCGGATGGCTTCGCTGGTGGCATCCTTGAGGGTGGCCGTACCGGCGGTGACGGGCTGCACCGTGGCGCCCAACAGCCGCATGCGGAACACATTCAAAGCCTGACGGCGCATGTCTTCGGCGCCCATGTAGATCACACACTCCAGCCCGAAGCGGGCGCACACCGTGGCCGTGGCCACGCCGTGCTGGCCGGCACCGGTTTCGGCAATCACCCGCTGTTTGCCCATCCGCAAGGCAAGGAGGGCCTGGCCAAGGGCGTTGTTGATCTTGTGGGCCCCGGTGTGGTTGAGGTCTTCCCGTTTCAACCAGATGCGAGGGCCTCCCTCAGGGCGGCGGTAGTGCTCGCTGAGGCGCTCGGCCTCGTAGAGCGGTGAGGGGCGCCCCACGTAGGTGCGAAGGAGATGGTTGAGGCGCGCGGTGAAAGCGGGATCGGCCCAGGCCGTGGCGGCCGCCTCCTCCAGCTCCGCCAGGGCCGGCATCAGGGTTTCCGGCACATACTGCCCACCGAAGGGTCCGAAGCGGCCGAGGGCATCCGGTCGGGCCGTGGGGACCAGAAGGGCAGGGTCGGGCTGACCGGCGGCGTTGGCGGAGGAGAGGGTGCTGGTCACGTCGCGGCCAGAAAACAGCTGCCCTCACCCTAGGCAGCTGGGGAGGCGAAGGGCCCTCAGGGCGCCAGGCTGTCCCGGTGCAACACGGCGATCACATCCAGAATCTGGGCCGATCGCTGGGCGGGAAGGGTCATCAGGGAGGCCATTTCGCTCAACAGTCCGTTCTCCTCGGCCGATAACGACTGATCCCCGTGAACCAGGTGGGCAGCCATCGCCAGGGCCGTTTCCTGCTGATCCGCCGAGAGGGCGGGGATGGCCCTGGAGATCAGGGCCCGCCATCCCTCGGAATGGAGCTGGTCGAGGAGCGCCTCAAAGAGCCGGCCCATGCTTTCCTCACTCCGTTCCCTGTAGGGCTGGCGTCCGTCCAATTGGGCTCTCAGAAGACGCGCCTCCAAGGGATCCACCACCCCATCGCAAGCAACGGCCACCAGGGCGATGGCGGCGAAGGCTTCGGCGGCATTCATCGGGAACAGACCATCCGTTGGTCCATTGGAGCAGAGCTGTGGCACGCTGCGCTTCAAGGATGGAAACCAGGGTGATCTGTCTGCTGCATAACCGTGGTCGCCGGCGATACGCGTCCTTTCTGCTGGTGCTCCTGGGCCCGATCCTCGGTGTCGGGGTGAGGGCGCAGCCCCCCTCACCGCGCTGCGCAGAGGCCGTTGCCGCTGTTGAGCAGCAGCAGCGCCAGCTCCTGGAGGCCTCCCCCGATCTGGAGAGCGTGTTGCTCGGGGAAATCCACACCGATGCGGCCGACCACGCCTGGCAGCTCCGCAGCCTGCAGACCCTGGCCCGGGGGCGCCGGCCCCTGGCGCTCGCCCTGGAAATGGTCCCGGCCCCCCGCCAGCCGATCCTCACCCGCTACGCCACCGGCCAACGGGAGGAGAAGGCCTTTCTGGCGGAGGTGGATTGGGCGGGCGTCTGGGGCCACGACCCTGCGTTGTATCTCCCCCTGCTGCGCTGGGCCCGGCAGAGGGGCATCCCCCTGCTGGCGCTGAACCTGGAACCGGGGGTGGTGCGGCGGGTGCGGCGGGAGGGACTGGCGGCGATCCCCGCCCCGGAGCGGGAGGGCATCGGCACACCCGCTCCGGCTGGCGAGGCCTATCGCCAGCGACTGCGGGGGGCCTGGCAGGCGCACAGAACCATGGAGCTCGGGGAGGGCCAGGCTCTGCCCAAGGCCGAGGCGGAAGACCTGGAGCGGTTCATCGGCAGCCAGCTGCTGCGCGATCGGGCCATGGCAGAACGGATTGCGGCAGCCCAGCGGCGCGATCCGGGGCGGCTGGTGGTGGCCCTGATCGGTCGGGGCCACCTGGAGGGGGGGGACGGCGTCCCCGACCAGCTGCGGCACCTGGGCCTGACGCGGATTCTCACCCTGCAGCGGCCTGAGCTGCCGGAGGGATGCGGGCCGCCCCCACCCGGCGCCCGCCTGGGTGCCTATCTGGAGAGTGCGGATGGGGCCGTGTGGGTGCGCCAGGTGGCCCCGGGATCGGCCGCCGAAGCCGCGGGCCTCCAGCCCGGCGATCGGGTGCGGGCTGTGAACGGCGAGGCCGTGGAGCGGGCGGGCCAGGTGATCCGCCGGGTGAGGGAACAGCCCCAGGGGGAGCCCCTCCGCCTTCTGATCGAGCGGGGAGGACGCCGCCTCCTGCTGCAGCTTCGGTTGCGGTCAGCTCCCTCCAGGCCACCAGGGAGAATGGGCCACACACCACCCCTGGCCGGCCTCCCCCTCCCATGACAGCCACACCTCCGGTCGCCACCAACATCGTGTGGCACCACTCCACGGTGACCCGGGCAGCCCGGGCCCACCAGCGGGGCCACCGCAGCGCCATTCTCTGGTTCACCGGACTGAGTGGAGCCGGAAAGAGCACCCTGGCCAATGCGGTGAACTCCGCCCTGTTTGAACAGGGGCTCGCCTGCTATGTGCTCGATGGCGACAACGTGCGCCACGGACTCTGCAGCGATCTGGGCTTCTCCGATGGGGATCGGGAGGAAAACATCCGCCGCATCGGAGAGGTGGCCAAGCTGTTTCTGGACGCGGGAGTGGTGGTGCTCACGGCCTTTGTGTCTCCCTTCCGGGCGGACCGGCACCGGGCTCGCGCCCTGGTGGAAGCGGGTGATTTCATCGAGATTCACTGTGCCGCCGATCTGAACGTGTGCGAGGAGCGGGACACCAAAGGGCTCTATGCCAAGGCGCGCAGCGGGGAGATCAAGGAGTTCACGGGCATCTCCAGCCCCTACGAAGAGCCGGAACAGCCGGAACTGCGCATCGACACGGGCCACCAGAGCCTGGACGCCTGTGTGTCGCAGGTGCTGGCCCACCTCCAGCAGGTGGGGGTGATCCCTGCCCCGACGGAAGGCTGATGGCCAGGAAAGGTGGCTGGCAGGAATTTGATGGGCCTGCCAATCTGGCCCGCCCTGCCGCTCCAGCCTCCAGCACGCCCAAGAACCAGCAGCGGGTGAGGGTGCAACGCACCAAGGCGGGCAAGGGGGGGAAGACCGTGACCGTGATCAGCGGCCTTGAGATCGCGCACAGCGAGGCCCTGGCCCTGCTGAAGACCCTCAAGGCCAGGGTGGGAACGGGGGGAGCCCTCAAGGAGGGCCTGCTGGAGCTCCAGGGCGACCAGGTGGCCGCCGTTCTGGAGGAGCTGGAACAGGCAGGGTTTCGACCGAAGCAGGCGGGCGGATGAAGGGTCAGGGATGCCTGCCAGCCAGGCGCCTGACCTTGCGACCGACCTTGTGAATGCCGTCCCGCAGGGGTTGGATGCCATCCCGCAGGGGCTGAATCCAAGGCAGATCGACAAAGACGTGGTGATAGATCTGATCGAGAGAGGTGATGGCTTCACCGAATTCCCGGTGGTGAAGAATCACCGTCTGACGGTTGATCTTGGTTCCCTTGAAGTGGATATCACGCAGGAGATCCGCATAGGGAGTCATGCCCAGACGGTGAGCAACGATGCCTGCGGCAGGCTGGTCGCAGCGATGCCCTCCCACGCGGGGATCCGCCGAAATCCGTCCTTTCTTGTTCCAGAAAATGGCCATATAGTCCTCCCAATTGTCCACCGGTTGCCGGGTTCCCCGTGCAGTCACCCCATCGGACATGATTTGATACCACCCTTCCAGAAAGCGATTCGCCAAGGGCGATCGCAGGTCCAGGCCAAGAACGGAACAGGGGGTTTCCGGAATCAGCATGGCCTCATCCCGGGAGAGCCCATTGGCTGCAAGCGCTTCATCGCTGCACCATTGGCCCATCATCTGACCGTAATTATTATTGAACATCACATAGCCATTGGCCTGAATCAAGGCAAAGACTGGCTCCAATGAGCGGAGGGCAACACAGACGGGATCCATCCAAAGAATCTCCTCATAGCCCAGATCCCTGGCCACAAAGAAACAGTAGGTTTTGAAGGCGAAGGGCGCTTCAAACTGAGACGGAGCTCCGTCGGGAAAGCGTTGATTCCAGAAGAGAAAATCTCCATCAAATCCCGTTCTGATCAAGCTCTCCCGCAACCTCTCAAGACACGCTTTATAAACGTCCTTGCCCACACCCAGGCTGATCACACAGCGGTTGGAACGGGCACTCCGCCCGGCGCGAATGGGGATGACGGTCACGGCTGTCGATTCCGCGGCTGTCGATTCCACGGCAGTCGATTCCACGGCAGATGTTGTCCCATCCATGGTCAAGACTCTACGGGTGTGGGCCTGAGCGGCTTGCGCCCGACGGTCAACAGGGCCGGGATCGGCAGATGGATCCCGTCGCTGCGGCGAAACGCCAGCGCCCCCTCAATGATGGCCGCCTCGATCCGGCGCCGGTCGGTCTCGCTCTGCTGCGCCAGGAGCAGGGAGACCCGGGGCGAGGTGGCCGCCAGCTCCAGGACGGTGTGGGGAGAGTCGAGGTGAAAAGCGAGCGGTAGCTCGACAACCTGAGGGTGCTCAAAACCTGCCGCCAGCAGCAGGTCGGTGCAGGGCTCCCCCTCGCCGAAGCGCAGCCGGGGGGCCGGCACGGGGCTGGGGAGATCGCCCTGACCGTGGGCAGCGATCGCATCCCGCACCAGGGCATGGAACACCGAGGGGCCCGGCGGGCGCCACATGGTGAAGGCGAAGCGGCCGCCGGGGAGAAGGATCCGAAAGGCCTCCGCGATCGCCCGCTCCTGATCAGGAACATGGTTGATCGCAAACAGACTGCAGGCGGCGTCAAAAACGCCATCCTCCTCCTCCAGCCCCTCGGCGTCGCCGACCCGGAACCGACCGGCGGGACAGCGCTGCTGGGCCAGGGCCACCATGGCCGGGGCCAGATCGAGGCCGCAGGCAACCACCCCCCGCTCCAGCGCAGCGGCAACGGTCTGGCCCGTCCCGCAGCCGATGTCGAGGAGCCGCTGACCCGGGCCCACCTGCAGGGCCTCCAGCGTTGGCGCGATCGCCGCCGCCGTCACCGTGCCGAACAGGCGGTCGTAGGCCTCAGCGCCCCGCTGCCAGGTGCTGAGCTCCAGACTTTTGAAAGAGGAGGGCAAGGGATTCGGGGGAAAGCGTCTGGAGGCAGCCTGCCTCAGGAACGGGAGGACGGGCCGGCCCCAGCCGCCCACACCCGCGACTCCGCGCGCCGCCAGTAGCGGGAAAAACGGCCCAGATCCGGCGCGCCGCGGCCCTCCCAGGGAAGATCCACAAAGGGGTCGGGATCGAGGATGCGCAGGGGCAGGGTCTGCGCCACCCGGGTCGCGATCACCGCGAAGCGGGGATCCACCCCCCGACTGGTGACGATCCCATCGGCGCCAGCGGCGGCGGCCGCCGCCAGCAGCTCAGCTGCCACGTCTCCCTGGCGCACGTCCACGGGCAGCTCGGCGAGGCACTCGCGCAGGAAGCGCAGCCGGCCGGGGGCCAGCGGCACCGGGGCGACGCCGGTGCCCTGGCCACCGGTTGTGGCGGTGCGGCCCTCAATCAGCTCCGTGTCGAACACAAACAGGGCGGGGCTGCCGGGATAGGCGCGCAACGCCGGGTTGGCGGGGCCCAAGGCCTCGCCGTGCACCCACACGAGCGGCCGTTTCGGGGGCGAACCGGCCTCGGGTCTTGGAGGGGGCGCCGCACGCTGGAGCGATTGGACCACCGGGGGGGCCTCGGCACGGGGATCGACCGGCCGGAACAGCCGGGCCTGCAACCCCTCGTAACTCGCCTCAAAGGGACAGCCTCCCGGCCTGCCCGCCCCGCCGCGCCCCGCCGCCGGACAAGCCGCGCAATGGCGGCCACTGGTGAACCGCTCCAGATTCGCCCGATTGAACAGGTAGGGCTTGTGGCTGAAGGCGCTGGCCACCCACTGCCAGCTGAGGTTGTTGCTGGCCGGGTCGCCATCGAGCAGGTGTTGGAGAAACCAACGGGCTCCCGCCTGCCAGCGCACCCGGCGCCAATGCACCACGTAGGCGGCGAGCCACATGCGGGCATGGTTGTGCAACCAACCCGTGGCCATCAGCTCCTCGGCAAAGGCATCCATGCAGGCCAGGCCCGTGGCGGCGGCAGCCAGATCGGCGGGCAGCTCCGGCGCGTAGGCGGTGGGGGGATGGCCCGTCTTCAGCGGTTCCCGGTCGTGCCAGATGGCTTCCCCCCACTGGTGCCAGAGCCGCTGCCAGTAGTCGCGCCAGCCCAGCTCGGCGATCAATTTCTCGCCCGCCCGGCGCTGGGCAGGGCTCCACGCGCCGCTGCCGTCCGCTTGGGGTGCCCCAAACAGCTCGCCCTGCTGCTCCCCAGACGCCGGGCAGGCGCCAGCCTCCCGCTCCCGAAGCCTGGCAAACACAGCTTCCCTCACCTCAGCCAGGGTGAGCACCCCATGGCGGATGTAGGGGGAGAGACGGGTGACGGCACCATCAAGATGGTTGCGGCTGGCGCCATAACGGGCCGGATCCATCCGGGCGAGGCGGGCCTCCGCCGCCCGGCGCCCCCCCGGGAAAACGGGTGGGGGTTCCCTCATCCGCGGGCTCCATCGAGCAGCGACGGGTCGATGCGCTGACGCGCTTGCGCCACCAGCTCCCGCACCCGCTCGGGATCGGCGGCGGGCCGTTCACCGGCCACCACGGCCCTGTAGAGATCAGCCACGCTCCAGGCCGCACTGGCGGGATCGGAAGCGAAGCGGGGGATCAGGTGCAGGTGGAGATGGGGCGCTCCCTCCCCAAAGGCGATCGCATACACCCGCTCACAGCCGGTGAGCTGCTGGACGAGCTGGCTGGCGTGACGCACCGCCGCCCCCCAGCTCGAGGCCTCCTGATCGCTGAAGGCGAGGGGCCCGCCCAGATGGCGGCGGGCATCAAGGAGAAGCCAGCCCGCAAGGGGTGACGGATCCGGATGGTGCCGCAACAGCCAGAGGGCGCCCCGGCCAATGGCATAGGCCTCCTGATGGATCGGGTTCCCATGGATCTGGCAGATGGCACAGGCCGCCGTCATTCCTGCGAAGGGGTTTCCAGGCGGGCAGGCCGCCAGAGGCTGAGATCAGGCCAATGCAGCGCAAGGGGCGTCAACAAATGGTCGGACGCCAGGGGACTCACCCCCTCGGCGGCCGGCAGAGGGAGGGAAGCCGGGATCGACGCCTCAGGATCCCGCTCCGCCCCCGGGATGGCGGCCTGGTCGTTGCGAGCGGGCACCCCAACGCTCCGGGAGGGGGCCTGGGAACGGATGGGGGAGGAATCGGTGGGAAAGGGGTTGGACGTCTCAACGGACGTCGGTCTGTCGGCTTCCATGGCGGCTGGCTCCCATCCATCCTGAGCGGGTGGGGAAGGCTCCGTTGAAAGCGAGGCTCCGGGGGATGGAGCCAACAGGCCGGGCTCCAGGTTTGTGGAGAACACCGGCAGGTTGCGGAGCTGCATGGAGGCGATGGAGATGGAAACCATCCCTTCCCCTTCGAACTCCCCGCCTTCGGAGGCCAGATAGGTCTGGTGGTACCAACGATCGAACGCCGTCGCCTGCCCGGGCGTGCCCAGTTCGATCCACGGCAGAAACTGGCTTGGTGTCATCACCTGAATCTGCATGCCACCCCCACCGTTGTCCTCCAACCACTGGGGGTTCTCCTCCAGAAAGAATCGATACTCCCCAAGGATCGGATCCACCCAGGATGGGGTCTCCTCTGGAAGCTCTGGCTCTGGAGCGATTTCAACATCAGTTGTGGAGCCATCTTGAGAAGGATCGGCTGGCACCGGTTCGCAGGGGAACGTGCTGATCCAGTCAGCCTCCTCCGTATCGGTGATGGTGGTCCCGGTGATCGGATCGAGCCATGGCTCGGGAAGAGGGTCCCAGGCAGGGGGGTCCACCGAGATCTCCTGCCCTGTTCCCGTGTGATCGTCTTCACTCCAGACTGGTAGATCTTCAACGGTGATCAGAGGAGGCGGCAGCCAACAGGCTGGCAGGGGTGGCTCCGCTCCGTCAGGTGAGCGGCCCCAGGTGTTGTCGGGATACCAGGGTGCGACTTCAGCGGGGGCAACCATCACACGATCAGCGCAAGGAGTACAGCTATTTGCACAGTCCGAAAAAAGACTGCACCAGATACAGCCAACTTAGCCTCGACACCATCTTGTTGGGCTCCACGCGCGCCACGCTGATGGAGAATCCCCCGATTCCTCCCCCTGCCCTGCTCCATGCTCCTCGATCTGCGCGGGAAAAAGGCCCTCGTCACCGGCATCGCCAACAACAAGTCGATCGCCTGGGGCATCGCCCAACAGCTTCATGCCGCCGGCTGCGAGCTGGGCATCACCTACCTGCCGGATGAGAAGGGCCGTTTCGAGGGCAAGGTGCGGGATCTCACCGCCCCTCTGGCGCCCACTCTCTTTGAACCGCTCAACGTGCAGGATCCAGCCCAGATCGAAGCCGTCTTCGCCCGGGTGAAGGAGCAGTGGGGCAGCCTGGATGTGCTGGTGCACTGCCTGGCCTTTGCGGGCAAGGAGGAGCTCATCGGCGACTACAGCGCCATCAGCCCCGAGGGCTTTGCCCGGGCCCTGGAGGTGAGTGCCTACTCCCTGGCTCCCCTGTGCCGCCACGCCAAACCCCTGTTCAACGCAGGGGCTAGCGTGATCACCCTGAGCTATCTGGGGGCCGAGCGGGCGATCCCCAACTACAACGTGATGGGGGTGGCCAAGGCGGCGCTGGAAGCTTCGGTGCGCTACCTCGCCGCCGAGCTGGGTCCCGAGAAGCAGGTGCGGGTGAACGCGGTCAGCGCCGGACCGATTCGCACCCTGGCCAGCTCGGCCATCGGTGGCATCCTCGACATGATCCACAACGTGGAGGAGAAAGCCCCCCTGCGCCGCACCGTGACGCAGGAGGAGGTGGGCAGCATGGCCGCGTTTCTGGCCAGCCCCCTGGCCAGCGGCATCACCGGCCAGGTGATTTACGTGGATGCGGGCTACTGCATCACGGGGATGTGAAGCGTCAGGCCCAGAGGTTCTGCGCCACCGCGGAGCCCACATTCAGCCCCACGTCGAAGGAATCCAGGCAGGCCTCGCGGATGTGCACACCGCCATAAATGCGGCTGAGGGCGTCCTCCAGGCCAGCCTGGTAGAAGCTGTTGCGCTTCACACCCGCCTGATCCTTGAACCCGGCGAACTGACGCGTCACGCCAGGCACCTCTTCGGAGGTGGCAGCAAAGGTGAGGTTGTCGCCGAAGAAGTGGGTCATCACACTGGCGAAGGTGCCTCCCATCGCTGAGTGGCCGGAGAGAAAATCCGGAAACGGTGGCGATTCGATGCCATTGATCGACGACAGCAGGGTGCTCCACTGGGGGTCGCGCACGGTGAGGGGAGAGCCATCGGTGTCGGACATGGCGCCGGTGATCAGATCCCAGGGGCGGGGCTGAACCTCGGTGTACTTCTCCTTCCAGGCGCAGATCACCACATCCGCCATCGCCAGGCTCAGGGTGGACAGCAGCTTGGCATTGGCGAACAGGGACGTGTCCTGCTCCACGGCCACATCCATGGCGATATCAAGCAGGTGGCCATAGGGGCGAAACGTGTCGGGCCGGTCGTAGGACCAGAAGAGCGCCATCTCCGTCTGATCCGGTGTGCGGAGCAAGGTGGTCTTGGCGGTGTTGGTCAGACCGCCGTAAAGGCGCACCTCGTTGAGCTGCTCCGCGTAGAGGTCCAGGTTCACATCGGGCCTGGACTGCAGTCCGTCGGAGCGGAAGGCATCGGCGCTGCTGATCACCCATGGCCTCACCGACCCCCAATGGGACCCCATGGCCACATCGGCCATGGGACCAGAGGTGGCGGGGGTCCAGACGTAACCCGGCATGCTGCCGCTGGGGGGGACATAGGGAGTGGTGTTGTTCGAGCCGTCATCGGCCCGCAGGGCGAGAATCCGGTCGGCCATGGAGGCCCCGAAGTCCAGCCCCCTCCGGATGCTCTCCCGGGAACCGCGCAGGGATTGGCGGCTGAGGTTGAACTGGTCCTGGATCAACGCCATCTCCCCGGGAAGCTCCAGGGAGAGAATCCTTTGGGCAGCCCCGATCAGGGCTGCATCACGGTGGGCCCCCTTCGGAGCGTTTAGATCAAACCGATAGGGGGCCACCTCGTCTCCAAAGGCCGCCAGCGTGTCCAGCATGGCGGTGGTGAGCAAGGCCATCAACCGGGTGCCCGTGGTGGGAGGGATTCCGGGCTTTCCGTTGCTGCCCGCTGATTTGACGGCGTTCAGGGCGCAACTGGTCCAGGTGAGGATGGGGTCAGCCCCTTTGGGATTCACCAACTGGCTGGCCTGATTGTTAACCAGATCCGATCCGGATTCCACCCCTGGCGGACCCTCAATCCTGGCCATCACGTAGTAAGCGCCAGAGGCCAGGGCTCTGCCATCAGCATTGAAGTGAATTTTGAGATCCTGCGACCTGGCGCCAGAAGAAAGATTCACATGGCGCCGATCAAGGAGTATGTCGTCAGCACTGAATTGATTGTCTGTCGATAGAAAGAATTCAACCTTCACCTGCTGGGAGCCGGCCGACCCAGCATTCTTTACTTTGTAAAAACTTTTTTGTCCGATTCCCTTTCTGTTGGCTGCCATCTCAAGGCGGACCACACCGCTGGAATCCGTTTGCAGGCCTGGGCTCTTCAGCAGGTCGAGATGAATGGAGTAATCGACAGTGGAGGATGGATTCGCTGCCGGCATGGAGCTGAAAAGTGGCTAAAAATTGGTGAGCGCGAATGGTATCACCCCCATTCCTGGGTGCCCAGGGGGGGCAAATTGAAGAAAAGTCGAAACCCGCGCATACCACGCCGAGCGGAAAAATCCCTCGATCAAATGTCTGCGACGCAACAATCTGCGTATGGATCGGAGTGAAAGGAATCGGCTAGCCCGATTCAATTCTCTGTTGAAGCCCTGAACAATCGCCGTACCTTCTGATACAGCCGCTTCGGCCGGGAAAGCCGCTTGGGGCCATCCGTGGCCAGAGCCGTCATCAGGGCGTCCATCACCCGGGCCAGCTGCTCTGGGCTGCTGTCCTGCACCAGCTGCTGGCTGTAGGCGCCCAACACCTCCTGGGCCGCTTGCGGCAGCACGGAAGGAACTGCGCCTAGAAGTTGCTGCAGCAGGCTGGACAGATCCGCCACATTGTGGGATTCCCAATCCTGACCTGAGGTGAGGGCCTCCGCCCGCAGCGCATCCACCACCTCCCAATCCAGGGTTGGGGCGGCCGGCAGGAGCGCCAGAAGCTGTTGACACATCCAACGCCCCTGGCGGCGACGCAGGATCACCCGCACCCGGGTGCCTGGTTGGAGCTTGGAAAACCAGAGCACATACAGGGAGCTGCCATCCATGAAGATCAGATCCTTCGCCTGGGAGTAGACGCGGATCTGCTCGGCAAGGGAGACGTTCTCCGGATGGAACACCCGATAGCCGGCCTCCGCCAGCAAAGGATCCAGAACCACATCCCCAATCAGGCGACCCAGGCTCAGGGGCAGGCCGCTGCGGGTGACGTACACCTTGCCGGGCGGATCCAACGGAGGGGCTTCCACCTGAGCGCTGGCCAGGAGATGGCGCATCAGGCCCCGGGTATCACAGCCCAGCCGCTGATCCAGAACCTGCGGATTTGTGGCGAATCCCCAGACACAGGCAGGGATCCAAAGCTGACGGAAACGCAGCGGGCGCTGCAGAATGCGAATCCGATGGGCAGGCAATCCCAGCAGAGCCAGGATCTCCTCCATATAGGGGAGGAGATCCTTGCCGTTATCCAGCCATTCGGGCATGAAAAACACCACATCGGCCTCCAAGTGCTGCAGGTGTTGGCTGGCGTCCTGGGCCGATCGTTCCATTCCCTCGCCAGGGGCCAACCACCAGAGACGACTCAGGCTTTCGTGGATGAAATGGCCGAAATGACGAATCAGAAAACCGCCAAAAATGGCTGGTTCTTCAAGTGTTTCCGCCTCCTGCCAAGACTGGGCCGCCAGAGGGATCAGGGCGTCCTCGTCCAGTTGCAGGGCCTGGCGCGGGGGAAGGGTGTGGAGGTTCGGGAGAGCCTCATCGAGAAACCCCTGGCGCACCGGATCCCAGATCAGCCCCTCAGGCCGCCTGCCGTCCTGAAAAAAACGGACCTGAGGCAGTGCTAAAACATTCTCAAATGAGCTGAGCAGGGGAGATGTCAACGCATCACTTCGCACCGTGATTGTCAATCGCCCAGATGAATTGAGCTCTTAACAATACAAGGAATCTTGATCGGCTCCCCCAGCCTCCCGATCCACCCCTGCGCCCTTCCCATCCGTTCAGGCGCCGCGGCATGATCCATCCAGTTGCGCGATCGCCAACCAGGCGCGGCCCATCCATGACCATCGGGAGTTCCGGCCGCATCGGCTCCATCCACCGCGTCACCGGGGAAACCGACGTGCGTGTGACCCTCAACCTGGATGGCACCGGACGGTGCCAGGCCTGCACCGGGGTCGGCTTCCTCGACCACATGCTCCATCAGATCAGCAGCCACGGCCTGATCGACCTGGAGATCGCCGCCACCGGCGATACCCACATCGACGATCACCACACCAACGAAGACGTGGGCATCGCCTTCGGCCAGGCCCTCTCCCAGGCCCTGGGAGAACGGCGGGGGATCCATCGCTTCGGCCACTTCCTGGCTCCCCTCGATGAGGCCCTGGTGCAGGTGGCCCTCGACTGCTCCGGACGCCCCCACCTCAGCTACGGCCTCCAGATCCCCGCCCAGAAGATCGGCTCTTACGACACGGAGCTGGTGAAGGAGTTCTTTGTAGCCGTGGCCAACAACGCCGGCCTCACCCTCCACCTCCGCCAGCTGGAGGGGGTGAATTCCCACCACATCGTGGAGGCCGGCTTCAAGGCCTTTGCCCGGGCCCTGCGGCAGGCGGTGGAGATCGATCCGCGGCGCGCCGGGTCGGTGCCCAGCAGCAAGGGGGTGCTGGAGCAGGCGGGGGGGTGAACCGGGGCGGCCCGCCACGCATCTAACGAAGTGTTAAGCGATGATGGGAGCACTGCTCTGCTCCCACCTTCTCCGGCCCATGACGCTCGCCCCCGATCGCGCCCCCTCCCCAGCAGCCCCCGAGGAGCCGGCGCCGAGGGCCTACGACCGGGCGGATTGGGCCAGCGCCTTCCGGAATGTGACCCTGGAGCTCACCGATGAGCCCCTCCGGGCCACCACAGGAGCCATCCCGGCGGAACTCCAGGGCACCCTTTACCGCAACGGGCCCGGCCGGCTCGAGCGGGGCGGCCATTGGGTGCACCATCCCTTCGATGGCGACGGAATGATCACCGCGGTGCGCTTTGGTGCGGAAGGCGCCACCGTGAGCAATCGGTTTGTGCGCACGGAGGGCTGGCTCGCCGAGGAGAAGGCCGGACAGCCCCTTTACAGAGGCGTCTTCGGCACCCAGAAACCCGGCGGTGTGCTGGCCAACGCCTTCGATCTTCGCCTCAAGAACATCGCCAACACCCATGTGGTGCGCCTCGGGGATCAGCTGTTGGCCCTGTGGGAAGCCGCCGGCCCCCACGCCCTCGATCCCGACACCCTCCAGACCCGCGGTCTCACCCTGCTCGATGGGGTTCTCAAGCCGGGCGAAGCCTTCAGTGCCCACCCTCGCTTCGATCCTGGCCACCACGGCAGCGAGCGGATGGTGACCTTCGGCCTCAAGACCGGCCCGCGCAGCACGATCCGCCTGATGGAATTCGCCAGCGGCGAAGGCCCCGCCGGGGAGGCGCCTGGCACCCTGCTGAGCGAACGCCGCGACAGCTTCAACGGCTTCGCCTTCCTGCACGATTTCGCCATCACGCCCAACTGGGCGGTGTTTCTGCAGAACGCCATCGCCTTCAACCCCCTGCCCTTCGCCCTGGGCCTCAAGGGCGCGGCCCAATGCCTCACGTCCAAGCCCGGCGGGCAGGCCCAGTTCTGGTTGATCCCCAGGGATTCGGGGGCCTATGCGGGGCAGGCGCCGCGGATCATCCCCGCTCCCGAGGGCTTTGTGTTCCACCATCTCAATGCCTGGGAAGAAGGAGAGAGGGTGGTGGTGGAGAGCATCTACTACGCCGATTTCCCCTCCATCGGCCCCGACACCGACTACCGCACGGTGAATTTCGATCTCATCCCGGAAGGGCTGCTGGAACGCTGCACCATCGACCTGTCCAGCAACACCGTGCGCACGGAGCGGCTGAGCGAGCGCTGCTGCGAATTCGCCATGGTGAATCCTCGCCATGAGGGGCTCCAGAGCCAGCTGGCCTGGATGGCCGTGGCCGAGCGGGAGGTGGGCAACGACCCCCTGCAGGCGATCAAGAAACTCCATCTCACCAGCGGCGAGCGCCGGGTGTGGAGCGCCGCTCCCCGGGGCTTCGTGAGCGAGCCGGTGATGGTGCCACGCCCGGGGGGCAGCGCGGAAGACGACGGCTGGGTGCTCACCGTGGTGTGGAACGGCGCGCGCTGTGCCAGCGATCTGGTGATCCTGGATGCCGCCACCATGGAGGAGCTCGCCACCATCGCGCTGCCCCTGGCCCTGCCCTACGGCTTGCACGGCAGCTGGGTGTCCGCCTAGGGAGCCGCCCTTGCCCTGGTTCATCAAACGCGAATCCTTCCTCTGGCCCCGGGAGCAGCTCAGGCCCCATCTCGAGGCCCACGGTCCGTGGGTGCGCGCCCTGCAGCAGCAGGGCCATCGCATCAGCAGCGGCTACCTGGTGGATGGCCTCGGCCAGCCGGGCGGAGGCGGCCTGCTCCTGCTGGAGGCAGACGACTACGGCAGCGCCCTGGCCCTCATCGAGCAGGATCCGATGGTGCGCAGCGGGGGAGTGCGCTGGGAGCTGCACCAGTGGGTTCCGGTGGTGGGCAACCTGGCGGCGTCAGACAGGGCCACGGGTGCCTGACGGCCCTGCTCCTGCAAACGGCCTTCCGCTCAACAACTGCCTCAGGGCGGGCTCCAGCAGCGCGAAGGCCCGGCCCCGGTGGCCGATCCGGGCCTTGGTGGCCTGGTCCATCTCGGCGAAGGTCTGCTCCAGCTCCGGCACCAGAAACACCGGGTCGTAGCCGAAGCCGCCCACACCGCGCGGCGCCTCCAGGATCAAGCCCGGACACTGGCCCTCCACCTCCAGCCGGATCGCACCGCTGGGATCGGCCACCGCCAGGGCGGCGCTGAAGCGGGCGCTGCGGTCGGCGCTGGGCCCCCTCCCGCCAGGCCCGTCCCCAGCCACCGTGGCCGCCTCCAGCTCGCGCAGAAGCCGAGCGATGCGCTCTGGATCGGTGGCGGCGTAGCGGGCCGAGTGCACCCCCGGCGCTCCCCCGAGGGCAGCCACCTCCAGGCCGGAATCGTCGGCCAGGGCCCAGCAGCCCGTGGCCAGAGCCACGGCGGCGGCTTTCAGGCGGGCGTTCTCGGCAAAGGTGGCCCCCGTTTCCTCCACCTCCAGATCCGGCGGCATGGGGCTGATCGCCACCCCCAGGTTGGCGAGCAAGGCGGCAAATTCGCGCACCTTGCCGGCATTGCCGCTGGCGATCACGAGGGTGGTTGGCGACGGCGCCATCAGCTTCCTTCCGCCAGCTCCCGGGCCCAGGCCAGCACCGCCGCCACCCGCTCCGTTGTGGGAGCTTCGCAATAGAGGCGCAGCAGGGGCTCGGTGCCGGAAAACCGCAGCATCAGCCAGTGGCTCGGCCCCAGCCGCAGTTTCACCCCATCCGTGCGGATCACCTCCAGCACGGGCACGCCGGCCACCTCCGCGGGGGGCGCCGCCGCCAGCCGGGCCTCCAGCCGGGCCCGGGCGGCCATGTCGGCCAGACGCAGATCGAGACGGTCGTAGGCGGCCGCCCCCCCGCAGCGCTCCTGCAGGGCATCGATTCGAGCACCGAGGGGCACGCCCCCTTCCACGAGGGCCTCGATCAGCAGGAGGGCGGCGAAAGGCGCATCCCGCTCAGGCAGATGCATGCCGAATCCCACCCCGCCGGATTCCTCCCCCCCCACCAACACCTCACCAGCGAGCATCTCGGCGGCGATGTATTTGAAACCCACGGGCTTTTCCAACACAGGGCGCCCCAGGTTTTCGGCCACCAGAGCCATGAGATCGGATCCACTCACGGTTTTCACCACGCTGCCCGGCAACGCCCGGGCCCGGGCCAGATGATCGATGAAGAGGGGCATGAGCAGCTGGGTGCTGCAGAAGCGGCCGGTTTCATCCACCGCGGCAATCCGGTCGCCATCCCCATCAAACACGATCCCCATGGCGGGTTTGCCCTCCGCGGTGGAGCGGCGCACCGCGCTGATCAGCTCCTCCAGGTAGGGGGCCAGGGGCTCCGGCGGATGGCCACCGAAGAGGGGATCGCGCTCCGCCCGGATCTCCCCGATCACCCCCCCGGCCACGGCCCCTTCCCCCAGCAGGGCAGGGAGCACGCCCGCCGCTGAACCATGCATCGGATCCACGATCACCCGCAGGCCCAGCCGCTCCAGACCCGCCGCCAGGGAAGCGGTGTCCACCTTGGCCTGCAGGCCCTTCACATAGGCCCCGAGGGCATCAAAACGCTCCGTCGATCCGGCGATCGGCACCGTGATTCCGCCGGCCGCCAGGCGGCGCTCCACCCGCTGGGTGAAGTCGCCCTCCACCGATCCGCCGAAGGGGCCCTTGATCTTCAACCCCAGCCACTCCGGTGGGTTGTGGCTGGCGGTGATCACCAGGGCCCCCAGGGCGCCCCGCTCCACCACCGCCCAACTGGAGGCCGGTGTGGGGGTGGGGGTGGCTGCCAGCACCGGCTCGAGTCCGGCCCCACGGACCGCCGCCGCAATCACCTCCGCCAGCTCCGGAGCCAGAAACCGCCGGTCGTAGCCCAACACCACCTCCCGGCTGGTGAGGCCGGCAGGCGCACTGCTCTCCAGCTCCCTCGCAGCGGCAGCCGCCACGGGCAGCAGGCGTTCCACCGTGATGTCCACCCCGAGGATGCCCCGCCAACCATCGGTGCCGAACACGATCGGACTGGCCTCGAGGGGCAGGGGGGCAGAGGCCATCGCAGGGAAGGGGCATCGACGGGCTGGTCGTAGCAGCCTGCCATCTCCCCTGGGCTCCCCCGGGTGACGGCCTGGTGGGAGGCCACTTCCCGGTAGTCTGGGGTCATGAGGCAGCCCTCAGACGACCGTTCCCCACCGGCTCCCCTCACCGACACGCTCCTCCGCAGCTGGTTGCGCTGCCGGCGGAAGGCCTGGCTTGATCGCCATGGCCCCCGCGACCTGCAGCGCTGGAATGCCCATCGCTCCCTGGCCCTGCAGGAGCAGCTGCTGCGTTTCCAGCAATTGCTGTCCGCGAAACCCAGCCATGGTGCCCAGGCCTGCCGGGAGGGCCAGCCGGCGGTGATGGGGGTGCGGCTGCGGGCCCCGGGCCCCCAGGGACTGGCGGTGGAGGCCCATCCCACCCTCCTGCTGCGGGTGACCACCCCCAGCCGTTGGGGGGACCATGGCTACCGCCCCGTGCTCGCCCGCCAGGGACGACGCACCACCCGGGAGCACCGCCTGCTCCTGGCCCTCTGGGGACGGCTGCTGGCCCAGCAGCAGGGAGCCCCCGTGCCCCAGGGCCTGGTGCTGGCGGGCCAGGGGGGGCGCCTGGTTCAGGAGCGCCTCACCCTCACGCCGGCCCTGGAGGGCCAGCTGAACGACAGCCTCGGGCGATTGGCGGAGGACTTGCAGCGGCCAACGCCACCCGCCCTGGTGAACGACCGCAAGAAATGCACCCTCTGCTGCTGGCGGCAGCTGTGCGACCAGGAGGCGGCACGGGAGGGGCACCTCAGCGAAGTGAGTGGGGTGGGAAGCAAGCGCCGCGACCTGCTGCTGCAGGTGGGGATCCACACCCTCCGGGATCTGGCCGAAGCCGATCCGGGCCACCTGGCCGCCGCGCTGGAGCCCCATGGCGACCAGCACCGGGACATGGCGCCCCAGCTGGTGGCCCAGGCCCGGGTGCAGGCCTCGGGCCAACCCGAGCGCCTGCTGGCCGGAGACGGGCTAGGGGAACTGGAGCAGGCCCCAGGGGTGTTGATCTACGACATCGAATCCGATCCCGACACGGCGGAACACTTCCTCCACGGCTTCTGGATCCTTCCCAGAACTGCCGAAGGGCAGTGGCCGGAACCGGCCCCCTTCGGCAGCCCCCCCTCCCCTGGGCGCTACCGGCCGCTGCTGGCCCTGGCGGAGCATGGGGAGCAGCGCCTCTGGAGGCGGCTTCAAGCCCTGTTGGCCCACTACCCCGCGTGGCCCGTGCTGCACTACGGGGAGACGGAAAAGGTTCAGCTCCTGCGGCTCGCGGAGCGCCAGGGCGCCAAGGAGGCGGAGCGGGCAGCCCTGCAGGGGCGCCTGGTGGATGTGCATCTGCGGCTGCGCCAACAGTGGCTGCTGCCCGTGAACAGCTATGGGCTGAAGGCGGTGGCCAGCTGGCTGGGCTTTCGCTGGAGCCAACCCGGGGCCGATGGAGCCCGCTGCCTGCTCCGCTGGCGGCTCTGGCGCCAGTGGTATGCCCCCGGCCTGCCCCCGACTCCTGGAGGCAGGGACAAAGGACGCCGGGAACTGGAGCGCATTTTTCTCTACAACCGGGATGATGCCCTGGCCACCTGGGCGGTGGCCCACTGGCTCCTCCAGCCTCCAGCGGCGCTCGGGTTTATGGAGGAGCGCTGAAGGCCCCAGGCCTGGACAGGCGCACCGGCACGCTGCTGCTGCCGACCACCGCATCCAGTGAAGGGCTCTCCAGGGCCTGGCGGCGCACCATGGCCAGACCCACCCAGGAGCCATCGGCCAGCGGCAGGCAGGAGGTGATCTGGCCGGCCAGGGTGCCATCGGCGGTCTGGAGCGGTTGGCCAACGGCCATGGCCTGGGACGCCTCCGGTGTGGGAGAGGCCTGCCAGCGGCGCAGCTGTTGCTTCACGCCATTCGTGCTGGCCAGTTTGGCCAGGGTTTCCTGCCCCACGTAGCAGCCCTTATTGAGGCTCACGCGATGGGCCAGGCCCAGTTCAAAGGGATTGAAGGCGTCGTTGATCTCTTCGGGCCAGGCGGGCTCCCCCTGCTGCAGGCGCCAGAGGGCCCCCTCCTCCTCCCCCAGGGGGGGCACGGCGGCGAGGGTCGGCGGGAGGGGCGTGTCGGCCGCCAGGAGCAGATCCTGTCCCAGCCACCAACCCCCTCCCCCCTCCAGGGGGCGCCACGAACCCGGTGGGGCAGGCTCCTGGCCCACCAGGCGGATCCAGCGGCCCGTCTGCAGGGGGCCCAGCTCCACCTGGTCGGCCGGAAACAGCACCCGATCAAAGGCCATCCGCACGGCAGGGCCATCCCCAGCCGTGAGGGCCAGCCAGGCTCCGTCGGCCTCCACCAGCACCTCCGCCAGGCCCCGCAGGCGGGCAGTGGGGGACAGGCAGCAGGTGGAGCGCCAGTCGCCGGGGCGGGCGTCCTGCAAGGCCTGGCTGGTCTGGCCGTGGAGCACCCGCAGGGCATCCGGACCGGAGAAATGGAGCAGCGAAACGGGCCGCTCCAGCCGGCGGGGGCCAGGGGGCGCCCAGGCCCAGGGGGAAGGGGTGGATGGGGTCATGGGGCTGAGGTGGATGGGGTCTGGAGGGCCGCCGAGAGGGCGGCCACCTGCTCCAGCAGAAACAGGCTGTGGAGCTCCAGTCCAGCCTCCGCCAGGGCCGCTTCCCCCCCCTCCTGCCGGTCCACGATGGCCACCACCCGCCGCACCGTGTAGCCGGCCTGTCGCAGCTGCTGCACGGCCTTGAGGGCGGAGCCGCCGGAGGTCACCACGTCTTCCAGCACGGTGATCGTCGCCCCCTCATCGGGGAGAGGGCCCTCCAGCCAGGCGCCCGTGCCATGGCCCTTGGCTTCCTTTCGCACGATCAGGGCGTCGAGGAGCCGTCCCTCCAGGGCGGCCTGAAGGGCCACCGCACTCACCAGGGGATCCGCGCCCAGGGTGAGGCCCGCCACCGCCGCCGCCTCAGGCTCCACATGGGGCAACAGCAGCTGGCCCAGCAACGCCAGGCCCACACCGCTGAGGCTCACGGGCTTGCAATTGACGTAGTGGTTGCTGGTGCGGCCGGAGGCCAGGGTGAACTGGCCACGCCGGTAGGCCCGACGGGCGAGCAGAGCCAGAAGCAGGGCCCGACAGTCCTCGGGCGTCTCAGGCAGGGGGGAAGGGGAGGGGAGAGGCATGGGGCCAGGGGAGGCAAAGCTGGTGCAATGCTGCTGCACGGGGTAGGTTTTCCGCGGGATCTCTCCTCGCGTCCATCCCCATGGCTGTGCTTCGCCGATCGTCCGTTTGGTTTGTGAGGTCAGCCGTGGCTGGGTTGTTTGTGGCCAGCGTTGCCCCTCTGCAGGCTGGCCCGGTGCTCTGCACCACCACCCTGGAGGCCCCACTGCTGACGCCGGGCCAACCCTTGCCCCCCTCCACCCGGCCCAAGGAGGTGACCCGCTGTGGCGTGGTGGGCACGGTGCCTGAACTGGTGGAACAGCGGTATTTCAGTTATCGGGCACCTTTCGCCAGGGGGGTGGATCTCACCCACCAGATCACCGATCTTCTCGGGCTGGCCATGGGCGGGGGCGACGGCACCCGACTCATGGGGCTGGGCTTCCCCGACCAGGCCATCATCTGGGATGGCAGCGCGATCGAGAACACCACCACCCAGCTGATGGATC
>JAYKJF010000067.1:0-15512 GCA_035285785.1 Cyanobacteriota bacterium
GAATGGAGCCAAGCGGACTCGAACCGCTGACCCCCTGCATGCCATGCAGGTGCTCTACCAGCTGAGCTATGGCCCCATTGGTGTGGCCAGGCGGGCTCGCCACAAGAAAGAGCTTACACCGTGCCCGGCCGGGGGTTACACCTGGCGCCAGACGGCCACCAGCTTGCCTTGGATGGTCACGTCCTCCGCCGGCAGCAGGATCGGGGCGTAGGCCGGGTTGGCGGCCTCCAGCCGCACCTGGGCACCCTGGCGGTGGAAATGCTTGAGGGTGGTGCCGCTACCGGGCACCAGGGCGCTCACGATCGTGCCCTCCTTCAGGCGGCTGGCATCGTTCACCGGTTCCAGCAACACCACGTCCCCGTCGGCGATGTGGGCCTCCACCATGGAATCGCCGTTCACGGTGAGGGCAAACAGGCCCCGGGTTTCCAGCAGGGGGGCCAGATCCAGCCGTTCCTGGGTGTCGCTGAAGGCTTCGATCAGGCCGCCGGCGGCCACGGCTCCCAGCACCGGAATGCCCCCATGGGCAACATCGCCCAGGAGCTGCAGGGTGCGGGCCTGGCCCTCCTGCCAGGTGATCCAGCCCTTCTGCTGGAGGTGGCGCAACCGGCTCTGAATGGGGGCTGGCGAGCGCAGGTTCATGGCCTGCATCATCTGCCGGATCGAGGGGCTGTGGCGGTGTTGCCCGATGTAGGTGGCCAGCCAGTCGTAGAGCTCCTGCTGGGCGGGGGTGAGGGCGTCGGGCACGGGGGAGGGCTGGAGAGCATCTGGTACAGATGTACCGCCTCGGCGGCGTTCTGTCCAGTGGATGGGGCCGCCGCTGGTCAGAGGCCACCCAGCAGGGTGGCCAGCAGGGCCTGCTGCACGTGGAGCCTGTTCTCCGCCTGGTCGAACACCCGGCTGGCCTCCCCTTCGATCACGCCGGCGCTGATCTCCTCGCCCCGGTGGGCCGGCAGGCAGTGGAGCACGATCGCCCGGCTGTCGGCCTCGGAAAGCAGGCTCTCATCGAGGCACCAGCCGCGAAACGCCTGCTCCCGCCGGCTCTGCTCCGCCTCCTGCCCCATCGATGCCCACACATCGGTGTAGAGCGCATGGGCCCCCCGCACGGCGCTGAGGGGATCGCTGACGGTGCTGATGGTGCAGCGGTCGGCCGCCAGCGCCTGGGCCCGGGCCACCATGGCCGGATCAGGAGCAAATCCCTCCGGCGTGCCGATCCGCACGTTCACCCCAAGAAGGGCGCCACAGAGCATGAGGGAGTGGGCCACGTTGTTGCCATCGCCCACATAGGCCAGGGTGAGGCCCGCGATCGACCCGAAGGCCTCCCGCAGGGTGAGGAAATCGGCCAGGGCCTGGCAGGGGTGCTCCCCATCGGTGAGGGCATTGATCACGGGAATCGAGGCCCAGTGGGCGTAGTCCTCCAGTTCGCTCTGGGCGAAGGTGCGCACCGCCAGGGCATCCACATAGCGGCTCAGCACCCGGGCCGTGTCCGCCAGGGGCTCCCCCCGCCCCAGCTGGGTATTGGCCGGATCCAGATCGATGGTCTGGCCGCCGAGCCGGGCCATGGCCACGGTGAAGCTCACCCGGGTGCGGGTGGAGGCCTTGGTGAAGATCAGGCCGAGGGTGCGGCCGGCCAGATCACAGCGCCGCCGGCCGGCCTTGAGATCGGCCGCCAGATCCAGCAGGGCAGCCGTCTGGGACGCATCGAGATCCGCAGACGACAGGTAATTCCGTCCGTTCAGGCCCTCCAGAGCCTGGGGTTCGCCTCCGGCCATCCCTCGATCCCAAAGAACCCTTATCAGAGATCGAGGGGCCCCTCGTCAAGGGATGCCGCAGAGCCAGCAGGATTCAAGACGATCCCGCGGGGTAGGGCCGCGGTTCGGTCCGGAAACTGCGGAAGTGGGGAAGCTCGGCCGCCAGCAACAGCTCCCGATCCCCCCGGCTGTCGCCATAGGCCTCCAGCACAACCCCCTCCAGGGGGCCCAGATGGGCCTCCAGCCGCCGCACCTTCTCCGGCCCTTTGCAGTTGGGCCCCTCCAGCCGGGGTTGCCAACGGCCAGCCTGCTGCTGGAGTTCGGTGGCCAGCAGCTCCACCCGCAGATACTCGGCCAGGGGCTGGAGCAGCATGCGGGGCGAGGCGGAGCAGAGCAGCACCCGATCCCCCCGCTCCTGGTGCCAGCGCAGGCGCTCCAGGGCCTGCGGCCGCAGTCGGCGGATCAGCACCGGCAGCAGCCATTCCGGCCGCCCGGCGGCCTCCTCCCGGTTCACCCGCTCACAGACGCGGAAGAGGGCCAGGGTGTGGGCCTTGAAGGCGCCGGTGGACAGGCGCTTCTGCCACCAGGCCAGCAGCGCGGGGACGAGCGCCAAGCCCGCCCCCAGCACCCCCAGGGGGCTGCGGGAGCGGAGGGCGGCCATGTGGAAGCAATCCCCCCGCAGCAGGGTGCGGTCCACATCAAAGACAGCGATCCGCGGCGGCGGCGGGGACAGGGGGCTCAGGGGAAATCGGCTGCAGCCATCGGGGCCGACCCTAGGCGGCCACCACCTCCCCGGGCATCACGCTGGTGGCGAGGAGATTCTTGAGCGCGTCGCCCTCGATCACCTCCTTTTCCAGGATCTCCTGGGAGATGGATTCCAGCAGCTCCCGGTTGTGGCGCAGGATCGAGAGGGCCCGCTCATGGCCCCGATCCACCAGGCCCCGCACCTCCCGGTCGATGGCCTGGGCCGTGGCATCGCTCACCACCCGGCGGGGGTTGTTGCCACCACCCAGGAAGCGGCTGCCGCCCTGCTTGTCGTAGGCGAGGGGGCCGAGGGTGTCGCTCATCCCGTAGGTGCCCACCATCTGCTCGGCGATGTCGGTGGCCCGCTGCAGGTCGTTGGCGGCGCCGGTGGTCACCTCGCCGAACACGAGCTCCTCCGCACTGCGGCCGCCGAGCAGGGTGGCGATCTGGCCTTCGAGGTCGTCCTTGGAATTCAGGAACCGCTCTTCGGTGGGCAGCTGCAGGGTGTAGCCGAGGGCGCTCATGCCGCGGGGCACGATCGAGATCTTGGCCACCTTGCTGCCACCGGGCATGAGGTGGCCCACGATCGCGTGGCCCACCTCGTGATAGGCCACCACCTTCTTCTCATCGGGCTGAAGCACCCGGCTCTTCTTCTCCAGGCCAGCCACCACCCGCTCAATGGCTTCGTTGAGATCGGCCTGCTCCACGGCGGTGCGGTAGCTGCGGGCCGCCAGCAGAGCGGCCTCGTTCACCAGGTTGGCGAGATCGGCGCCGGCGAAGCCCGCCGTGGCCTGGGCGATCTTGTCGAGATCCACCCCCTCGGCCAGCTTCACCTTCTTGGCATAGATGTCGAGGATGGTGCGACGACCCGAGAGATCGGGGCGATCCACCAGCACCTGGCGGTCGAAGCGGCCGGGCCGCAGCAGGGCGGCATCGAGGGTTTCGGGCTGGTTGGTGGCCGCCAGCACGATCACCGGTTTGTCCTTGGCGGTGAAGCCGTCCATCTCCGTGAGCAGCTGGTTGAGGGTCTGCTCCCGCTCGTCGTTGCCGCCCACCACGCCCATGGAGCCCGCCCGGCTCTTGCCGATCGCATCGAGTTCGTCGATGAAGATGATGCAGGGCGCCTTCTTTTTGGCTTCCTCAAACAGATCGCGCACCCGGGCCGCACCGGCACCCACAAACAGCTCCACGAATTCGGAGCCGGAGATGATGAAGAAGGGCACGCTGGCCTCGCCGGCCACCGCCTTGGACAGCAGGGTCTTGCCGGTGCCGGGAGGGCCCACCAGCAGCACGCCCTTGGGGATGCGAGCGCCGATGGCCATGTAGCGCTCGGGGGTTTTCAGGAAATCCACGATTTCCGTGAGCTCGGCCTTGGCCTCATCCACCCCGGCCACATCCGCGAACGTCACCCGTGATTCCTCATCGGGCACATACACCTTGGCCTTGCTCTTGGTGAAGTTGAGGGCGCCCTGGGCGCCGCCCATCTGGCGGCGGGCGAAAAACTGCAGCACCAGGATGAAGATCAGGGGCGGCACCACCCAGCTCAGCAGGGTGGTGAAGAGATTGGGTTTGGCCGGTGGTGCGGCGGCGAATTCCACCCCGTGCTTCTCGAGCCGCTGGGGCAGCTCCATATCGAAGATTGGCGTGGTGGCCAGCACCGTGGGGGCTCCCTCCACCGTGGGGGCCTTGAGCTCGTAGCGGATCTGGTCGGATGTGATGTAAGCCCGCTTCACGTTGTCGGCGTCCACCTGACCGATGAAGAGGGAATAGGGAACCCGGGGCACCTGGGAGCCGGGGTTGGTGAGGAAGTTGCTGAGCAGCAGAAGGGTGCCCAGGCCGATCAACAGGAGATTGATCAGACCTAACCGCCGGTTCGGGCGGTTGTCGTCCTGGCGGAGGGCCATGGGGCGGTGGAACGCGAATGGGCCCAAGCTAGGCAACGGCGCCCTTGCCTGCTCCATTCCCGGGGCTGGAGAACCGAACGCCGGATGCCATGTGCGGCCGTTATTCCCTCACCACCTCGATCGACCGGCTCCTCCCCCACCTCAAGGGTCCCCTGCCGGAGGGTCTGGTGGAGCATTACGCCCCCCGCCCCCAGGTGCGGCCCGGCGAACCCGTGCTGCTCCAGCGCCAGGAGCACGGCCGGCTGGAAGTGGGCCTGGCCCTGTGGGGCCTGCTGCCGGGCTGGGCCAAGGATCCCCAGGGCCTGCGGCGGCCCATCAACGCCCGCAGCGAAACCGTGGGTGAGAAGCCTTTCTTCCGCGGGCCCTGGCGCCACCGGCGGGCCCTCCTGCCAGCCGATGGCTTCTATGAATGGCAGCGCCGGGCCGATGGCAGCAAGCAGCCCTGGCTGTTTCGCCCCCGGAGCCGGGAGCCCTTCTGGCTCGGTGGCCTCTGGGAGCGCTGGATCGGGGCCGATGGGGGCGAGCTCGACACCGCCGTGATCCTCACCACCGCCCCGAACGATCTGCTGCGGCGGGTGCACGACCGCATGCCGGTGGTGATCCCATCAGGCCTGGAGGAGGCCTGGCTGGAGGAGGCCGATGGGCCCGCCCTGCGGGCCCTGGAGCCCCTGCTGGCCCCCTGGGAGCCGGTGGGGTGGGAGGCGGTGAAGCTGGAGCCCGGCAGCCTGAGGGAGCTGGCACCGGGAGAGCTCAGCTAAAGAGGTGGGGTGTGCCGCGCCTGCCCCGATGAGCCTTGATCAGCTCGATGCCTTCCTGGCCCAGGTCCGCCTCCAGCCCGCCCTGGCCAGCCGGCTGAGCGATCCGGCCGATCCCATGGATCTGGAGAGTTTTCTCGCCCTGGCCCGGGAGCAGGGCTTCCAGGTGGAGGAGGCCGATGTGCTCGCGGCCCAGGTGCGCGCCGAAGCCAACCTCAGTGATGAGGACTTGCAGCGTCGGGCCGGGGAGGAGGCGCGCCGGCTGCGCCATTTCATCCCGGGGTGAGACCGCTGCCCTGTTCGCTTTGAAACCAGTCATGAACATCGCGCACCCCCTCCTCCAGGGAGATGGAGGGTGAAAAGCCAAGGGAGGTGAGTTTTCGGATATCAGCGCGCCAGTTTTTGGGCGTGCCGGGGTCCTGCCGGCCATTGAACGTAGCCGGTTCCTGCCCGCCGAAGGTCTGGATCAGAAGGCTGGCCAGGTCGCGGATCGACACCTCGGAACCGGAAGCAATGTTGTAGGCCTCCCCCTTGAATTCAGACCGCTCGGCGAGCAGGCGTATGGCCATGGCCACATCCCTGGCATGAAGAAAATCGCGGGTTTCTTCCCCGGTACCCATGAGCTCCACGGTGCCGTAGATGGCACATTTTCTGGCGATATCCCAGATCACCTGGCGGCGCAGACCCCGCCCATAGGCGGAGAAGATCCGGGCACTCGCGGTGTGGATCCCGTGAATGGAGCTGTATTCCTGGCAGAGAATCTCAGCCTGAAGCTTGTGGAAGCCATAGGGGGAAAGGGGCCGAAGATTCTGATTTTCCTTGATCGGTAAACGGGTGGGATTTCCATACACCGCAGCGCTGGAGAGGGTGATGAAACTGCAGCCTGGTGCGTGGAGCCGAATCGCCTCCAGAAGCTCAAAAACCAGGGCGGTGTTGGCCTGATAATCAAGGGAAGGATTGCTGATGGATCGGGCGACGGAAGAGCTCCCCGCCCCATTGATCACCACCGTGGGTTGCAGGTCTTTGAGCAGAGCATGAAAGGCATCGCTGGGGATGGAGAGATGGTCATGACGGGCCAGGCCGGGCCGTACTGGATGGCGGGTGCCGCTGGCATCCACCCCGATCACCGCATAATTCTGACGCAGAAATTCATCAGCGATGTAGCCCCCCAGAAATCCCGAGACCCCAATGATCAGAACAGAGGGTTGCACTTAATGGATCCTCTCTGGAAGGGCAATCCGCCGGCCACCCAAGCGCAACAGCCGGGCCTGGAGCGCCGCCAGGCGTGGATAGATCTGCTGAAACCACTTATAGGAAAGCATCGTGCCATAGATCAGCTTGCAAAACAAATCTTTCAGGCGCGGATTGCTGATCGGATGAACCCACTTGGTGGTGAGATCCTGGATGGCCTGGGTCGCATCGGCCACCTGGAAGAAGGCAGTTGCGGTGAAGGGGTCCCAATCGCTGGGCTTGCGAATCATCATTCGGGGGATTAAAGACTTCCGATATTCATCCCTGTATTTGATGAAATAGCCCAACTCCTCGGAGAACAGGCCATTGCTCCAACTGGTGCGCCCATCCCCGGAGCGCACGGCATACATCGTGTAAGGAAAGCGCCGCACGCGCGATTCCAAACCAAAGCGACGGAACACACAGCGAAGATAGCGCTCCAAATTCCAGTCTTCCTTGCGCCGCATCTCCTCATAGAGAAGTTCGGTGTGGCACAACATGGGATCGGTGACGGAGAGCACCTTGAGCACATCCGCTCGGCCAACCACAATATGCCGATCCGTGTAGCCCTCATAGTCCTCTCCATCCGGGATCCATATCTTTTCAGGATCCATCAAATGAAGGGGATAATGGGGCGTGAGGTAAATGTAGTCGGAGCGGGTGATAATAAAGCGATCGTAGTGATCCAGCACCCCGCTCTCCAGGAGCCGTTGCTTCAAAAGCCATCGGAAGAAGAGAAGGATCGAACCCGACCCACTTTTTCGCCCCTGGCCATCATGCACACCCCCCATCAGATTCCCAGTCAGATTGAGCAGAAGGCGCCAGTCTCCCGGGCAACCCTCGATGGCCTGCGCCTCATCCAGCGCCTGCCCCCAATCCCCCGGCTCCTCAATGGTCCAGACATACTTCGCATGCTGATAAAAGGGATTCTTCGTATCTTCCCATTCGTTTTTTGCCACGCACAAGGCCAGGTCGGCATCAAGGGCGCGGAGCACATTCTTTTCAAAAAGATCAAAGGTGAATTCATGGGCCCTCGTTTCGGCAATAATCACAACTAAGGCCCGTTCCATTCCGTCGGTATTTTTGTCTCTTCCCAATCTACCAAGGCTTGCAAAGATGTCCTCCAATTCAAATTTCAGCCGCGAGGTGGTTGCCGCCTATCCCCGCCCCCCGGCCCTGGTGCTTTGCGAACAGCCCATCCGCGTGGAGGCCCTGGGACGCCTGCTGGCCCACACCCACCGCTCCTACCGGGTGCTGGAAACCTTCCATCCCCCCACCTTCTATCTGCCGCCGGAGGCCTTCGATTCCACCATGCTGCGGCCCGCTGCCGGGCGCAGCTTCTGCGAGTGGAAGGGAGTGGCCCGCTATCTCGATGTGGTGGCCCCGGATGGCCGGGCCCTGGAGCGGGTGGGGTGGTTCTACCCGGAACCCACGGCGGCCTTCGCGCCCCTGGCCGGCTGGATTGCCCTCTACGCCGGGCCGATGGATGGCTGCTGGGTGGACGGGGAGCGGGTGGTGCCCCAACCCGGCGGTTTCTACGGCGGCTGGATCACCAGCGCGGTGGAGGGCCCCTTCAAAGGCGACCCGCGCCACCCGGAGCTGATCTGACAAACCTCAGGGGGCCAACCCCCCGGAGGCCAGCTTTCCCCCGCGGAGGGCCAGCTGGTCGGCCAGCTCCAAGAGCAACTCCTGCCGCAGGGCATGAAAAGCCTCGAGGTCGTCGCTGAGGCCACATTCCAGCCGCAGCTGCAGGGCCCCATCCTTCACGCCGCTGAAGCTCACCCGTTGGGGCAGATCCCCTTTCACCCGGGGGTTCCGGGCCAACCAGGCGCCCAGCGCCTGCACCAACCCCTCCCCATCCGCCCGGGATCCCAGCTCCACCCCCATCTCCAGCAGCAGACGCCGGTGGGGCCGGCGGCTGCTGTTCACCACAACGGTATGGACGAACAGCCCGTTGGGCACATAGAGCAGTTCCCCATCCGGGGTGAGAAGTTCGCTGCTGAAGAGCCCGATGCCCCGCACCATCCCGCCCAGCTTCTGGGCCGGCAGCTCGATCAGATCGCCCACGGCGAAGGGCCGGTTCACATACAGCATCAGGCCGCTCAGCAGGTTTTCCACCAGGGTGCGGGCGCCGAACCCCAGGGCCGCCGCCCCCAGGCCACTGGCCGTGAGCAGCACCGCGGCGGACACCCCCAGCAGCTTCAGCACGGCCAGTCCCCCCAGCAGGGCCACCAGGCCCGTCACGGTCTTGTCGATCAGATCGAGGGCCCCAGCCCGCTCCCGCTCCCCGCGCCCGCCCCAGAGAACCTCCTCCAGGGCAAGCTTCCCCAGCAGGCTGGTCTTCAAGCGCAGGAGGGTCCACATCACCCCCAGGGTGAGCAGGGCGTCCCGCACCCCCTGCCCGTCGCTCGGCAGATTCCATCCCAGCGCCTCCAGCTGGCCGTGGAGCCAACCCACCAGACCCGCCAGCAGCAGGGTGAGGGCCACACTCAGCCGCGCCCGCCGCAGCAGCAGCCGGGTGGTGGATCCCTTCGGCAACCGGGCCGCGAGCAGATCCAGCCCCACCCAGGCCAGGGCCGCCAACAGCACCGACGCCAGGGGCACGGGCCAGCGCAGGGGCGCCTCCATCAGCACGGTCTTCAGCGGATTCAGCGGGGCGGCCATGGACCCTCCAACGCCAACCGCCAGCGGAGGTCGTCCGCCAGCCAACCCACCTCCGCCGTGGCCAGATGGGCAACCTCCCCCATCCGTTCAGCCCCCAGAAGCCCCAGGGGCGTGCGGGCCAGCTCCCCCCCGAGCAGCTTGGGCGCGATCACCGCCACCACCTCCTGCACGCACCCCTCCTGCAGGGCCGCCGCCGCCAGGGCCGGGCCACATTCCCAGAGCACCTGGTTGCAGCCCCGCTGGGCGAGGGCCTCCAGCAGGGCCCTGGGGCCGCAGCGCTCCAGGGCCAGCCGCTCCACCCCCAGGGCGTCGATCCGCTGGCAGGCTTCCGGGCGGGCCTCCGGGCCATGGGCCACCAGGGTGGGCGCCTCCCGATCCCAGAGATGGGCAGCGGCAGGGAGATCCAGCTCCCGGCTGAGCACCACCCGCAGGGGCTCCGGTTGGCGGCGCCCCCGGCTGGTGAGCCGGGGATCGTCGCAGCGCACCGTGCCGCCCCCCACGATCACCGCATCGCACCGCGCCCGAAACCCATGCACCCACTGCCGGGCCGCCGGCCCGCTGATCCATTGGCTCTCCCCGTTGGGCAGGGCGGTGCGGCCATCCAGGCTCATGGCCCACTTGAGCACCCCCAGGGGCCTGCCCTGCAGGCAGCGATGCAGAAAAGCCCGGTTCTGCGCCCTGGCCTTCCCCTCCCCCACGCCCTCCACCACCTCCAGCCCCGCCGCCCGCAACCGGGCCAGGCCCGCCCCCCCCACCCGGGGATCGGGATCGGTGAGGGCCACCACCACCCGGGCCAGCCCCGCGGCGATCACGGCATCGCAACAGGGCGGGGTGCGCCCGTGGTGGCAACAGGGCTCCAGGGTCACCACCAAGGTGCCACCCCGGGCCCGCTCTCCCGCCTGACGCAGGGCTCCCACCTCCGCATGGGGCTCTCCGGCCCGGGCATGGAAGCCCTCCCCCACCAGCTCGCCGTCCCGATCCAGCACCACGGCACCCACCAGGGGATTGGGGCTGGTGCGCCCCTCGGCCAGCGCCGCCAGCTGGAGGGCCCGATCCATCCAGCGGATCCAGTCCGTCATCGGACCGGAGCGGGATCCTCCCAGGTGGGCAACTGGCGCCATTCCCCCACCACATAGGGGGGGACCGGGAGTTCCGTGAACACGCCGGGAAGCTCCAGCCGCAGGGGGCGATTGCTCTGCAGATCCTCCAGCAGGGGCGCCAGATCAAATTCCGCTGCCGCATCCCGCCCATCCCCCACCAGCTTGGGGTTGGCCAGGGTGAGATCCGCCAGCTCCCAGAGGCGGCGGCCACTGGTCACCAGCAGGGGCGTGGGATGGTCGAGGCGCACCCGACCCGGATAGCCCACGATCCGCAGGCGCACCGGTCCCCCCTGGGGCCCCTCCCTGTAGGCCACCACCTGCCAGCTGCGGTAGTCGAGATCGCGGAGGGTTTCCAGGCTGCGCACCACCCCCGTGGCCGTGTCGGAGTCGGGGTGGGCGTGGATCATCGCCCCGGCCGGAGCGGGGAGCCCCCCCAGGAGGAGGGCCATCACAAAGGGCAGAACAACCCGCACACACCAGCGCCTCATGGCAGGGCCACCGCCTGCCGCCCGGCCCCCGGGATCGGTTGCCAGCCCGTGTGGGTGGCCCAAAGGGCCCAGATCGCCATGGCCCGCAGGTAGTGGCAGGCCCGGAAGGTGCGCACCGCCGTGATCGCCTCGGGGGTGCGGAACTGCAGGCCGCCGCTGTACACCTGCTCCACCACGGCGGAGGTGATGGCCAGCGCCGTGGGGGTGTCTCCCATCAGGCGGTAGTAGGCCGCCAGGCCGAAGTTGATGCCGGTCCACACCTCCAGGGGGTGGGTGCCCTTGGGATCCAGGGGCGTGCCATCCCGGCGCAGGCCGTTGGCCACCCCCAGGCGGCCCCCTTCAAACCGTTCAAAACAGGCCTCCCGGATGGCCCGCAGGGAGGATTGGGCCCGTTCATCGGCCACCACCGGGGCCAACCCCAGGAGCCGGGCATAGAAATCCCCGCAGAGCTGGTCGGCCATCACCACGGGCGTGCCGCTGTCGGCATCGATCGCATAAAACTCCCCGTTCCACAGCAGCCGATCGAAGTTGGCCCGGGATTGCTCCAGCCACAGGCCGAAGTCCCGCTGCTCCGACGCCGTGTCGAGGCCCAGGTGCAGCTGGAGCCGCTGGCCCATCGCCAGGACCGCCTCCAGAGCGGCGATCCAGAGCGCCCCGCAGTAGGCGCTCACCCCCTGGAGGGGCCAGTCGTCAAAGGTCTGATCCGGGGCACCGCCGTTGTCCGGCAGGCCGTCCCCATTGGCATCAAAGGTCTTGAGGTGGCGGAGGGCCTGAACGGCCGCCGGCCAGCACTGGGCCAGGAAATTCAGATCCTCCCCCGTGGGGGCCAGCAGGAAGGTGCGCCACACCTGCAGCACGAAGTCGCTGGCCAGATCCTTCCAGAGATTGCAATCCTGGTAGGCGGTGTAGTTGGTGGCATCGAACGGCCGCTCGTTGGGGGCGCCCAGATCGTGGGGGGTGGCGCCGGCCACCTTGCGGGCCGCCTCCACCCGCCCCTTGCCCTGGGTGAAATACCAACCGATGGGCCGGGGGGTGGCATCGGCGGCGGGGATGGCCCGGGCAAAGCTGCGGAGCACGGCCTTGTCGAGCTCGGGCCAGAGCTGCAGCAGGGCAAAGGAGCCGTAGAGCCGCACGTCGAGGCTTTCGTACCAGGCGTAGTCGAGGCACTCCAGCACCCCGAAGCGCCCCACCGGATCCTCCGGGGTGGCGGCGGTCCAGAGGGTGCCCCCGCTGGCCAGGTCGTAGAGCTCATTGCAGAGGGCCATCCGCAGGGCCTCCGGCAGATCCTGGCGCTCCACAATCGGGGCCTGCCAGGTCTGGATCTGGGCACGCCAGGAGGGCCAGTCGCGCAGGGCTTCCGCGGCGATCGCCGCAGCCTGGTTGCCTTCCGCACCAAAAAAGTCGGTGTAGCGCCGCAGGGCGTGGCAGCCGGTGGCGAAGGCCGTGAGCGGCAGATCCCAGGTGAGCACCACCGGCAGCTCCAGGGTCTGGCCGGGCTCCAGGGTGCAGCGCACCGCGAGGGCAGCACTGGCGGGATCATTCCGGCCGCTGCGCCGGTCGTTGTTGCTCTCCGGCAGGGAGCCATCCCGGGCGAAGGGCCCCCAGATCTCCTCCCCATCGCCCCAGGGGTTCCAGCGGCCGCAGCGGAAGATCTCCACGGCCTGGCCGCCGAAAGCCGTCTCGTCCGGAACGGCCACACACCACTGGCCATCCCCTTCCCCCGGAGCCGCCGTGGGGGCCTGGCTCCCCTCCAGCACCACGCCCTTGAGGCCGGGCTGGCTGACCAGGCGGTTGCGCTGCCCTTCGCTCCGTCCGATGGCCGGCACGTAGTTGTGTTCCGGGCTGCCATCGTCGCGGAAGTGCACCTCAGCGGAGGGATCGGTGTTGGTGAACCAACCGCAGGTGTTGCGCCAACTCACCAGCACCGACACCGTCAGGGGCGCGGGGGTGGGGTTGTGGAGCGTCCACGTGAACACCGCCACCGGGTAGCTGCTGCGCTGGTAGTCGCCCGGCAGGATGGGGCTGAAGGCCTCACAGCGCACCTGGGTCTGGAACACCCCGGCGTAGTGGGTGGTGCTCCAGGGATAGCGGGCGGCATAGGTGCCGCTGCCGGCCGGCAGCCAGCTCCAGGCGCTCAGGGGTGGGGCGGGCTCGGGCGCGCCCCCCTCCGGAGCGGGGCGGCTGTCGTCCCGCAGGGGCTGGGTGGCCAGGGCCCGGGCCTGGCTGGAGGCCCCATCGCTTTCAAAAAGGGCGAACTGGCAATCGGGCAGCACGCCGAACCAGTGCTCCCCCCCATCCAGGTGCCAGAGGTTGAAGGCCCCATCCGGCGCCCTGCCGATGCAGCCCGCCCCCAGGCCCCCCAGGGGCATGCCGTGGTTCGGACCGTCGTCCAGATTGCTGGCATACCGCACCGTGTAGGGCTCGTTCCAACCGGCGCCGATGGGATGGCTCCAGCTGGCGGCGGGCGGCTCCCAGGACTGTGAAGCGGTGGTCGGCCGTTGGCGGTAGGAGGGCAGGCCGAAGGGCATGGCCGGGGGGCGCGGTCCGGGCCAGCATGTCAGATCTGGCGGCGTTTCAGGGCCCTCAAACCCGCCTTGAAGGCCGTGTCCACCAGAAGCACCACCAGGGGGGCCGCCACCAGCAGGAGCCCGTCTCCCGGGCTGAGGGGCAGGAAGCCGAACACCCCGGCCAGGGCCGGCAGCAGGATCAGGGCGCTGGCGAGCAGGGGCTCGCTCAGCAGCCCCAGCCAGAGCAGGGGGTTGGGCACCCCCAGCAGCTGCCAGACGGGCAGCCGGTCGCTGCGGCAGGCCAGCAACGCCCCCATCTGGCCGGCCACGATCAGGGCGAAGGCCAGGGTGCTGGCCTGGGTCTGCACCCCGGCCACCCAGGGCTCGGCCCGGTGGTGGAGCAGCTGGGGAGCCAGGCGCCGAAGCTGCTGGAGGGGCACGCCGTGGTCGGTCCACACCTTCAGGTAGCCCCCCATGGAGAGGGCGGCCTCCGTCAGGCCCAGCACCAGGTAGGCCCGCACCATCACCGCTCGGTTGAGCAGGGGCAAGCCCCGGCCCCGCGGGGGCACGGTCATGGTGAGGGGCTCCGGGGGCTCGCTGCCCAGGCCGAGGGCGGGCAACAGATCGGTGCCCAGATCCACCGCCAGGATCTGCAGCACGGTGAGGGCCGCGGGCACCTGAATCAGCACCATGGCCAGAAACGGCGCCACCTCGGGCACGTTGGAGGCGAGCACATAGGTGATGAACTTGCCGATGTTGGCCACCACCGAGCGGCCATAGCGGATGGCGGCCACCAGGGTGGCGAAGTTGTCGTCGAGCAACACGATGTCGGCCGCTTCCCGGGCCACATCCGTGCCGGAGCGCCCCATGGCCAGGCCCACATCGGCAGCCCGCAGGGCGGGCGCATCGTTCACCCCATCCCCCGTCACAGCCACCACCTCCCCCAGGGAGCGGTAGGCCTGCACCAGGCGCAGTTTCTGTTCCGGGGTCACCCGGGCAAACACCAGGCGATGGCGGTATTTGAGGAGTTGGCGCAACTGCAGCTCGCCGATCGCCGCCAGGGTGCTGCCCTCAATCACCCGCACCGGATCGGCCATCGGCCCCGAACCGGCCAGGGGGGAGGGATCCAGCAGGCCCAGCTGCTGGGCCACCGCCTGGGCCGTGAGCCCGTAGTCGCCCGTCACCATGGTGACCTTGATCCCCGCCTCCCGGCACTGGCGGATGGCGCGGGGCACCTCCGCCCGGGGGGGGTCGTAGAGCCCCAGCAGGCCCACCAGGATCTGGTGGCTCTCCAGCACCTCCCCGCTCGGCAACGGCCCCTCCCCCACCGGCGCCAGGGCCAGCGCAAGCACCCGATAGCCCTGGGCGGCCAGGCGATCGTTGGCCTGCCGCACCAGGGTGCGCTCCGCCGCCTGCAGGGGCACGGCGCCGGAGGGCAGGAGCCAGGCGGTGCATTGGGCCATCATCTCCAGGGGCGCCCCCTTTGTGAGCACCAACCGGCCGCACGGGGGCAGGGGCGGGCAGCCCTCGTGCCCGGGGCTCCACGCCACCACCACGCTCATGCGGCGGCGATGGGAATCAAAGGGCAACTCCAGGAGACGGGGGTGGCGGGCCCGCAGCACGGGCACGTCCAGTCCGGCAGCGGTGGCCGCCTGCAGGAGGGCCGCTTCGGTCGACTCTCCCGCGGGACCGGAGGGGGCTGGCTGGGCGTTGTTGCAGAGGGCGCTCCCCGCCAGCAGGAAGCTGCGGCCCTGGGGCCAGTCCTCCGGCAGCCACACCTCCTCCAGCTCCATCCGGTTGCAGGTGAGGGTGCCGGTCTTGTCGCTGCAGATCACACTCACCGAGCCCAGGGTTTCCACCGCCGAGAGCCGGCGCACCAGGGCCTGCTGGCGAGCCATGCGCTGCACCGTGATGGCCAGGGCCAGGGTGACCGTGGGGAGGAGGCCCTCCGGCACGTTGGCCACCAGGAGGCCCACCGCAAACACATGGCCGAATTCCGTCTCCAGCCCAGTGGCGTACACCATGGCCTCCCCCCGACCGCTGGCCACCGTGGTGCCCGCCAGCAGCAGATTGGCGCACTCCACCGCAGGAAGGGGCCGGCCTTCCCGCAGGGGCAGGGGGTCGGCCTGGCGGGGCATGGGCTGGGATTCGCCCGTGAGCAGGGAGAGATCAAGCAGAAGGGCCGCACTGCGCAGCAGCCGGCAATCGGCGGGCACCCGCTCCCCCTCTTCCAGCACCACCCGATCCCCCGGCACCAGGCTGTCCGCCGCCACCGACCGCACCACCCCATCGCGCCACACCTGGGCCCGTTGGGGGAGGGAGCTGGCCAGGGTGGCCAGGGTGCGCTCCGCCTGGAAGTCCTGCCAGAAGGA
>JAYKJF010000068.1:0-3998 GCA_035285785.1 Cyanobacteriota bacterium
TACAACCGCCTCCATTAGGGACATGCGTGTTTTCCTGGGTCAGCTGATTTCAGGTGGCTGGGAAATTGACCCATCGCCTTTCGGTGGTCGAGGGGTCGTCTAATCGTGTTTCAGGTTGTTGTGCCCTAGGCGGTTTCTTTGGAGTTCAAGGCGTCTCTCTGTAACACAGGTTGGCTTTGAAGCCCCTGGTGGGCCGAAGCGGGTGCGTGCGCTGAGTTAAGCCAAGTGCTGTTGCTTCTGGCCGACCTGTTAGGGGGTGGTCAGATCAGAGTGGATCAAGCTTAAGCAGCAGCTTGGATTCTGCGTGAGGGCATAGGCAGCTTCTAGGGGGCTCTGCAGTGGTGTGAGCCAGGTGGTGCAGCGCAGGTCGCCACGGGTTGCTTCCAGCTGCAGATGGCTGCCGATCATGACCAGTCGACAGATCCAACTGTCTTTGCCGGGAAGGACGAATGGATTGGGCATGTCACGGTTTCATGAGCTATTCCCACTGTCTGTGCGGAGGCTGGTTGCGTTGTTGGTGTGGGGTGAGTTCGTCGTTTGCGGCACAGCCATCTGCGTTCTGTGATCGTGGCTGTGCCCTCTCCGGCCTTATTCGCGCTGGGTGGTTTCAGCCAGTGGGCTAGCGCGTCTTCCCGCTGCCACACAGTGCCCGTTGCCGCGCCTGCGTCCGTTTCAGCCGCGCACTCACGCCCAGTTCCGCCCCGCGCCAGAGCCGATCGATCTCGGCGGTGAAGTGTCTGGCGAGCTGGGGTGAATCGATCACCAGCAGGGTTTCGTCGTTCTGGTGGGCTGCTGAGGGGCTCCAGTTGAACGAGCCTGTGATGATCCGCTCACCATCAATCACCGCAAGCTTGTGGTGGAGCTTGTCGCCTCTGGCGAGCTGGGGCGTGCCCACCCCATCGATGGCCTGCTGGAGAGGGGCGTTGCCGGCTTCCAGCTTGCAATCGCGATCGGGCAGAGAGGTGCCCAGCAGATCGAGAACTTCACTGAAGGAGCGGTTCGCGAAGCCCGGATCCGCCAGCAGGCGGATCTTCACGCCGCGGCGGTGCAGTTGTCCCAGGGTGTTGGCCAGGCTCTGATCGGAGAGCACGAAGAGGGCTAGATCCACGCGTCGTTTGGCGCCGGCCAGCAGGGTGTTGATCAAGGCCAGGCCGTGGTTTGGGTCACGGCGTCGATGGGGGGCGAACAGCACGGCCACCGGGGTGGAGCCCACCTTCACCACCTGCAGCGGCCCCGACTCCTTAGCGATCCCAAAGCGGCTGTCTTGGGCGCCGCTTGGGCCATCGCCCCACATCCGGTTGAATTCGGCGCTGAACAGCTCCGCTAGGGCCGGGCTCTCGAAACGGAGCAGGTGGTTCACATTCCCGCGGGTGCGCGGATCATCCGGATCCCCGTGGGTGCAGGAGGGGGTGAAGTTCGTTGAGCCGGTGATCACGCTGCGGCGGTCGATCACCAGAAACTTGCTGTGCATCAGACCACTGCCCTTACTGCCATCGGCGGTGTCGTCGATCAGGGGAACCCCTTGGCGCTGCAGGATTGCCACCGCATCACCCCAGCCCAGGGTTTCGAGCTGGTTGTGGCGGGTGCGCTGGTGAGGGCTCAGATCGGCGGGGTGCTCCTGGCTCCAGGGGGCCGAGTAGGTGTTTTCCAGGATCACCCGCACCGTGAGTCCTTCGCGGTGACGCTGGGCGAGAGCTTCGGCGACCCGGGGCAGGGAGAGCTCCTGCACCGCCACCAGGATTTCGCGCCTGGCCTCACCGATGCCCCTGAGAAGAAAGGCCTCGAGGTTGTCACCACGGCGCCACTGCCCGTTGATTGGGCTTTTGTAGCGCTGGTTGTCGTTGTGGTTGAACACCACCGTGATTCCCGGTGGTAGCGGGCCCGGCGTGGGTGGCGCACCGGTCAGGCCGGCTTTCCCCTGGCAGGATCCCAGTGCGATCGCCAGGGCTAACAGGCTGGCTGGGCCCATGAGCCGTAATCGCCAACCACAGGTCATCGAATCCCGAGAGCACCAGCCTCAGGATTCCCACAGGTGCCTGTTCAGTGCTGCGGAAGTGCTCAGTGCTGGGGCAGCTCTGAGGTTCGCAACATCGCTATGAACCACACTGTGCCAACCACCACGGCGGTCAGCACAGCTGCAGGGATGCCCATGTGCTTCATAACCAGGGGCACCGCTAAGGGGAAGGCCAGGGCACCCGCCAGCGGGGTGAGTGCCACCAACACCTTGACCCCACGCTTGTCCATCAGAACCACTCAGCTTTGGCCTGGTCTGCCGGGTTGCTGTGGTCTTGCGGTGTGGAGCGGCGGAACTCCATCGTGATGCTGCGCTTCTGGACACCGTCGGCGGCGACGGCCTCAATTGGATAGAGCTGCTCGCCGTCGCGGAAGGGCACCTGGATGCGGAAGGTGCCATCGGCGGAGAGGGGCACCTCCTCACCGCCGATCGTGAGGCGGGCTGAGGGATCGGTGGCCCCGTACACGATCAGCTCGGCGTCGGCCACGAGCCAGAAGGAGCGCTGACGCGGGGCCACCCCTCCGATGCCGGATTCATTGCGGCCACTGGCCCAGATGCCGGCGCCCGAATCGCTGCGCTCCCCCATCATCAGGGCCGAGTCTTCCAGTTCGTGGAAGGCTTCCGAGCCATGGCCGCCCACCCGGCGCCAGCGGGATGTGGCGGTTTGATAGAGACGCTCGTGCAGGCCGGAATCGGCGGGCTCCACGGGGGTGGGCAGCGCCGTGGGCATGGTTTCCAGCGAGAACGGCACGAACTGATCGAGGATCTGCTCGCTGGGGTGGAGGGCAGGCACCCGGGCCACGGAAGAGAAGGCCAGGGAGATCCAGCCACCGGCGCTCCCCTTGCGATAGCCGAGCTCAACCCGGTAGTCGCGGTCGCTGAGGGGCACCGGCAGATACCACTCGGTGGCATGGCTATCCACCACAACCTCCTGCATGGTGTGGGGATGGGCGGCACCGCCGGCCAGGCCAGTCACGTCGGCTACACGCAGGCAGAGCTGGCTGGCACCGGCGGCCAAGGCGCTGTCGCGGTCGGTGTCAGAGATCTCCCAGAACACATAGGCCCATTGGGGATCTCGGGGCAGGAACACCACGTTGGTGGTGGGTGCTGGTCTGGGGGCCGGGCTCATCTCGGCCTCGATCGCCCGCAGGCAGGCTTCAGGCTCGTCCTGCCGCTGGCTGATGGCGGCCATCAGTTCGTCTTTCGATTTGCGGCTGTACAGAGACACGCCCAGGTCGCTCGCCACTTGGCGCAGTTGACGCATGGTCATGCGTGCCAACGAAGAGAGGGCTTGACTCACGGCTTCCGCTTTCGCTTGGGATCACTGTGGTCAACTTTCCCCGATCCGGATGCCTCTTGGCTCCCGTGGTCAGCATCCACTGACCGCTGCCTGTCGCATTGGACACAGGCGCTGCAGGAGAAGTGGCGGGATCACATGCAGCAAAAAGGCGGCCCTTGAGCCGCCTCTTCGATCGAAATTTGGGGATCAGCCGATCAGCGGCCGATGCTGCGATAGGGCACCTTCGAGAGGTAGTCACCACCAACGCTCCCGGCGGGGGCTCCGGTGGTACGCATGGCGGGCATGGTGCGCACCCAGGGGAGGTAGTCCTCGGGGAAGCCACCACGGCGTTGACGGGCGCGCTCGGGGTAGGCCTTTGCCGTGCCGGTGTACACCACCTGGGGGAAGCCCAGGATGCCGCGGTAGTACTCGTCGTAGCGGGGGCTGGTGATGTTGAAGGGGGTTTCGCCTAGGTCACGGCTGCCCACCACGCGGTTGCGGTGGTAAGGCACGGTGTCGTAGCCGAAGGCGTCCAGATACTCCTGGCTGTTAAGGATGTCATCGACCATCCCCTTCACACCGCGGGTCATCAGCACAGCCGACCAGGCGATCTCTTCAGATTTGCCGTGGGTGGTGCGCCCCAGCAGCTTCTCCACAAGGTGGCGGGACACCTTGTAGTTGCTGTTGAGGTTGTAGAAGCTGCGG
>JAYKJF010000069.1:0-9816 GCA_035285785.1 Cyanobacteriota bacterium
CTGGACACCGGCGCTCCCGTGCTCGAACTGGGCCAGCTGAGGGTGCACTACCCCGGCGCTCCAGCCCCCACCCTGCAGGGGTTGGATCTCCAGCTGTGGCGGGGCAACCGGATGGCCCTGGTGGGGCCCTCCGGTTGCGGCAAGAGCACGGTGGCCCGGGCCGTGCTGCAACTGCTGCCCCCGGGGAGTGGGTGCGAGGGCACCCTGCTGCTGGCGGGGCAGGATCCGCGCCTGCTGGATCAGGGCGCCCTGCGCCGCCTCCGGGGCGAGGCCGTGGGGCTGGTGTTTCAGGACCCCATGACCCGCCTGAACCCACTCCTGACGGTGGGGGAGCATCTGCGCGACACCCTGGCCGCCCACCGGCCCGCCGGGCGCGCCCAGCTTCGGGCCCGGGTGGAGGAGCTTCTGGCCCGGGTGGGCATCGAACCGGCCCGCTATGGCAGTTATCCCCACGAATTCAGCGGCGGCATGCGGCAGCGGGTGGCGATCGCCCTGGCCATGGCCCTCAACCCACCGCTGGTGATCGCCGACGAGCCCACCACCAGCCTGGATGTGGCGGTGACCATGCAGGTGATGGCCGAGCTCTGCGACCTCTGCCAGGAAGCGGGCAGTGCCCTGCTGCTGATCACCCACGATCTCGCCATGGCCGGCCGCTGGTGTGAGCGCATCGGCGTGCTGGATGGGGGGAGGCTGGTGGAGCAGGGGGGGAGCCGGCAGGTGCTCACCACCCCCAGCTCCGATGTGGGGCGCCGGCTGGTGCAGGCGGCCCGGGAGCGGGAGGGTCGGCAGAGCGAGGCTCCCGCCGAAGCGCCCGTGCTGCTGGAGCTGGAGGAGCTGCGCAGCTGGCATCCCCTGCCGTCCCCGCCCTGGGCGCCCCGCTGGCTCAAGGCCGTGGATGGGGTGAGCTTCACCCTCCATGGGGGAGAAACGATCGGGGTGGTGGGGGCCTCCGGTTGCGGCAAGTGCACCCTCTGCCGGGCCCTGATGGGGCTGGCTCCCGTGCGAGGCGGGGCGGTGCGGTTGTTGGGGCAGGATCTGCGCCACCTGCGGGGGGAAGCCCTGCGGCAGGCCCGCCGCCAGCTGCAGATGGTGTTTCAGGATCCGCTGGCCTGCCTCAATCCCCAGATGTCCGTGGGCGAGGCGGTGGCCGACCCCCTGCTGATTCACGGACTGGCCGGGCGGGCCGAAGCCCGGCAGCGGGCTCGCGACCAGCTGGCGGCGGTGGGCCTCGAGCCTCCGGAGGCGTTTGAGCACCGGCGCCCCCGCCAGCTCTCCGGCGGCCAGCAGCAGCGGGTGGCCATCGCCCGGGCCCTGATCCTCCAGCCCCGCGTGCTGCTCTGCGATGAGAGCGTGAGCATGCTGGATGCGGAGGTTCAGGCGGAGGTGTTGGCCCTGCTGCGGTCCCTGCAGCAGCAGCTGGGGCTGGGGATGGTGTTCATCACCCACGACCTCTCGGTGGCGAGCGGGTTCTGCCACCGGGTGATCGTGCTGGAGGGGGGCCGGATCGTGGAGGAGGGGCCAGGGAGCGCCTTGCTGAGCCAGCCCCGGGCCCCCATCACCCGCACCCTGGTGGAGGCCTGTCCCCGGTTGCCCGCCGCCTCCTGAGCCCTGGGGCTCCTACCCCCCGACAGCCCCTACATTGCGGGCCGGCCCCAGCCCACACGCCGCCCCTTCCATGCTCAAAAAACTCCTGTTCTCGGCACGGCTGCTGTTGGTGGCTCCCGTCCTTGGGCTTCTGGCGGCGAGTGTGGCCCTCTTTGCCAAGGGACTGCGACTGGTGTGTGAGCAGCTCGACAACGCCTTGCTGGGCCAGGCGGAAGGCCATGAGCTCCCCTCCTTTGAAGTGAGCGTGCTGGAGGGCATCAACCTGCTCCTGGTGGGCGCTGGGTGCCTGACGCTGGCGTTGGGGATGTTCTCCCTGTTCATCAAACCCCTCCCCCTGCCGAGTGCGATGCGGGCGGAGAGCTTTCACAGCCTCAAGGGGCAGTTTGCCAATTTCGTGATCATCGCCATGGCGGTGTCCTTTCTGGAGAGCCTCAGCAATCTCCAGGGCTTGATGCACGATCCCAGCAGTTCCGGCAGCGAGATCTTCTTCGCCGGTGCGGGCATGGCCGTGGTGACCCTGGCGCTGCTGGCCTTCAAATACTGGGGTGGGGAAACCACCCTTCCGGCCGCCACCGGGGCCACGGACCCCAGGAACCGCATAGGTTAGGAGCCCTTCAATCCAGCGTTTCGGATGCCAGTTTCCACCTCCCCGGCAGCTCCTCGGGAGAAGGTCGCCCGAGGCCATCGGCGTCGGGCCGGGTGGGCTCTGGCCGGGTGGATCGGCGCCCTCCTGCCCCTGGCTCCCCTGGCTCCGGCCCAGGCCCTGGAGGAGATCGTGGCCTATCTCCCCCTGCTGGAGACGCGCTTCACCCTGAAGGTGAGTGAACTGAAGAGCCCCGAGGCCCTGCGCAATGGCAACAGCGACCTGGCCGAGCTGGATCGGGCCACCAATGGATCCCTCGGCCGAGAACTCTGGGAGATCCTGAATAAGCCCGTGCCCCTGAGCATCAGCAACATCGTGGATGGATCCATCGGATCGCCCCTGGTGGAGCAGGCCATGCTGGTGCTCTCCTCCTTCGGCCAGGTGGAGGGTCAGGCCACGGATCTCAGCGGCGAAACCCTTCGGCTGGCCCTGGAGAAAGCCTCCGTGAACGGCAAGCCCACCCTGCTGGATCTGATCGCAGCCTTGCCCGGCCAACGGCTCAGCCTGGATCTCACCCAGGCCAAGGTGATCGCCCAGCGCATGTTGACCCAACGGGATGAAGCGGAACGCCTGCTCGCCACCCTGCCGCCGGCTCCCGCCCCAGCCACCCCGATTCCGGCCACCACCAGCAGCACCATCCGCACGGCGGAGCTGGCCGTCGCCCACCGCAAGGAGCCCCTGGCCCTGGTGATCGTCGAACCGCAGGCCGCCGCAAACGGGCGATTGGTGCTGATTTCCCATGGGCTCTGGGACTCCCCGAAGAGCTTCCTGGGCTGGGCCCGGATCCTGGCCAGCCGGGGCTACACCGTGATCCTGCCCCGCCATCCGGGGAGCGACAACAGCCAACAGCGGGCGGTGCTGGAGGGGAAGGCCCCACCACCTTCCCCCAAGGAGCTGGCCCTCCGGCCCATGGATCTGAAGGCCGCCATCGATCAGGTCGACTCCCTGGGCCTGGCAACCAAAGTGAACACCCAACAGGTGGTGATGCTCGGCCATTCGTGGGGGGGCACCACCGTGCTCCAGCTGGCGGGCCTGCGTCCGATGGAGGCCCACCTGCTGGACCGCTGCGACGAGGTGCGCGACCCCAACCGCAACCTCAGTTGGACCCTGCAATGCAGCTGGCTGCAGGGGGTGAACCAGGCCGCCATCGCCGACCCGCGGGTGATCGCCGTGGCGGCCGTAAGTCCGCCGTCATCGTTGCTGTTCCCCCGTGGGGCAGGTCTGCAGATGAATGGGCGGGTGCTGGTGGTGAGCGGCAGCCGGGATTGGGTGGTGCCCCCCGATCCGGAGGCCATCGACCCGATGCGGCTGGCCCACCGGCGGGGCAACCAGCTGGTACTCGTCGATGGCGGCGACCATTTCAATCTGCGGCCTGAAGATCGGGCCGATGGCGGCGTGCTGGGCAACCTGCTGCTGGCCTGGGCCGATGCGGCCTTCGCCGCTGGGGAGGCCGCCCGCCCCAGCCCTGATGCCCCACTGCTGCTGAAAAGGGGGGCCTGGGGGAATCCAGAGATGCCAATGGTGGACGCCACCGGCCATCTGGGGCAATGAGCGCGAGAAACCTTCGCCCCAGCAAGAGGACTGATAAAGTTCTCACAATCAAACCCGCGGGTCGCAAAAGGCGGCAATGAGATACAATGGCGACCTAAAGATCGCAATTTTAATGATGCAAAAGAATGAGGTGTCTTTGCTACCTCTTTTTTTGCAATATCACGAATCCCTGTTTGGCGCGTCCTCCCTTTTTATATTTGACAATGGCTCAACAGAACCGGAGGTCCTTGCAGAGTTGAAGGCAGCTGAAAAGAGAGGGATTCAAATCAATCGAAGCTATTTGGGACCAAAGAGCTTTGAAAACAAAGGCAATATTTTTACCCGTTTGATTCAGCATCTCGACCAAACGGATCCCCACGACTTTTACTTTCCCCTGGATTGCGATGAATTCATCGCCTGCCTAACACCGGAAGGCGTATCCATGAATCGAGCAGACATTGAGCACGCCCTGAGCCCCTTCAAGGAAAGCCCCTCCACCCTACGGATCAGCCATAAGTATTGGGCCAACCCCCTGCATCGCAACCGCTACCAGATTTCCACCTACAGCCCCAAATGCTTTTTTGCCCAAGGAAGCTGCGAATTTTTGGATCATGGGTATCACAACGCTAAAGCCAAAGGGGATGCTCCCGACCAGACCACACCCATCGTTTACTACGAGTTTCACTACAAGACGTATCTACTACATCGCATCAACAGCATGGCCAAGCTGAGCCCTTATCTTACCAATTACAGCAGGAAAAGCCTGCGCAATTTCGTTCAACGCCAATACCACAATCATCATTGCGCCAAAGATCTACTGTTGAGCAAATACGACTATCTATCAAACTTTTCAATCCCTGAATATCCCATCAAGGACTCCTCCTTTCTTGATGAAGTGAAGCGACTGGGAGTGAACGAGAAACGATTGTATGAGCGTGTTCCCCCCTCAGGACTTCGGCTCTGGATGGCCTGGCTGAAACTCCGTCGCTCCATCCGCAATCTTCTGGCCGCTCTTGAAGAGCGCTGGGAGGATGGACTCCAGGTTGTCCAGCGCATCCTGCGTCGCCTGTTCAGCAGTCCTTAACCCCTACCAGAAGGGTTTGAACAAACCCATCCGCCAGCCCGATAGCCTCCTGCCAGTTGTCGTTCTCGCTGCGGCCGGAGGCCCGGGTGGGCTTGAAGCTGTGGTCGCCGCTGGGAATCCACTCCACCCGCACCTGGGGCGAGAGCCGGTAGGTGGCCACCTCCTCCGGACGGCCGAAGGGGTCGCGCTCCCCCTGCAGGATCAGGGTGGGAACGGTCAGGGCGGCCAGATGGTCGGTGCGGAGCTGGTTGGGCCGGCCCGGAGGGTGGAAGGGATACCCCAGGCAGAGGCAGCCCCTCACGCCCTGGGGGGCCAGGTCGTTGGCCAACAGGCTGGCCACCCTTCCCCCCAGCGATTTGCCGCCGATGATCAACGGCGTTTCACCGGCAGCTTCGGCCACCACCCCGCGAAAGTGGTCCTGCAGCTTCGCCAGGGTGTCTGGAGCTGCCTTCCGCCCCGTGAGCCGCTGGCGGGCCATGTAGGGAAATTCAAAGCGCAGCACCCGCCATCCGCGCTGGGCCAGGCCGGTGGCGATGGCCTCCATGAAGGGGCTGTCCATCGGCGCCCCGGCCCCGTGGGCCAGCACCAGGGTGGCGGGAGCCTCCGCAGAACCATCGATCAGGAGGGACATCGAGGAGGATTGGGATCATGCACCGCTGCCCTGCGCGAAGCTGAGCACCGCCGACCATCGGCGTCGGGCCGCCTCCGCATCACACCAGATGTCGCGAGCACACTCGCTGGCCAGCTTGCCCATCTTGCGCCGGGTGCTGTAGTCGGCCAGGCGCAGGCAGGCCTCGTGGGCTTCCTCCCGATCGTCCCAGAGAAAACCGGTGCGCTCCGACCAGATCATGTTGGGGAAATTCCACTTGTTGGGCGCCACCACGGGCAACCCCATGAGCTGGGCTTCCACGATGGCCCGGCTCTGATTTTCCACGAATTCCCGATTGCAGTTGTAGAGGAACACATCGATCGACCAGAGGAATTCCTGGGTCGGGACCGCTCCCGGCCGCAGCAGCTCCCAACGATCGGTGAAATTGAACCAGGAGTAGGTGGTCTCCTGTTCCTCTCCCCAGCCCATGATCCGATAACGGGCATCCATGCCCTGGGTCAGGTCTTCATAGAAGAGAGGAAACCGTCTGGAAAACTTCAGCCAATCATCCCGGCTCACCTTGCCAAACACCGTGAAAGGCCGCTCGATCCGCTCCACAAAGGGCCAGGTGGAGCCATCAAAGTAGTTTTCCAGGATGGCCGTTTTCTGGTCGGGCCTGGCCTCCAGCACATCATCGATCAGGGCGCTGCGGTGAAAGGGGGAGGTGAAGAGGCAGAGATCCACCTTGCCTTCCCCGATCGCCTCCAGCTCCTCATCCGTGTGCCACATCATGTCGTTCGACCAGAGGAAGGTGAGGCCCTTCTCCTTGATGAAGTTGATGCGCTCCCGCTCAGAGAAGATCCTGAAGTTGCAGTTGGCATAAGCGAAGCCTTCGATCTTCTCCGGAAGAGCGTCCGGCATGCAGTAGGCCACACCGAGGGCATCGAGATAGTCGGTGTTGTGCTTTTCCTCCAGACGAAACGCGTCGTTGGGGATGCAGGTGATCCGAAACTGATCCTTGAGCAGCACCAGCAACTCCTTGAGCCGGGTATCGGCCCCTCCCATATCGGAGATCCACTGAAAAACGTAGAGATCTGTCTTCATGCCCACAGCCTGACGACCAACGGTAGGCCGCCCCAGGGGCAATGGACAGGGGGGGGAGCCAAAGGCCCTCGGCCTCGCCTTAACGACCGGTGGGGAAAAGGGCCTGCACCTGGAGGCGGATCGTCACATCGCCCAGCAACTCCTCACCGCGCACCTCGGGTTTGGCCGCATTCCAGAAGGCCTGCAGGGAGGCATTGAACGGTTGGGTGCCCAGGCGAAAGAGGCGACCGAAGCCCCCTCCGATGGGAACGGTCCAGCCCTGTCCATCGGCAGCAGTCCAGTCGGCCGTGACGATGGGGGAACTGGTGAGATACCAGCCGGAGGGCAGGTTGTAGTTGAGAAAGGGTTGAACGAGCATGGCGTTCACCGCCTGGCCGCCCCGGCCGGCAAACGACCAGACGTTGTTGACCAACACCCCAGCCACCCAGGGCCCCTTCGTGTAAACCGCCACCCCCGCCGGACCCACACTCCAGCGCTGACTGCTCAGCTGCACATCCGTGGCGGAGGGAATCACCAGAGTGGGGCCAAATCCCACCATCAGATTGCCGCCCGTGCGAGGCACCAGGAAGAGGGTGGGGTTGAGATCGCCGATGCCGATCACATCCGTTTCCCCAGCCAAGGGGCGATGGACAACCGGCAGGATCGTGCGGCTGATCAGGGTTAGGTTGTCGTTCAGGGGGAACGGCACCACCGGCTGCACATTCCAGACGTTCAGGGTGCGGTTGGGGAGGGCCGTGGGGTCGATCGCCCGGGGGGCCCACTGGGTGCCCGGCACGCTGTTCCACTGGATCGGAAAGCTGATCAGGTTGGCAACGGGGTTCTGGGCCTGTTTGGCCAGGGATTCCGTATCCCCCTCCCTGGCCTTCTCTTCCAGCACCGCCTCGGAATCAGGATCAGGGCCAACACCCTGGGGCGCCCCCAGACCTGGCTGGGAGCTGGCTGACACCCCGACGATCAGAACAGCTGAGATGAGGCAGGACGCATGGAGACCAGGACGCATCGATGGTTTCCTCATGCTTTCGCCACCTTCACTCCCTTCCAGAAGGCCACCCGGCCCTTGATCTCATTCGCAGCGGCTTTGGGTTCGGGATAGAACCAGGCGGCGTTGGCGTTCACCTCCCCATCGACAACCACGTCGTAGTAATGGGCTTCACCTTTCCAACCGCAAACCGTGCGGTGGCTGGAGGGCCGGAAGCACTCTTTCAGCAGGGCCTCGGGAGGGAAATAGGCATTTCCTTCCACACTGACGATGTCATCGCTCTGGGCGATGACGGTGCCCTTCCAGCTCGCTTGCATGATCCCTGCCAGATGTCGCCGCCATCATGGCGTGCCGTGAGCAACCGCGAACAGGGGGCCAAGCCGTGTCCAGCGCTACAGCTCCACCAGACAATCGCCGTTAAAACCTCTCCATCTTCCAAGATTTCAAGGCTCGTTCACACCAATCCACCGTATTCCCCGCTTCCCGCATCATGACTTCCGAACAGGCCGCGCAGCTGATCGACAACACTCTTGATCTTGTGCACCAACGGTTGCAGGATCTGGAAGCCAACGCCCAGGTGCAGGAGCATCAAGCCCTCGCGGAGGAATTCCGTGAGTGGCGCCACCCGATTGGCGGTCATATTGATCTGATGGTGTTTCCAGGATTGGCGGGCTCTTAAGCCCCAGCTGTCCGCGAGCACCCCCGGAAGTTCACCATGATCGTTCGCCATCTGCACACCATCAATCTGTTCTGGATCTGGTGCGCCCATCGTCGAACCCCCTGACCCGCTGACAGGGGAGCTGGTTCTGGCTAGAGAGGACTCAGACTCCATCTGCCCGGGAATGCCCCTGCAGCCCAGACCCTCCCGTCTTGCCGCCGCCACCGGCCTGCTGGCGGCCTCCCTGCTGGCCTCTCCAGGGGCCCTGCAGGCGGAAACGCTTTACACCCTGGAGAGTTTCTGCAGCATCAACGGAACGGATGCGGTGCCGTGCCGCATTGAAGCGATCAACAGTGGTGAGGCCACCGAATACCTCCACAAGCTGAACAGCAAGGAGGTGCGCTTCCGGGTTGTCGACACGCCTTACACCCGGATCGAACTCTGGGATGGGGAAGGCAAAACCTGGCGCAGTGCCCGCACCGCCGCTGCCTATTTCGATCTGAACGCCGTCTGCCTGGATGGCACAACGTTCTGCGCCCTCAATCCCAACTACCTGAACAGCGTGCGGCAGGACCTGGGGCGGGCCGCGACGGGCCGCACCGTGCTGAAGGTGCAGTTCGGCCAGGACGGGCGCATCGACGCCAGCTGTTACGACGCCGGCTGCCCCGCAGAGGGCCAGATCACCCCCAAACCCTGAGGCGCCATGCGACAGCTTGTCCCGCTTCTGGCCCTGGTTCTGGCCCTCCCCCCGGCCCATGCAGGAGGCCTGATGGCCTTGTCCGCCCCCGCGCTGGCCAGTCAGCGGATCCTGCCCGGGGAGGCCCAAGCTCCCTCCCTGCTCCTGGCCCGGGGGGGCGGCCGCGGGGGGAGTTCCCGGGGCCGCACGGGGCTGGGAAACCGCCACGGCAGCTTTGACCGGGGAAACCGCAAACCATCAGGCGGCTGGAGCAACCGGCTGGGCGATGGAGATCGGGGCCGGCGCGACTTTGATCGGGCCCGCAAACAGCTCAGCAACGGGGATCGGGACCGGATCCGGCGCGCCATCGATCGGGGCGACTGGGACCGCAACTGGGACCGGGACAAGGTGAAGCGCAGCTTTGATCGGGTGGACAAACGGTGGGATCGGGTGCGGGATGACGTGCGGCGGGAATGGCGCGACGACTGGCGCAAGGAGTGGCGCGATGACGTGCGGCGGGTGGAGCGCGGGGTGGATCGCCTCCGGCGCTGGGACAACGACTGGCCCGGTTGGGTGCGACCCGGCTGGCAGCTGGCCCGACCCTGGCGCTATGGCTGGTACGGCAACTGGAACCGCCCGCCCTGGGGCTGGTGGTCGGCCCGATCCGTGGCCTGGGGGGTGGGCAGCCTGGCCACGGCGGCTGTGATCACCGACGCCGTGAACCAGGCCATCGCCGCCAGCCAGCCCACGATCGTGGTGCAGGACGCGGGCTACACCCTCTACTACAACAGCGTGGAACCCACGGGCGATCAATCGATCCGCTTCACCGCCGCCACCGGCGACACCCCCTTTGAAGCGACGGGCGACTGCCAGAGCGGGGAGCTCAACGGCCGGGAACCGACGATTGCGGCCCAGGCCCAGTTGCTGAATGCGGCCTGCCAGGTGGCG
>JAYKJF010000070.1:0-22840 GCA_035285785.1 Cyanobacteriota bacterium
GAGGGGAGCGGCGAATCCCCCACAGACCACGTCACCCAGCACATCGAAAATCACCACATCCGTATCTTCCAGCAGGTGATGCTCCTTGAGCAGCTTCACCGTCTGGCCGGTGACGTAGCCGCCGCAGCCGGTGCCTGCCGGCGGACCTCCGGCCTCGATGCACTGAACGCCGTTGAAGCCCTCGAACATGAAGTCTTCCGGGCGCAACTCCTCACTGTGGAAATCCACCGTTTCGAGAATGTCGATCACCGTGGGCACCATCTGCTTGGTGAGGGTGAAGGTGGAATCGTGCTTGGGATCACAGCCGATCTGCAGCACCCGCTTGCCCAGCTTGGAAAAGGCGGCCGAAAGATTGGACGAGGTGGTTGATTTGCCGATGCCGCCCTTGCCGTAGACGGCGATCACCAGGGCACCCTCTTCAATGTTCAGGCCGGGATCTTGATGCACCTGCAGGCTGCCTTCCCCATCTTCGCGATGGCTAGCCCCCTGGGGGCGACTGCCAGCGGCGGCGGGGGGCTGAAGGGTTGTGGTCATGGGAAACCAGGAATGGCCAGGGGCACTGCCTTAATCCAAAGACAGCGGGCTGGGCGATGGGTGGGGATCACGCAAAGCGAAACAAAGAGGTTTCGCAAGCCGGGAGGCCTGAATGGCATCAACGGTTGGCCTCAGCGAGGCGCTGGCGAAGATCGTCGTTGAACTCGCGAAGCACCGCGCGGGGGCTCACCTCATCCAACAGCTCCAGAATGCGGTTCACCTCGTCCTGGTGGAGGGCCCGGTTGCCCGTGACCGCCTCGAAATTGGCTTTCACCACGTGATCACGGATCTCTTCGAGGGAGGCACCGTTGGCCACCATGGTGGCCACAAAGGGATTGGAGCGGCCCGCCTGGATCAAGGCCTTGTTGAGCAGCTCATAGGAGAGCTCTCCCTTTTGATTGGTGTAAGCCTTCACGATGGCGCCGTAGTCGGCACTGTTCACCGTGGCCACGGCCTCGGGCGAGGCCTCTTCGCCCAGTTCCGCCGGCACAGGTCCATCCCCAGCTAGCGCCCCACCCACCGAAGCGGGTGAGCGCACGGGTCCCCGGCTTGCGTAAGGCAAGCCGGCGGTGAGTGCGATGGCCTCCTCGAAGGCCTCCTGGGGGTAAAGATCAGCCGGTGTGTTGTGGGCGGGATCGGCGGAGCCGCTCTGGCGGTTGAGCAGAGCCAGGCCGGGTTGGGCCGAATCCTGCCGGAGAATCACCACGCCCACCTGGCCACCCCGGAGTTTCTGGCGGTAGGCCACGGCCTCCACCGTGGAGAGCTCAACGAGGCGAGTGCGGATGACCATGAGAAAAGCATCGTGCTATCCAAAAAGGTAGAGACGATCGGATCAACCGCCCACAAGGTGATGGCGAGAAACCTATCGGGTGAGCTGGGCCGCACGAAGCATGTCTTCATCAGCTGGACGCAGCGCGGTATAGAGGGGGTTCTGCTGGCCATCGGCCGATTCACAAAAGTGAAAATAAAGATCTTCAGCCTGTCCATATTGATCTTTGAATATATTTTGCCAGGAATAACCATCGCCAGTAACATTAAAAGTTTTGTTAACACAGTTCACGCTCAACCACGTTGCGCGAACAGCTTCTCCCTGGGACTTCAGCGCCCTCTTATAGATGCCAAGGGTGGCCCAGTTGGCTGCGGTGGATACAAGGGGGATGCTGCGGGCAAACTCCTTGGCCGCATCAGAACCTGGCTTGACAAGCCGTTTAACGCGAACCAAAAATCCCTGTTGAATCTGTCGTGCCGAATTGAAATTGACCCCCGTATTTTGATATGTCCCTTTCCACTCACCATGGGGAGTGGCGTCCGTCGATCCATTGATCAATGTGCTGCGGCCGGCAGTCGGGAGAGGCTCAGAAGAGTTGGCAAAGCAGGAAAGAGGAAAGATCGTTGTATAGAGAATGACAAAAAAGCAAAGGTTTTGTAGCGCATCTGAACTCATCGTGAGCCCGAAAAAATACAGGCCCAGCCGGCGGGGTGCCCCAACGAGATAGGCCACTTATCGTCTTGGCCCCAAGGGTCAACGGCTGAAATGGGCCTTGGCGTCGTAGAGCGTTTCGCTGGTGATGGCGCTCAGTCCCCGTTCGCGGGCAAAGGTTTCGGTGTTGCGCCGCACCTTGCCCCGCACAAAGAAGGGAATCTTGTGGAGCTCCGCTTCCCCATCGGCGGTCCACACCAGCTCACCGGCGGTGACGGGAGCTTCCGCCACGGCAACCGGTCCGGAAGCGGCAACCTCCGCCAGGCCGGGTGAAGCCGGAGCGGTTGCCTCGGCTACGGGGTACGGGGCTGGGGCCCCATCCCCCAGGTGGCTGCGATGGCCGTCAACGAATTCGAAGTCGTGGCGGAACATGCCGATCAGGTGTTCCTCCAGACCCATCATCAGGGGGTGCACCCAGGCATCAAAGATCACGTTCGCCCCCTCCCAGCCCATCTGGGGGGAATAGCGGGCAGGCACATCCTGCACATGGAGGGGCGTGCTGATCACGGCGCAGGGAACACCCAGCCGCTTGGCGCTGTGGCGCTCCATCTGGGTACCGAGCACCAGTTCTGGAGCCACCTCCGCCATGGCCTTCTCCACCACCAAGTAGTCGTCGCTGATGAGGGCTTCCAGGCCCAGCTCCTTGGCGGCCGCCCGCACGTCCCGGGCCAGCTCCCGGCTGTAGGTGCCCAGGCCCACCACCTCAAAACCCAGCTCCTGGCTGGCGATCCGGGCAGCAGCGATGGCGTGGGTGGCATCGCCGAAGATGAACACCCGCTTGCCTGTGAGATAGGTGGAATCCACGGAGCGGGAATACCAGGGAAGGCGGGAGCGCCGCTCGATCTCCCTGGCCTCCAGGGGTTCGAGCCCCAGCAGGGTGGTGATCTCCGTGAGAAAAGCCGTTGTGGCGCCAATGCCGATGGGAACGGTCTTGACCGTGGCCATGCCGAAGCTGCGCTCCAGCCAGCTGCACACCGAAGCCGCCACCTCGGGATAGAGGCACACGTTGGCATCCGCCGTGGGGATGCGCAGCAGATCCGCCGGCCTGGCATCCAGGGGGGCCACCACGGTCACGTCGATGCCGTGCTCGGCGAGGAGATGGGTGATCTCCCGCACGTCGTCACGGCAGCGGAAGCCCAGCAGACTGGGGCCCAAGAGGTTCACCCGAGGCCGGCGGCCTTCCTCCCGCCAACGGGTGGGGGCGATCTTCGGGCTGCCGGGTGGCGGCACCTGATCCTTGAGCAGACCCCGCACAAGTTGATAAAAGGTTTCCGCCGCGCCCCAGTTTTCCTTTTTGGAATAGGCAGGCAGCTCCAGACTCACCATCGGGATGCCCCCCAGGTCCATGCCCGCAGCCAGGGCACCAGGCTGATCCTGAATCAACTCGGCGGTGCAGCTTTCGCCCACCAGCAGGGCCTCAGGCTGAAACCGGTCGACGGCCTGGGCGATGGTGCGCTTCACCAGCTCCGCCGTGTCGCCCCCCAGATCCCGGGCCTGAAACGTGGTGTAGGTGACGGGGGGACGCCGATCACGCCGCTCGATCATGGTGAAGAGCAGATCGGCATAGGTGTCGCCCTGGGGGGCATGGAGCACGTAGTGCACTCCCTCCATGGAGGCGGCAATGCGCATGGCCCCCACGTGGGGGGGGCCTTCATAGGTCCAGAGCGTGAGTTCCATGGAATCAGGCGAAGGTGAGAACGCCGCGGCGGCGCAGGGGACGGGCGAACAGTTCGGCCAACTCGCCAGCCTGGTCGCAGCCGTGAATGGGGCTGAACACCAGCTCGATCGACCACTTGGTGGCCAGGCCCTCCGCCTCCAGGGGGTTGGCCAGGCCCAGGCCACACACCACCAGATCGGGCCGCTCGGCCCGAACCCGCTCGAGCTGGAGTTCCACATCCTGGCCTTCACTGAGCCGGGTGCCCGTCGGAAGCAGGGCCTGCTCGGCGGCCATCAGCTGGCGGTCCAGGTAGGGAACCCCCACCTCCACCAGCTCCATGCCGCATTCGCGGGACAGGAACCGGGCCAGGGGGATCTCCATCTGGGAATCGGGCATCAGGAAGAGCCGCTTGCCCTCCAACACGCGCCGATGGGGCTCGATGGCCCGGCGTCCCCGCTCCACGAGGGGATCGAGCACAGGAGCCACCGCCGAAGGCGCAATGCCGAAGGCGGCGGCGGCGGCCTCCATCCAGAGCCGACTCCCCTCCACGCCGAAGGGATAGGGACTCTCGACCAGCTGACCGCCCCGGTGGCCCAGGGCGCGGGCGGTGGCACTCAGGAAGGGCTGGGCCAGCAGCAGGCGGGTGCCCTTGCCGATGGGGGGCAGATCGGTGGAGCGGCGGGGCGGCAGGCTGCGCACCTTCGGGATGCCCATCCGCTCAAAGAGGGTGGTGAAGCGGTCTTCCACCGCATCCGCCAGGGTGCCCACGATCAGGAGTTGCTCCTCATCGCTCTGGGGCAAAAGAGGCAACAGGGCCATCAAGGCCTGATCTTCCCCCTGGGTGAAGGTGGTTTCGATGCCGCTGCCGGAATAGTTGAGCACCCGCACCCGGCCGGCCATCTTCTGGGTGAGGCGCTCGGCGGCCCGGGACAGATCCAGCTTGATCACCTCACTGGGGCAGGAGCCCACCAGGAAGAGGGTGCGGATCTCGGGACGCCGCTCCAGCAGGTCGGCCACAAGGCGGTCGAGTTCGTCGTTGGCATCGGCCAGCCCCGCCAGATCCCGCTCCCCCAGGATCGCCGTGCCGAAACGGGGCTCGGCGAAGATCATCACCCCGGCGGCGCTCTGGATCAGGTGGGCGCAGGTGCGGGAGCCCACCACCAGGAAGAAGGCATCGGGCATGCGGCGGTGGAGCCACACGATCGAGGTGAGGCCGCAGAACACCTCCCGCTGGCCACTCTCTTTGAGCACCTCGGGGAAGGGGCCAGTGGCGGTGGGGCTCCCGGTGGGAGTGACGACCATGGAAGGGGGTGGTTCGATCCCCTCAGAGTTAGCCAGATCCGCAGACACATGGGGGCTCTCGTCACATCTTTTGGGATGTTGCGCCGTTGCGAATGGGGTCTTGGGATGATGGGCCCATGAGCGATGTCCTTCTCCCCCCACCCCCGGAACCCTCAGCGGAGCTGCTCCAACGGGCCGCTGCCGTGCGGCGCGGAGCCATGGCCCTCGCCCAGAGCAGCGATGGGGAACGGCAGGCCGCCGTCCTGGCCATGGCGGAAGCCCTCGAACGGAACCGGGACGCGATTCTGCGCGCCAACCAGGACGATCTCGATGGCGCCATCCGGGAGGGGTTGGCCCCGGCCCTGGTGGCCCGTCTGAAGCTGGATGGAGCGAAGTTGGACGGGGCCATCGCCGGCGTGCGGGACGTGGCGGCCCTCGCCGATCCCCTCGGCCGACGCCAGCTGCACACGGAACTGGATGCGGGGTTGGTGCTGGAACGGCTCACCGTGCCCCTGGGGGTGGTGGGGGTGATCTTTGAGGCCCGGCCCGATGCCGTGATGCAGATCGCATCGCTGGCGATCCGTTCCGGCAACGGAGCTCTTCTCAAAGGCGGGAAGGAGGCCGCGCGCAGTTGTGCGGCCATCCTGGCGGCCCTGCAGGAGGGTCTGAAGGGCAGCGCCGTCAACCCGCTCTGCCTGGAGCTGCTCACCAGCCGGGAGGAAAGCCTGGCCTTACTGCGCCTGGAGGGACTGGTGGATCTGATCATCCCGCGGGGCTCCAATGCTCTGGTGCGCTACATCCAGGACCACACCCGCATTCCCGTGCTGGGCCATGCCGATGGGCTTTGCCACCTCTACATCGATGCCGCCGCCGATCTGGAACAGGCCCTGCGGCTCACCCTCGATAGCAAGACCCAGTACCCCGCCGCCTGCAACGCCATCGAAACCCTGCTGGTGCACCAGGCCGTGGCAGCCCCGTTCCTGGAGCAGGCGGTGCCGGCGCTTCAAGGGGCAGGGGTCGAGCTGCGGGGAGACGCCCAAGCGTGCAGCCTGGGCGTGCCCACCCCCGCCACGGAGGCGGACTGGGACACGGAATACTCCGATCTGATCCTGAGCGTGAAGGTGGTGGCCACCCTGGAGGAAGCCATGGAGCACATCGCCCGCCATGGGTCGCGCCACACCGAAGCGATCTGCACCCGCGATGGAGCTACCGCGGAGCGCTTCCTCGCCAGTGTGGACAGCGCCGGGGTGTACTGGAATTGCTCCACCCGTTTCGCCGATGGACAGCGTTATGGCTTTGGCGCGGAGGTGGGCATCAGCACGCAAACCCTCCCGCCCCGGGGGCCGGTGGGGCTGGAGGGTCTGGTGACCTACCGCTATCTGCTGCGCGGCCAGGGCCACATCGCCGCCGACTACGCCAGCGGGGCACGCAGCTTCAGCCACCGCTCCCTGGGCTGATGAACCAGGCGCCCCCCCTGGTGCTGGTGCACGGCCTTTGGGATACCCCGGCCCTGTTCAACACCCTGCGGCGGGCCATCGGTGAACGGCGCGAGGTTTTCATCCCCCACCTTCCCCACGGCCTGGGGGTGGTGCCCCTCGAGGCGCTCGCAGCGGATCTGGGCAACCAGATCGAGGAGCGCTACGGACCCGACCAACCCCTCGATGTGATGGGGTTCTCCATGGGCGGGGTGATCAGCCGCGCCTGGATCCAGCTGCTGGGGGGAAACCGGCGGGTGCGCCGTTTCACCAGTGTGGCCAGTCCCCAGCAGGGCACCTGGGCCGCCCAGCCCTGGCCCAGCCGGCTGCTGGCCAGCGTGGGCGACATGAAGGTGGGCAGCGGCCTGCTGAGGCGATTGAACGCCCAACCTGAAGACCTGGACGGCATCGCGTGCTGCTCGCTCTACTGCCTGGCGGATGTGATGGTGGTGCCGGGGTGGAAAGCGGTGCTGCCGGTGGGTCGGCGGGAGGTGCTGCGCCCCCTCAACCTTCAGCACCATGAACTCATGGCCCATCCGGCTTCTGTGGCCCAGGTGGCCCAGGAGCTCCTGCGGCCCTGAGGTTGGGCCCGATAGGGTGCGCCGAACTGAAGGCGAACAGGGTGGCAGGAGACGCGGGAGGACGGTGGAGCGAGCTGACGGCGATCAATTGGGCAAAAGCCCTCACCGTTGTGCTGCTGGTGCTGATGGCGATTCGCTTCGGGCTGGCCGGCCCCCGGCAGGTGCTGTACCTGAGCCTGCACATCAGCTACTGCCTCTGGTGGCTTCTGGAGCAATGGATGTTTCCCGCCAGAGCCCAACAGCTCTTCACCGATCGGGTGGGGCCAGGCCGCTTTGCGGTGGCCCTGCTCTTCATCGGGGTGCTCTACAGCCTGCCGGGGCTGATGGCCTTCCTCAACCCCACCCCCATCTCCAATGGGGCGATGGCCCTGGGGGTGGGGCTGTTCAGCTTTGGCAGCCTGATCAATGCCACGGCGGATGTGCAGAAACTAACGGCAAAGGCCATGGGCGCTGGACTGGTGGCGGATGGCATCTGGCGGCGGGTGAGGCATGTGAACTATCTGGGTGATCTGTTGCGCTACCTGAGCTTTGCCGTGGTGGCCGGCATGGGCTGGGCCTACCTGGTGCCCGCTCTGGTATTGCTCATCTACCTGCAGCGCATTCAGCAGAAGGAGCAGCAGATGGCCGCCAAGTATCCCGAGTTCACGGCCTACCAAAGCCGGAGCACCCGTTTGCTGCCATGGCTCTGGTAAGGCCCAAACGGCCGGCTCACGGAAACGGAGGGCCACTCCTCTGGGCGCTCACCCTCTCCTTGTTGAGCCCATGGGCCCCCCTGAGGGCGGCCGCCCAACCCGCGCCTCCCCCTCCACCACTGCTGGGCCCTGAACAGCCCCTGCCCCCTCCGCCCCTACCCGCTGTTCCAGAGGTGCCAACCCAGGCGGCCAGGCCAGCCCAACCCCTGCGCGGTGTCTGGCTCACCCTCAATGACATGGGCACCCTGCGGGACGGGCCGAAGCTGGAGGCAGCCATTTCGGGACTTGGGAGGCTGGGGTTCACCACCCTCTATCCAGTGGTGTGGAACGGAGGCTACGCCTACTACGCCAGCACGCTCACCCAGGAGCGAAAGATTCAGCACTTCACCTTGCGGGGACTGCAGGGGCAGGATCCCCTGGCCGCATTGATCGTTCTGGCCCGGGCCCGGGGGATGCAGGTGGTGCCCTGGTTTGAATTCGGCTTCATGGCCCCTCCCAGCTCCGAGCTGGCCCTGCGCCACCCCCAGTGGCTCACCCAGACACGGGATGGAAGCACCACCTCCATGAGTGCAGCGGGAGAAGTGGTGTGGCTCAATCCCTTCCGGCCCGAGGTGCAGCAGTTGCTGACGGATCTGATGGTGGAAGTGGTGTCGCTCTACGACGTGGACGGAGTGCAGGTGGATGACCACTTCAGCCTTCCCCGTGCGTTTGGCTATGACCCCTACACCCGGGATCTCTACCTCCGGGAGACCGGCCGGAGTGTGCCCCCCAACCCGGAAGAGCCCGGCTGGGTGCGTTGGCGCGCCGAAAAACTGACCGGCTTTCTGCGTCGGCTGCGAACAACCCTCAAGGCCAGAAAACCAAGCCTTTTTCTCTCCGTTTCCCCCAATTACGCTGATTTTGCTTACAAGCTGCAGCTGCAGGACTGGCGCAGCTGGGTGAAAGAGGGCTTGGTGGATGAGGTGGTGGTTCAGCTCTACCGACCGGATCTGGAGAGCTTTACGGCGGAGCTTGGGCGGCCTGAATTTCAGGAGAAGAAGGTGCCGCTGTCGGTCGCCCTGATGGCGGGTCAGCGAATGCGGCCCACGGACCTGACCCTGCTTCAAGGCAAGGTGAATGCCGCCCGGGAGCGGGGGCTGGGGGTGGCTTTCTTTCACTATGCCCCACTGTGGGAAGCCACCGAAGATCCATCAGCACGGTTCAAGGAGCTGGAGGCGCTGCTGGGGGCTGGGCCATGACGGGGAGAGGTGTTGGGAGTTACGGGACCGTCCAGCGCAACGTCATCACGGTGGAGGCTTTGAGAACCCGCCAACGGTGCGCCACCCCTGGCCCCCAGAGCGCAAAATCACCCGCGCGATCCAGGAGCACTCGCAGCTCCTTGCCCTCGTGCTGAAAGTGCAGCTCAAACGCCCCATCCGCAGCCAACAGCGAGAGGCTGCGGCCGGTGCTGAGCGGCTTGGTCTGCCCCCAGGCCGGCGGATCGGCAGGATCGTGAACGAACCACTTCAACGCCAGATCCTCAATCCGCTCCGGGCCGTCGGGATGGGTGTGGTGGCGCAGGAAGCGGAGGGAATTGGCGCTGATTCCCGGATGGTCGCCCAAAATCCAGTTGGTGTGGGGCTGCTCAGAGGAGCGAAGAGTCCAGGCATTTCCATAGTCCACCCCCTGTAGCTCCTCGCCCCAGCGCTGCATGGCCTTAGTTGACCAGGCCCGTATGCCGGATCAGGGCCTCAGCCGATGGCCCACGCCCGCGAAACGCTTCAAAAACCTCCGCCGGATGGCGACTGCCCCCCAGGCTGAGCACGGTGTCGCGGAAGCGGCGGCCTGTGGCCCGGATCAACTCCTCGTTCTCCAGCCCCACCTCTTCAAAGGCGCTGAAGGCATCGGCGCTCAGCACCTCGGCCCACTTGTAGGAGTAGTAGCCAGCGGAATAGCCGCCGGCGAAGATATGGCCGAAGCTGCAGAGGAAGGCGTCCTCCTCGATCGGGGGAAGCACAGTGGTGGTGCGGGCCACCTCGCGCCGCAGCTGCTCGGGAGTTTGGCCGCACTCCGGATGCCACTGGCTGTGCAAGCGCAGGTCGGTGAGGGCAAAATGCACCTGGCGCAAGGTGGCTGCGCCACCCATGAAGGTGCGGGCTGCCTGCAGCTTGGCGAATTCCTCCTCGGGGAGGGGGGCGCCGGTTTGCCAGTGGCGTGCCATGCCCAGCAGGGTGGAGCGGTCGTAGCACCAGTTCTCCATGAACTGGCTGGGCAGCTCCACGGCATCCCATTCCACGTTGTTGATGCCAGCCGCCTGGGGGCGCTCCACGGTGGTGAGCATGTGGTGCAGGCCGTGGCCGAATTCATGGAAGAGGGTTTCCACCTCGTGAAAGGTCATCAGGCTGGGGGTATCCCCCACCGGAGGGCTCTGGTTGCACACCAGGTAGGCCACCGGCAGCACGGGGGTGCCATCGGCCTTCACCTGGCGCACCAGGCATTCATCCATCCAGGCCCCACCGCGCTTGCTGCCGGGACGGCTGTAGGGATCGAGATAGAACGCGGCCATCGGCAGGCCCGTATCGCGGTCGTTGACCCGGAAGAACCGCACATCGGGATGCCAGACGGGGGCTTCACCGTCGGCGGCCTCAATCTGGATGGCGAACAACCGGTCGCAAAGGCCAAACAGCCCCTCGAGAACCTGGGGGAGGGGAAACCAGGGTCGCAGGGCTTCGCTGTCGAGGGCAAAGAGCTCCTTGCGGCGCACCTCGGCCCAGAAGCTCACGTCCCAGGGCTGGAAGTTGGCTGCCTCGGTGGCGCCAGCCCGCTCGGCACAGGCCCGGAGCGCCTCCAGCTCCCGCTGGGCCGCCGGGTAGGAGGCGATCCGCAGATCCTCGAGCAACTGCTCCACCTCCGCTTCTGAGCCGGCCATCTTGGAGGCGAGGCTCACCTCGGCCCAGTTGACGTAGCCGAGGCGCTGGGCCTGCTGGCGGCGCAGCTCAAGAATGCGGCTGATCAGGGGCCAGTTGCTGCCGTCTTCGCCGGAAGCCCGGCTCACATGGGCCCGATACACCGTTTCCCGCAGATCCCGCCGGCGGCTGTATTGCAGGAAGGGGGCGTAGCGGGGCATGTCCAGCCCCATCAGCCAGGGACCTGTCTCAGCGCTGGCTTCACTGCCATCGCTGGCCCGAAGCTCAGCTTGGCGCGCCGCCTGGGCCAGTTGCTCCCGCAGACTCGGCGGCAGACCCTCCACGTCCTCCGAGGAGGTGAGGGTGAGCGACCAGGAGCTGGTGGCATCCAGCAACTGGTTGCCGAAGCGGGTGGCCAATTCGGCCAGCTCCTGGCTGGCGGCGTTGAACGCCCCCTGGGCATCCCCTTCCAATCCCACCCCGCGGAGCTCCATGTCACGGAGCTCCGCATCCAGGATCCGTTGCTGGGTGCCGTCCCAGCCTCCCTGGGCCTGGAGCGCACGCAGCACCCGATAGATCACCTGGCTCTGCCCGCAGCGCTGGCCGAAGGCCACCACGGCGGCCTGCTGGCTGGCATGGGCCTCCCGCAGCTCAGGACTGTTGCAGACGCCATTGAGATGGCCCACCACCCCCCAGCTCCAGCGCAGGCGCTCGGTGAGCCGGTGCAGGGGATCCATCACCCCATGCCAGGCCAGGGGTTGACCCTGCTCCAGCGCTTCCGAAAACCGGGCCTCCAGGGTGCTGAGCTCCTGCTCCAGCTGGCTGAGAAGCTCGGGGATGTGCGCCTGGATCTGATCCGGTGTGATGGCCTGGAACTGGGGCAGGCCTTCACCAGCCAGAAGGGCTGGGGACTCGGGGGAGAGGCTCATCGGGGGCGGAAGGCAACGTCGATCCTTGCGGTGTATTCCAACCCACGGCTGCCGCCGCTGTGGCTATCCCAGGGGGGGGATCCCACCGAGCAGGGCCACGGTCTGGCCGGTGAGCTGGCTTGAGAGGGCATTGGTGCTGGCTTCATAGAAATCAATGGCCACCCTGGGCCAGAAGCCGATCACAAGTGTGGGCACCAACAGGCACATCCCGATCACCAATTCCCTGGGGTTCATGTCGCCCACCATGGCCAGGGCAGGGATCCTGGGTCCGAAGAACACCCGGCGGCAGAGGGAGAGGAGGTAGATCGGCGTCAGCACAAGCCCGATGGCCGCCAGCACAATGGTGATGACCCGGAATCCGATGGTGAAGTCGCTGTTGGCGGTGATGCCCAGAAACACGGTGATTTCACTCACAAAACCGCTCATCCCCGGCAGGGCCAGGGACGCGAGGGAGCTGGCCAGGAAAAAGGCGAACGTGATCGGCAGCACCTTGGCCAGCCCCCCCATGTTGGGAATGGAGAGTGTTTTGGTGCGCTCGTAGAACACACCGGTGACGAAGAACATGGCGGCTGCAATCAGCCCGTGGCTGATCATCTGCAGCATGGCCCCACTGAGCCCAAGGGCATCCACGGCACCGATACCCAGCAGCACGAAGCCCATGTGGCTCACGGAGCTGCAGGCGATGCGCCGTTTCACGTTGTCCTGGGCGAACGCATTGAGAGCCCCCCAGATGATGTTGACGATCCCCAGCACCATCAGAGCCGGGGCCAGCCGCAGATGCTCCTCCGGAAGCATCTGCACGTTGAACCGAAGCAGGGCATAGCCCCCCATCTTCAACAACACCCCAGCCAGCAGCATGGACACCGGCGCATTTGCTTCACCATGGGCATCCGGGAGCCAGGTGTGCAGCGGGAACATGGGCAGCTTCACGCCAAAGCCGATGAGGAAACCCAGGTAGCAGAGGAGGCCGAAGGTTCCACCGGGGGAGCGGCTGGCCAGTTCGCTGAGATTGAGGGTAAAGGTGTCGCCGGAGAGGGCCAGGGCCAATCCGCTCACAAGGATCAATAGGGAGGCCGTGGCTGTGTAGAGGATGAATTTCGTGGCCGCGTATTGCCTCTGGGTGCCTCCCCAGATGGCGATCAGCAGATAGACCGGCACCAGCTCCAGCTCCCAGGCGAGGAAGAAGAGCAGGAAATCCTGGGAGAGAAACACCAGGGCCTGGGCGGAGGCCTGCACCAGAAGGAGGGCGAAATAGAGCCGGGGTTTGCGGGTCACACTCCAGCTGGCGGCCACGGCCAGAAGGGTCACGAGGCCGCTGAGCACCACAAGGGGAGCGGAGAGGCCATCGGCCGCCAGCGACCATTCCAGATGGATCGCGGGCACCCAACTCACCCGTTCCACCAGCTGAAGACGGCTGAGTGAGCCATCGAAATGCTGGCTGAACGCCCAGAGCATCAACAGCATGTCCACCAGCAAAACCCCGAGGGCGACCAACCGGGGAGGCTTCGGATCCGAAGGATCACCGGGAAGGAGGGGCATGGCCAGGGCCGCCGCCGCTGGCAGCAGCACGATCAGGGTGAGCCAGGGGAAGGTGCCGTCCATCACAACGCGGGGGGGAAGGGAAGAAGGGAAATCCCCGGCCTGGCCGCGGGGAAGGGGATGCAGGCGGTTCCCGGTCAGCCGTGAGCATATCTACTCAGGCGCCGGGATGGTTCGGGGCTCAGCCCTGGCGGCCTCGGCTTCGCCCCCGGCTCCCCCCAATGGCCGCCGCGCCCACCTGGCGCTTGACGGGAGGAACAGGCTGATCGCCCCCGGCCGACAGGGGGCTCCAGGCACTGCCGCTCTGCTGCAGGCCCAGCACCGCATGGCGGCTGGTGACCCCACAGGCCTGCCAGGCCATCTCCATCGCTTCACCCACAGCATGGGCCCGCTCGTCCGAGGAGAGGGCCAGGAGGGTCGGTCCGGCCCCACTGATCACGCAGCCCCACGCACCAGCGTCCAGAGCGGCCTGACGCACGTCCCGTCCGCCTTGGATGAGGCCCCAGCGGTAGGGCTCATGGATGCGGTCGTGCATCCCGGCTGCGATCAGCTCCCCATCCCCGGTGCGCAGCCCTCGCAACAGCAGCGTCAGGCTGCCCAGGTTGGTGACCGCATCCGGAATCGGGATGCTGCGGGGCATGGCCCGGCGAGCCTCGGAGGTGCTCAGGCGAATGCCTGGAATCGCCACCACCGCCTGAACGGAGGGATGCCATTCACTCCGCATCACCCGCCAGTTGGGGACAGCTGTTTTGGCCGTGAGACACAACCCTCCCAGGAGGGAGGGCACCACATTGTCCGGGTGACCTTCGATCACAATGGCGAGCTCCAGGAGCTTTTCCCGGCTCAGCACGTCGCCGATCAGGGCATTGGCCCCGATCAGACCAGCCACGATCGCCGCGGCGCTGCTGCCCAGACCCCGGGCCGGAGGAACAGCCAGGCGGACGCGGGCTTCCAGGCCCACAGGCTCCACCCCCGCTTCCCGCCAAACCCTCTGGGCGGAGCGATAGATGAGATTGTCGGGGCCCCCGCGCAGATGGGACCCCTCCGGCCCCTCGATGAGGAGATCGAACCGGTCGACACCCCCCTCAACCACCCGCAGCTCAAAGCGGTTATTGAGATCCAGGGCCGCACCGAGGCAATCAAACCCCGGACCAATGTTGGCTGTGGTGGCTGGGACATCCACCACGACCCCCTCGCCGATCAGGGGTTGTGCCATAGGCCTCGCTCCGCTCCTCTCAGTGTCCCATCCCCCCGCCAGCGAGCATCCTGGCCCTGCAGGCGGCGCTGAACACCCCCACCGCTGGATCGGTGATGGCCTGGATCGGGATCGGTTCGAGCACCGGACGCAGGCGCCCCTTCGCCAGGAAGGCGTCCAGAAAGTCTGGGGAGCGGAGACCTTCAAGCTGCTTGCCCGCCGTGCCCCCCGCCAGCCAGATGCCCCCCTGGCTCAGGGTGGTGAGGGCCAGATCTCCTGTCACGGCGCCATAGGCCCCGAGCCAGAGCTGGCAGGCCTCCCGGGCGAGGCTGTCACCCTGTTGGGCGGCCTCGGCCACGGCGCTCGGCCAATCCCCCCCTTGGGCCAACAGGACCGACAGAGGGTGGTCGCCAGCGGGACAGCGCTCCGACAGGAGCCAGCGGGCCACAGCGCCCAGGCCCGTGCCGCTCACCACCCGCTCGATGGAGAGCCGCTCCAGGCCCAGATCGGCCAGGAGCCATCGGGCCAGTTGCCATTCCTGATGGGTGCGGGGCGCAAAGCTGCCATGGCCCCCTTCCGTGGGCAGGGCCTGCAAACCGGCGGGAGTGGGCACGCCGATGGCCACGCCCAGGCCCGTGCCGGCACCGAGCACCAGCACCGGGGCCCCCTCCCTGGCCTGGCCAGGTCGCACCTGGGCCAGCTGGTGCGCCTGGAGGTGGGGCAGCCCGTACACCAGTACAGCGAAGTCGTTGACGAGCTCCAGCCTGGAAAGGCCGCAGTGGGCGGCCAGATCCTTGGCATCGAGGTGCCAGTTGAGGTTGGTGAGCTGGGCCTGCCCCCCCTCCACGGGCCCCGCCACCGCCAGACAGGTGGCCGCCGGTGGGGGAAGGCCAAGGGTTTCCGCCCCCTCGAGAAAATCCCTCACCATGGCCCCCAGATGGCTCCACGCGGAGGAGGGGTAGCGGGTTTCCTTCAGGCACTCCAATCCTGAGGAGGAGGCGCGATAGAGGCTCAGGAGGGTTTTCGTGCCCCCGATGTCACCAGCAAGAAGAAGGGTCAACCGGGTGGCCTCAATGCAGGGGGAGGGAGGCGGCCCTGGCGCCGTTGGCCTGGGTGGCACCGCTGATCAACTGGTCCAGGCTCACCGCACCTCGATCGCCCTCCCGCCGGGTGCGCAGGCTCACGGCACCGGCTTCCGCTTCCTTGGCCCCGATCACCCCAAGCACGGGGATCTTCATCTGCTCCCCATTGCGGATCAGCTTGCCCAGCCGGTCTCCACTGAGGTCGAGGGTGGCGCGCACCCCAGCGCTCTTGAGCCGGTCCAGCACGGTCTGGGCCCAGGGCAACACCCCATCGCTCACCGGCAGCAGGCGCACCTGCTCGGGCGCCAGCCAGAAGGGGAAATCACCGGCGTAGTTCTCGGTCATGATCCCGAAAAAGCGCTCCAGGGAGCCAAAAATGGCCCGGTGGATCATGATCGGTCGCTGGCGGCTGCCATCGGCGGCCACATAGTGCAGGTCGAAGCGTTCCGGCAGGTTGAAATCCAGCTGGATCGTGGAGCACTGCCAGAGGCGGCCGATCGCATCCTCGATCTTCAGATCGATCTTGGGTCCATAGAAGGCTCCACCGCCCTCATCCACCTTGTAGGTCCAGCCTTTCTGGTCCAAGGCCTCCACCAGCCCCTGGGTGGCCAGGTCCCACACGGCGTCCTCGCCGATGGATTTCTCCGGGCGCGTGGAGAGATGAATCTCGTAGCGGCGAAAATCAAAGGTGGAGAGGATACGCTCCGTGAGGTGGAGCACCCGGAGAATCTCGGCGCCGATCTGGTCGGGCAGGCAGAACACATGGGCGTCGTCCTGGGTGAACCCCCGCACCCGCATCAGCCCATGCATCACCCCCGGTCGCTCGTAGCGGTACACCGTGCCCAGTTCCGCCCAGCGGATCGGTAGTTCCCTGTAGCTGCGCAGGCGGCTGGCATAGGTGAGCACGTGGAAGGGGCAGTTCATGGGCTTGATCTGGTAGTCGCGCTCATCCACCGCCATGGGGCCGAACATCGAATCGGCATAGAAATCCAGATGGCCTGAGGTTTTCCAGAGGCTGCGATCGGCCACATGGGGGGTGTAAAGCAGCTCATAGCCATCGTCGAAGTGGGCCTGGCGCCAGAAATCCTCAATGAGCAGGCGCATGCGGGCGCCCCTGGGATGCCAGAACACCAGCCCCGCCCCGGCCTCATCCTCGATGGAGAAGAGATCCAGATCCTTCCCGAGCCTGCGGTGGTCGCGGCGGAGGGCCTCGGCCTTCCGCCGACGATCTTCCTCCAGCTGCTCCGGGGTTTCCCAGGCGGTGCCGTAGATGCGCTGCAGCTGGGGGTTGGCCTCATCCCCTCGCCAATAGGCCCCGGCCACGCTCTCCAGCTCGAAGGCCCGGGGATGGAGTTCAGCGGTGTTGGCCACGTGGGGGCCGGCACAGAGATCCCACCAGCCCTCGCCCAGGGTGTAGAGGGTGATGGGCTCCTGCAGACCAGCCAGGATCTCCAGCTTGTAGGGCTCGTTCTGGGCTTCGATGCGTTGCTGGGCCTCCGCACGGCTCACCTCCACCCGTTCCAGGGGAAGCTTCTGGCCAATGATGCGCACCATCTCCTTCTTGATGGCCTTCAGGTCGGCCTCGGTGAAGGGCTCGGGATGGTCGAAGTCGTAGTAGAAGCCGCTTTCGGTCCAGGGACCGATGGTGACCTTGGCTGCGGGAAAGAGCTTCTGCACGGCCATGGCCATCACATGGCTCATGGAATGGCGAATCCGCAACAGGGTGGGACTCTCGCTGGTTTTCGGCAGGTGCATCTCCGCTCCCGGGGCCGCTGACGGCTGGGGCGATGGGACCGCAGGGGCCGCGGGAGAACTGCTCACAGAACCAACCACCAATGATTGCCACAAGCGGCAATCCTAGGCAGCGCCGGCAAGGGGGGCCCAGGCGCGGCAATCCGTCTCTGTTCCCGGACCAGGACAGGGCTGAAAATTGCACCAGTTCTCATCGCATCGGCCCGACGTGAGCCGCTCCCACCCCCCTGACGCCCCCGGAGCCCTCCTGAGCGGTTTGCGGGGAGAACCCCGAAGCCTGGCCCTCACCTACGGCCTCTGGTGTCTTTCCCTGGTGGGTGTCTGCGGCATCCACCGGCTCTACAACCGCAAGCCGCTCACCGGTTTTCTGTGGCTCTTCACCTTCGGGCTGTTTGGCATCGGCCAGCTGGTCGATGTGCTTCTGATCCCGGGAATGGTGGAGGGGGTCAACCGTCAGCTGAGCCCTCCCAACCCAGAGGCGGGGCAGCAACCGGTGGATCGGCAGCTGCTGAAGTTGGCCCGCATCCGTGGCGACCAGGGATTCACGCTGAACGACGCCCTGATCGACCTGGACCTTCCGACGCCGTTCAGCAGCCGGGATCTGCAGCAGGAAATCGACAAGCTGCTCCAGGTGCACCTTCTCGATGTGGGGAATGATGCGCGCGGTCGGGTGGTGTACCGGGAGCCTTAGGCCTGCTGGAGGCGCTGCAGCTCACCGGCGTAGAACCGCCGCAGCTCGGCCGCGGATTTCACCGGCTGTCCGTAGTAGCTGCCGCCATGGTGGGCAGGCAGGGAAGCCCATTCCGGAGAGAGGCGAGCCAGCACCTCCAGGGTCAGTCCCTGGGAATCGAAGGAGGCCAGGGCCCCCCGCTTCTCCATCAGATAAAGGGCGGCCTGATCCTGGCTCTGGGGGCCGAAGTCGGGGAGGCGAAGCCGGCGGGACGCCTCATACCAGGTGGCTGGAAGGAATTGGTAGGCGCCTGCGGCAGCGCTGACGTAAGTGCGACGCACGGTGATCTCCGGGTGGCGATCGAGGCGATCCACCCGGCCTCCGCCATAGATCACCCGATAGCCATCGTCGCTGCCCCCCACCCAGGTGCCTTCGGCATACCGGATGGTGTTGAGCAGGGCGCGCCGCTCGGGTGTGATCGCATAGGCCTGATCGGCGGCCGACTCCAGATTCCGGGCCCTTGGGACAGCTCTCTGCACAGCAGGGGCCACCACGGTGCGCACCTGGGGGGCCGGAACGTCGGCGGAGGCCAGGCGGGTGGCAGGGGCCATGGGCAGGGCGCTCAGGAGAACCACCGAGCCCATGAGGGCAGCGCGGCCACCGGAACGGTCAGAGCAGGAACGGAACAACAAGCAGTCGTCAGCAATCGCTCGGGAGACCCTCGTCGGAGCAGTGCTGGGATGGCCACCCCCCCAGCCGGTGGGGTGGACAAGGGGAAGAAACTATGTACTCACGGGCCCGACGACCGATTGGAACAACGCTGGAATCCAGGCCTGGCAAGGGATCTGGTCAACCTGCAGCCGTCGTATCACTTGGACAGGGGTGGGACTCCCGCTGGACGCCACTCCATCAGGGGCGGTGATGGGACCTTTCGAGATTGTTAAGTTGTGCTTAGTGCCCTTGCACCAGAGGGGGCAGGAAGCCCATAGCGTTACGAACCCGCTCCAACGTGCCCTGGGCCACAGCTCCAGCCCGATCGGCTCCAGCCTCGAGAACGGCAGTGAGCTGAGCGGGATCCTCCCGAAGGGCGTTGTAGCGCTCCTGGATCGGCCTGAGGGCCTCCACCACCGCCTCGGTGAGCAAGGGCTTGAAGCCGCCCCACCCCATCGCTGCGCACTCCTGGGCCACCGCCTCGCGGGTGCGTCCGCTGGTGAGTGCGTAGAGGCTGAGCAGGTTATCGGCCTCCGGACGGTCGGGATGGCCGAATTCCAGCCCCATCACGGGATCGGTCTTGGCGCGTTTGATCTTCTTGGCGATGCTTTCCGGGGGATCCAGGAGGGTGATCCGGGACGCCTCGTTGGGATCGCTCTTGCTCATCTTGTTGCGGCCATCGGTGAGGCTCATCACCCGGGCCCCTTCCTTGAGGATGAGGGGCTCAGGCACCTTCAGGATCGGGATCGGCTCCCCCTGGCCATCCCTGGGGGCGAAGCGGGCGTTGATCCGTTGCTGGGCGATGTCGCGGGCCAGTTCCAGATGCTGCTTCTGGTCTTCTCCAACGGGCACCCGATCCGCGTCATATAAAAGGATGTCGGCCGCCATCAGTACGGGGTAGTCGAGCAATCCCGCCGACACGTTGTCGCCCTGCTTGAGGGCCTTCTCCCGGAACTGGATCATCCGCTCCAGCCAGTTAAGGGGGGTGACGCAATTCAGCAACCAGCACAATTCGCTGTGGGAACTGACATGGCTCTGGACAAAAACCGTGGAGCGTGCGGGATCGATCCCACACGCCAGATAGAGCGCCGCCGTGGTGAGGGTCTGTTCAGCCAGGAGGGTTGGATCGTGGGGCACGGTGATGGCGTGCAGATCCACCACACAGAAAAAGGTGTCGTGATCCTGCTGAAGATCCACCCAATTCCGGATCGCCCCCAGCCAATTGCCCAGATGGAGAGCGCCGGTGGGTTGAACACCTGAGAGCACCCTTGGCCTTGCGGAAGGGGACAGGGCCACAGGATTCACGCCTCAGGCGACGGGGAACCCTCTTCGCTGGCGGCGGGGGCTGGGTTGAGATCGGTGGATTCCAACGGGGTGGGTTCAACCACCGCATCAGCTGCGTCGGTGGAAGTGGTGGGAAGCTCGGCTGCTTCAGAGGAGACCGATTCAAACACGGGTTCCTCGGCAGAGGCCTCTTCGACGGATTCGGGGGCCGCCGCAGGGCGTGAGGGGCGGGCGAAGGGATCCACCTTTGCGCCGCGCGCCCCTGGCCCCCGTCCCTCCTGCCAACGGGCACCACCACCACCACGCCCCCCCTCGGGGCGCTCCCGCCGACCCTCCGGCCGGCCTGAGCCTGAGCCACCGCCAGGCCGGGAGCCCATCTGGGCCCGATGCTGAGCTGCCAATTCCTCCAGCTTTCCCTCCTCCAGCTGTTGGCCGAGGGTGCGCAGGGCAAACCCCAGGACGGCCACGGTGGAGCGCAGACCAAAGGCCTCCTGGAGCGCGCGGGCAGAACGCATTTCGTTGTCGCTCAGGCGGATGCGGAATCCACCCTCGCGAGGGGCTGCGGAACGCTCTCCACGGGACCCTTCATCGCCGCGATAACGATCGGATTGGCGTTCGGAGGGAATGGGAGTGGAAGTGCCTTCGGCCATGACGCCATGGGGATTCAGGCGCAAGTGTGACGCATCGACGGTTCGGCCAAGGCCAGACCCGGACGCAGCCAGAACAGCCCATCCACCTCCACCGCAGGGGGGCAGATCGACCGGCCCGAAGGCCTGGCCAGCACGAGCAGGGGCAGGGGACGGGGGCGCTGAGTGGCAAACCGCTGGCGGTAGTCGGTCAGGACATCCAGATAGCGCTCCAGGGTCCAGACATGGACCCCGCGCTCCTGCACCAACCAAAAGCGTTGAAGGGCCTGGTGAAAGGCCTCTGGACCAAACTCCACCCAGCACTGCTGCTGGGCCTGATGGGCCGGGCAGCCCGCTTCGATCAATTCGGAATAGCGGGCCAGCTCCGGCGCCGACCGGCTCGGATCGGGGGGGAGCTCGAACGCCAGCCGCTCCACTGGAACCACCGTGAGACGCAGCCAGCACCGGTTCAACACCAGCACGGGCAGATCCCCTCGCCAGTCGTTCGCCTGTTGCAACTGGCTGAGGCAGGCCTCGATCTGCCGTTTCTGAGCGGCCGTCAGCGTGGGGAGCTGGGCGGACCCTGCTCCCATGGGGTTGTCGGTGCCTCTGGTTGCGCTGGTCATCAGAGCGCGGAACTGACACCTGTCAAAGCCACTTTACCCCTGGTGCAAGGGGAGGGAGTGTGCGCCACACTGCAGGGATGGCAACAGATGTCTTTCCACACCCGTGTCCGCCGGCCTGAATCCCCCCCCCTCTACCCTTCCCACCGTTCCCCCCTGGATGCGCCAGGTGCTCCTCCTGTCTGCAGGCGGTGTGGTGGCGGATGTGGCCGTCCACGGGCTCCATGGCGGCGGATCCTGGTTGGGGCTTGGGGCCCTGGCCGGGGGATGGTTCTGGCTGGCCAGGGGGCAGATGGGTCGGTCCGGATCCCAGCACCCCAGCACGGTGGAGAGCTGGAGCGAACGCTGCCACAGCCTGCTCCCATCGTTTGCCGAGCTGGAGGCGAACCCGGAAGCGCACCAGATGCGGAGCACTGCGCTCCAGGACCTGCTCGCGGCGCAGGGGAGAACGGACCTTCGGCTGGCTCTGGTGGGATCAAGCCGGCTCAAGGACGAACACCTTGCGGGCCTCAGTCACGCCCTGCGGGGCCCCATGCCGCTGAAACTGATGGTGGGCGATCCGCTGCCAACCCAGAGTCCGCAATGGGAATGGAGCAACGCCTTCGCTTCCAGTGACGCCCTGATCTTCCACCTCCAACCGCCACTCATGGCGGCTGACCTGCGCTGGCTGGAGTCGCTCCCTGGGGAGCTGCCCCTCTGGGTGCTGGTGGAAGCGAACGGCCCTGAGTCGCCAGAGGCTTGGCTGGCGGATCTCTGCAGCCAGTGGCCGGGGGCCCGACCCGAGCGCATCCTTCCCTGGACGGGAGACTCCGGGGCGTTGGCGACGAGCCTGGCCCCGCTGGCCCAATGGCTGGCGAAGCAGGGCAAGCTGCTTCCCCCGTCCACGCTCTGCCGCTGCCTGGAGCACCTGCACGGTCGATGGCAGGCCGATCTCGAACGCCTGCGCCGGGTGCAGTGGCGGCAGCTGCAACAGCGAACCCAGTGGCTGGTGGCGGCCGGTGTGTGGGTCACCCCTTCGCTGAGCCTCGATCTCCTGGTGCTGAGCGCTGCCAATGGACTCATGCTGCGGGAGATGGCCCGCCTCTGGAACTGCCCCTGGACCCTGGAGCAACTGAAGACGGCCGCCCTGCATCTGGGCAAGGCGGCACTGGCCATGGGCGTGGTGGAGTGGAGCAGCCAGGCGGTGGCCGGTGCGTTCAAGCTGCATGGGGGCACCTGGCTGGTGGGGGGTGCCCTCCAGGCCCTCAGCGCGGCCTATCTCACACGGGTGGTCGGGCACGCCATGGCCGATCTCATGGCCCGCAGCGTGGGCGTGAGTGAGCCAGATCTGGAGGCCATCAAAGCGGAAGCTCCCCTTCTGGTGGCCAAGGCGGCGGAGGCTGAGCGACTCGACTGGGCAGGCTTTCTGCAAGAGGCCCGCGGCTGGCTGAAGCAACAGGTGCAGACCCCACCCCTGTTAAACGAAGGGGCCTGAACCCAGACGAGCGAACCGGAGAGAGGTGAAGTTTTCCAAAGGCTCTCAACGTTTGATTGCCCGGACTTGCGGTCGCCGCGTCCCTTCCTAGGTTGAACGTCACCCATGTCTGCATGGACTGGGTATTCCTACGAACCTCTTCGTCGTGTTGGGGTTCCATCTTTCACCCGTACTGATTCCATGAGCACTGCCGTTCGCAGCAGGGGCCAGGCTGGAAGTTGGGAAAACTTCTGCCAATGGGTCACCTCCACCAACAACCGCATTTATGTGGGCTGGTTTGGTGTGCTGATGATCCCCTGCCTTCTGGCTGCCACCATCTGCTTCATCGTGGCCTTCATCGCTGCTCCCCCTGTGGACATCGATGGCATCC
>JAYKJF010000071.1:0-6928 GCA_035285785.1 Cyanobacteriota bacterium
CTACGCCGCTCGTTATGTGGCTAAAGCTCTGGTGGCGGCTGGTCTGGCCCGTAAGGCCGAAGTGCAGCTCAGTTACGCCATCGGCGTGGCCAAGCCCGTGAGCATCCTGGTGGAGAGCTTCGGCACCAGCAGCCTCAGCAACAGCGATCTCACGGCTCTTGTGCAGGAGCATTTCGATCTGCGCCCCGGCGCCATCATCGAAACCTTCGGCCTGCGCACCCTGCCCCAGCAGCGGGGCGGCCGGTTCTACCGGGATGTGGCGGCCTACGGCCACTTCGGACGCAGTGATCTGAATCTTCCCTGGGAAGAGGTGAGCGCCATTGCCCAAACCCTCAAGCAAGCCACGGCTGATCTTGCCCGCACTGGCCCTCGGGGTTGATTTCGGCACCAGTGGGGTGCGCCTTGCCCTCCTGAACCGGGCGGGGCACACCCTCCACGAACAGGCCACCCCCTATCTCGCACCGTTTGAGCATCCGGAGGGCTGGAAGCAGGGTTTTCTCCAGCTGCTGCACCAGATGCCCTCGGCGTTGAAGCTGGAGATTGGGGCCATTGCCCTGGCGGGCACCTCGGGCACTTTGCTCCTGTGCCGGCCGGACGGAAGCCTGTTGCCGGATGGCCTGGATCAGGCTCTGCCGTATCACCAGGCCTGTGTGGAGCAGCTTCCCGAGGTGCACGGTCTCCTGGGGGGAGCCTCCGCCCACCCGGCAGGCCAGGCCAGCGGCAGTCTGGCCCGCGCCCTCACCCTGCTGCACCGGGCCCATGCCCTGGCCAGCCCCGGCCCTGTGCTGATCCGCCATCAGGCCGATTGGCTGATGGGCTGGCTTCTGGGGTGCTGGCGCTGGGGGGAGGAAGGCAACAACCTCCGACTGGGATGGGATCTGCTTCACCAGTGCTGGTTGGGGTCCCTGACCCAGGCCCCCTGGTCTGCGGCATTGCCGGAGATCGTTCCCAGTGGGGCCGTGCTCGGGCCCGTGGCTCCTGCGCTGGCCGCCACCCTGGGGTTGTCGCCAGCCTGCCAGGTGGTGGCCGGCACCACCGATGCCAACGCAGCCGTTCTGGCTGCGGATCCGTCCCCGGAGGAGGGCATCACCGTGCTGGGGTCCACCCTGGTGCTGAAGCAGTTTGTGGCCGAGCCGATCGAAGGGGCTGGCGTGAGTTGCCATCGGGTGAATGGCCGCTGGCTTGTGGGCGGGGCCTCCAACACGGGGGCCGCCCTGCTGAGCCGGTATTTCAGCTCCGCCCTGCTGGAGGAACTCAGCCGCCAGATCGATCCGGAGGTGGACACGGGCCTCCAGCTGCGGCCCCTCTTGGGCCGGGGGGAGCGTTTCCCCGTGGATGATCCCCAGCTCGCGCCCATCCTGGAGCCCCGCCCCGTGAGCGATGCCCGGTTTCTCCAGGCCCTGCTGGAGGGCATCACCGCCATCGAGCAGCAGGGCTGGCAACGCCTGCGGCAGTTGGGCGCCCCCCCCGTTGCCCGCATCACCACCCTGGGGGGAGGGGCCACCAACGCCCAGTGGCGACGGCTGCGGCAACGGGTGTTGGGGTGTCCCATCCGCAACCGGCCCCACCTCTCGGCGGCCCGGGGGATGGCCCTCCTGGCCCAAGGCAAGATGGAGGCGATCAGCCCCACGCCAGCTCCATGACCGACCGGATTCGCTCGTTTTTGGCCATGGCCCTGTTTGTGGTGCTGGCGGGCTATGTGGGTTGGAGCGGGCTGCGCCTGGCCCTGCTGCTTTGGCAGCGGTTCGCTCCCGCCTGACCACCCAGAATGGGGGTGTTGCCTTCCATGCCATGAGTGCCGATCCCTTGACCCCCGCCGTGAGTGATCGGATCTGTCGTCACATGAACGACGACCACGCTTCCGCCGTGCTCGCCTTTGCCCACCATTTCGCCGGTCTGGCGAGCGCCGCATCGGCCCGGATGGTGGCTGTGGCCCCCCAGGCCATGACCCTGGAGGTGGATGGTGCCTCCGTGGAGGTGCCCTTCGACCATCCCCTGACCGACAGCGAGGATGCCCACCGCACCCTTGTGGCCATGTTGCGGTCCATCCCTGGGAAGGCTTAATCCGTCCCCTGGTTGTCGGGCCCTCCATGCCCCCGCTCCCCCTTCGGTTGGGCCCCTGGCCCTCGCTTTTGGCCTGGTTTGTCAGCAAGCCTTGTCCCCTCTGCCGCGAGCCGTTGCCTGCCCCGGGTCTGGAGGCCAGGTTCTGTCCCGCCTGCGCTGAAACCCTGGCGTTGCCCCAGGGAGGGGTGGCGGGCACCCGTCCCCTGCCCTGGTGGGCCGCCGGCCCTTACAGCGGGGCCTATCGCCGCCTGCTGTTGGGCCTGCGTCAGCGCCCCCATCCCGACAGCCTGGCCGCCCTGCTCCAGGCCATGGCGCTGCCGGCCTTGCCGCCCCATCTCTCCCCCCTGATGGTGCCGGTGCCCAGCTGGAAACGGCAGGCCAACCCCCTGCCAGCCCTGATCTGCCGCCTGGGGAGACGGGAATGGGGGTTTGGGAGCGCCCCGCTTCTGGAACGGTCGCGACCCGTGCTCGGCCAACATCACCTCCAGCGGGCCATGCGCCAGGAGAATCAACGGGGGGCGTTCACCTGTGTCCGCAGACCCCATCCCCAGGAAGCCAGACAGCAGCCTGTGTTTCTGGTGGACGACATCCTCACCACCGGGGCCACCGCCCTGAATGCCTCCATGGCGTTGCAAGGGGCCGGTTGGCGTGTGCAGGGGGTGATCTGTCTGGCCCGCACCCCGGCAGACCGTCGGGCACGCAACGGTGATCTAAGATCCCCATGTCGCGAGAGCGACAAGCCGGGATAGCTCAGTTGGTAGAGCAGGCGACTGAAAATCGCCGTGTCCCCAGTTCAAATCTGGGTCCTGGCATGATCAAAACAACGATGCGGGCCGTCATGTCGAGATCCCCAGCCATCGCTTCCGATTCCGACCGGCAATTCGGCAACGCCGACAGCTTTGCGATGGCGTTCGATACGGCCTGGCGCCTCCAAGCCAGCCAACCGGAAGCCCAGGCCCTCGACCGTACGGAACGCCTGGAGCGCATCCTCGCCCAGCTGGCAGACCACCCCTTCGCCCAGAAGGATGCGGCCACGGCCCGTGAGGTGGGAGAGTTCCGTCTTCGCCTCCACGGTGTGTAGCTCCCCATGGCCGCTTCCGCCTATGCCCGCCTGCTGCGCCAGCTCTGCGGCAGCTTCAGCAACCAGAACCAGGCCTTTGAGAATCCGCCCCTCTTTGCCCACATCCTGGTCACCACGCGCCCCATCCCCCACCTCTCCCGGGGATCCCTGCTGCTGGAGCAGGCCTATGCCATCACCCCCTCCACGCCCTACCGCATCCGGGTGTTGCGTCCGCAGGAGGTGGACGGCCAGCTGATCATCCACAACCTGGCGCTCCAGGACGAAAAGCGCTTCTGGGGGGCCACGGCGGACGGGGCTCTGCGGGCCACCCTCCAGGAGGAGGATCTCCAGCCTCTGCCGGGATGCGACTACTGGGTGCGGGAACAGGGCGACGGGTTTGTGGGGGAGGTGGAACCGGGCTGTCGCTGTCGTGTGGAGCGGAAAGGACAGCCCGCCTACCTGGTGAGCCAGTTGCAGCTGTCCGCCGGTCGGATGTGCACGATTGATCGGGGACACCATCCCGACACCCATGAACAGCTCTGGGGAGCCCTGGCCGGCGCCTTTGAATTCGACCGCCTTCAGGACCACAGTGGGGAGATTCCTGAGGCGTGGCTTCAGGAGTGAGGGCGGGCTCCGCTGTGTTTGTGAAGGAACCTAAGCATTTCTACCAATTCCGGATCCCAGGGGTGAACCACCCCTAGTGTGCGGGGCCCTTTTGCCCTTCCATGGCTCTTCCCCTCCTCAAGATTGCACCGGTCACGCAAAACGCGCGGGTTAAGTCTTTCCCCGTGGGAGGAGATGAAAGCCCCCGCCATTCCCCATTTGATCTGGTTCGCAACAAGGCCGCTACCGACGCCACCATCGCCCAGGCCTATCGCCAGATCTTCTTTCATGCCTTCAAGGTGGATCGCGATCCCGTCCTCGAATCCCAGTTGAGGAGTGGTCAGATCACGGTGAAAGACTTCGTGCGCGGGTTGCTGCTCTCTGAGAAATTCCGCAATGATTTCTATCGCTGCAACAGTAATTACCGCATGGTCGATCAGATCGTTGGTCGTGTTCTTGGCCGGCCTGTTCATGGCGATCAGGAACGGATTGCCCTCTCGATTCTGATTGCCCAGAAGGGCTTGCCCGGCCTCGTGGATCATCTGCTGGATTCGGCCGAATACCGCGACGCCTTCGGCACCGACCAGGTGCCCCATCAGCGCTCCCGCGTTCTGGCGGGCCAGGCCCAGGGTGTGATTCCCTTCAACCAGCAGGCCCCGCGCTATAGCGCCTACTGGCGCGATACCACCGCCCGCCGGGCCCCCGCTGGCCGCGGCACGGGCTGGACGCCTTCCGGGGCTGGGTTCCCCACCATGGCCCCCCCTGCCTGGTTGGCCGGTGCCCCCTCGCCGCTCGCCAGGCGGATCTGGCAAAGCTTGGTCACGGCAGGGGGATTCGGGCTGACGGCCTTCGTGCTCTATGTGGCTGCCGTGATGCTCAGCACCGGCCGGGCGGGCTGAGGCGGGAGCCGGCCTCAGCTGGCCAGCGATTCATCGTGGAGATCCTCCAGAAACGGGGGATCCTCCATGAATGCATCGTCGTCCTGGCCCGTGATCTCTGCTGGGTCGCCGTGGCTTTCCTCCAGAAATTCGGAATCGTCCGCGATCGCGTAAGCGTCGTCGGGATCGATTGAAGCCGGCTTGGGCAGGGCCCGCAGCGATCGGGAGGGGGAACTCCGATGGCCTCCTCCCTGGAGCAGCTCCTCGATCCGCACCAACCGATCCTCCGTTTCCAGCATGCGCTCTTCCATGGCGCGTGTGACGCCATCGTTGCGCTCCTCGGACGCCATCTGGAGCGAGGAGAGCTGGTGATCCTGCGCGCTCAGGCGCTCCTCCAGTTCCAGCACTTTGAAGGTGAGGCTTTCGGCCAGTTCAGAGAGGGTTTGGAGCTGGACGCTCAAGCGGGATGCCCATTCCAATTCAGGACCAACGGAAGCCATACACCCTGAAAACGTTGGCCGGATGGTAACGGGAGGAAACATTGTTGCCAGGGGGTGCCATCGGTGCTACCGCTTCGTGGTGCTTCAGATGGTCCTGGAGGGCCAGTGGATCGGTGAATTTGTAACGTTTCTGAACGCTGTGTTGAGACGTGCGGCGTCAACCATAGGATCCGCGTGCAGCCTGCGGCTTCAGGCCCAGCCTCCAGATCCCTGGCGACGTCCCAGCTTTCCCTGGAGCAATCCTGCTGGATTCGCTGCAAGTTCCCTCTCCTCTCGGCCCTCCACGCACGCTTCCCATGACCCTTGCCAACGCTGCCTATCTGGGCATCACACGATTTGCCAATGATCGCAACAAAGAAAACTGGGCAACCGGTTCCGATGTTGACAAGGCCAATCTGATCAGGGCCGTCTACCAGCAGGTGCTGGGTCGCCAGTATGTGATGACCAGCGAGCGGCTGGATGGGCCGGAATCCCTCTTCCGCCGTGGCTACCTGAGCGTGAGGGAGTTTGTGCGCCAGGTGGCCAAGAGCAGCCTCTACAAAGACCGTTTCTTCAGCAGCACCAATCCCTACTGCTTCATCGAGCTCAACTTCAAGCACCTTCTGGGTCGCGCTCCCCAGAACAAGGCGGAGATGCTCCACCACTTCACCATCCTCCAGGAGCAGGGCTACGACGCTGAAATCGATTCCTATATCGATAGCGCCGAATACCAATCCCGCTTTGGCGAAGAAACCGTGCCCTATCTGCACGGATGGGATTATTCAGCCGGTCAGCAAGGCCTCCAGTTCTCCTACATGCTGCAGCTCACCCGGGGTGCGGCGGCCTCCATCAAGGGCGATCTCTCCAAGAACCAGTCGCGTCTCAACCCGGCCGTGCATGCCGAGATGCCTCTGCCTGTGGTGAGCCCGAATGCCAAGGGCAGCACCTTCCGCAAGGTGACAACGGATGGCGTGACCCGTCAGGGTGTGGGCGCTGGGGAGGAGGGTCGCACCTTCCGGGTGGAAATCAGCGGCTTCAACAACTATCAGCGCCACAAGCGCAGCAACCGGGTGCGCTTCATTCCCTTCAACAAGCTTCTTGAGTACCAGCAGCAGATTCACCGCGAAGGTGGACGGATCGCCAGCATCACTCCGGTGAACTGACCTCCACCCCGATCGCCCCTTGTTCTTTGCTTTTCTCCAGCCATGAAGGTTTCTGCAGGAACCCGCAACACCAGCGCCAGCAATGACAGGCAGGTGACCATCCAGGTGACCGGCCTCGCCCGCAACGACTTTGTCCGCAGTGCCGACTGCGTCATGCAGGTTCCCTACACCCGCATGAACGAAACCCTCCGCCTTGTGCATCGCATGGGTGGCAAGGTCACCAACGTGAGCGTTACCGGGGTGTCAGCGTCCGGTGAGGTGGCCGCCGCTCCGGCCCGCAAGGGCAAGTCGAAGAAGTAGGCAGCGAGGGGGGCCAACGGCCCCGGGGCCAGCTCCGCTCCTGCAAACCCCGGGCATCCAACGGATGCCCGGGGTTTGTCTTGTGATCGCTGATGGATCCGGGGGGCCGGTCCTGGGGTGCGGTGACCGTTTGTTACGGGGCTCGCGGCTGGATCGCTGCCTGGACAACAATAGTCAGGTCGCTTTTGAGCACTGGTTTCCAGCGCTGACGGCGGCATCAGGGAACCCGCTGCCCTCTTGCTCAAACGGCACCGGCCAGCCCGTTCCCACTCCCTTACCCACCCCACTCCCGACGGAGAACGTCGAGACCAGGAGCCTTACACATGTTCGACGCCTTCACCAAGGTTGTAGCCCAGGCAGATGCCCGCGGCGAATTCCTCA
>JAYKJF010000072.1:0-7264 GCA_035285785.1 Cyanobacteriota bacterium
GGGGGCCGGTATCTTCCCGCTGGCTGCGCTGCAGAAGAAGGAAACGGGTGCAGTTGCCAGGAACATCATTGATGGGGTAGGCCAGCACCTCCAGCCCATGGTCGTGGGCGGCCTCCCTGGAGGCGATGGCCGCCCGGAACCGACTCCCTTTCACGAGGCGAGCGGCTTCCGCTGTGGAGCTCGTGGGCAGCTGTAGGGCGCTGGGGAGATGTTCACCAAGCCACACGCTGCACTGCGCGAGGGCCTGGGGGTGGGAGAGCACTTCACTGATCCCCTCCAGGGGCCCGCTTCCCAGGAGGGCGTGGCGAATCGGCAACACCAGGGCCCGTCTTACGGCCAGCTCCGGATGCTCCCAGAGCGCATCCATGCAGGTGCTGACACCTCCCTCCACGGAATTTTCCACCGGCACCACGGCGGAGTCGCAGGTGCCCGCGGCGAGGGCCTGGATCACGGCCCGAATCCCCTGTTGAGGAACCAGCTCCGCCTGGATGCCCTCCAAAGTGGCCAGCTGCCTCGCGGCCTGCTCCCCATAGGTGCCAACTGGACCCAGGTAGGCAAGGCGCATGGTGAGGGCATGGGGATTCCGTAGGATCATGGCCTGCCGGCTTCCCCTGGCCATGCCCTTGGCCTTTAGCTCCAGCCAGCAGCTGGTTCTGCCCGTCAAGGAGGGCAGCCAGCTTTTGCCGGCCTATCTCAAGGAGGAACAACGGGTGGTGGCCTCCCTGCTGGATCCCAACCATCTGATGCCCCTTGGCCCTGGCCATTACCGCTACAGGGTGACCAAGGTGCAGGTGTTTCAGCTCCAGATCCAACCCATCGTGGAATTGCAGACCCACCATCGCGGCGATCGGCTGGAACTGGAAGCCGTGGACTGCCAGCTGGAGGGACTGGGGTTGGTGGATGACTTTCAGCTCGGCCTGAACTCTTGGCTGCAGCCTTGCGACAAGGGGCTGGAAGGAGAAGCCACCCTTGGGGTGACCGTGAGCCAGCCTCCCCTGCTCAAACTGGTGCCCCCGCGGGTGTTGGAGGCCACTGGACGGTCTGTTCTGAGCGGCATCCTGCTGGGGATGCGCAACAGGGTTCGCCTCCAACTGCTGAAGGACTTCCAACAGTGGTGCGCCAGTCAGGGCGTTGGGTGCGACGCCAGGTCTTAGTTCGGATTCTCCTGGTCAGCGGCGGAGGGGGGGAAGAGGGTGGCTTGCCACACCTCGTGCGCAGCAAAGGTGTTTCTCAAAAAAGACCGGCGATGCAGGGCTGTGGGGCCCTGCTCCAGCAGGGCCGCCCGGTGGTGCGCTGTGCCGTAGCCCGCGTGGCGCTCCAGCCCGTAGCCAGGAAATCGGGCAGCCAGCCGGCGGATCAGGGCATCCCTTTCCTCCTTGGCGAGCACGCTGGCGGCAGCGATGGCGGCGTTTAACCGATCCCCCCCCACGAGGGTGTGTTGGGGGCCCGGCCAGGTGCGGAGGGGAAGGACACCGTCCACCACCAGGAGGTGGATCGGATGGTTGAGCCGCTGGAGGGCCCGGTGCATGGCCAGTTCCGTGGCGCTGCGGATGCCTAGTCGGTCGATTTCCGCCGCGCTGGCCTGCCCGATGGCCCAGGCCCCAGCCAGTTGACGGATCAGGGGGACGAGCTGGGAGCGCTGGCGTGGGGTGAGGAGCTTGCTGTCCGTGAGGCCGGCCCCATGGAGGATGGACTCTGCCCGTTTGGGGAGAATCACGGCCCCAGCAAAGACGGGCCCGAACAGGCTGCCTCTGCCCACCTCATCCACACCGGCGGTGGCATCGCTGGGCCGATCCGAACTCACACCGTGGCAGAGGAGCGGCGCCGGCGGCGGCGTGGCTCGCCTGCATCCTCCTCTTCATCTCCCGCGGGAGGTGCCCCAGGGGCACTCTCCGCCGTGGCCTTTGTTCTGCGGTGGGTGGGCACCTCCACGGTCACCACCTCGGCCGGAGGGGCCAGCGCAGGGGAGCTTCCTTCCTCCGTTTCCAGATCGGTGGAGGACACGGAGTGATCAGAGGCCGTATTGCGGCTGTCGCTACCACCGCGCCCTCGCCGCCGCCGCCTGGATCCAAAGCTGCTGGATTGTTGGCGCGCTTCCTCCAGCACGGCTTCCGGATCACAGCCCGGTCGCACCACCCGCATCACCAAATTGTCTCCCGTGGGCACAGGATCCAGCAGCAGAGCTGGATTGAGGCCCATCCACCCGTAGACCTCTTCCTGGATTTCGTCCATGGGGACCGCCACGAAATCAAGCTCCGGTCGGCGGCTTCCGGATTCCTGCTCAGACCTGGAGGTGTCAGGCCCATCCCCATTGCCGCTGAGGCCATTCTCCGAACCCACCAGGGGCCCTTCGCCGCTCTCCCCACCGCGCCCTCCCCGGCCGCCCCGACGTCTGCCGCGGCTGGCCGCTGCTTCCGATGGCACGGGGGTGGCGGCCTCAGGCCTGGAGCTGGGGACGGTGCGCACCACACCGGGGAGGCTGGCCAGGGGTTGGAGCGTGTCCTTGCCCGGCAACACCGCAACATGGCCCAGTCCACCGCAGCTGGGGCAGGTGCGACCGAACAATTCGTAGATGTTTTGCCCCTGCCGCTTTCGGGTGAGCTCCACGAGTCCCAGTTCCGTGAGTTGGGCGATCTGGGGACGGGCGGAATCGTTCCGCACGGCCTGGGTGAAGTGCTCCAGCAACTGCAGCTGGTCGCGTCGCGACTCCATGTCGATGAAGTCGATGATCACCACGCCGCCGATGTTGCGCAGCTTGAGCTGGCGGGCGATCTCCGTGGCCGCCTCACAGTTGGTCCAGAGCACCGTTTCCCGGGCATTGGCCGAACGGGTGAACGACCCGGAGTTCACGTCGATCACCGTGAGCGCTTCCGTGGGCTGGATGATCACGTAGCCCCCGGAGGGGAGATCCACCCGCGGCCTGAGGGCGTCGCGAATGGCGGCATTGATGCGGAAGTGCTCCAGGAGCTCGGTGGATTCCTCGTGGAACTCCACCGTCAGCTGGGCCTGGTCCTCCCCTAGGAACCCATGGACCCGGGCCACGGCATCGGGGGCGTCGACCACCACCCGCACCACCTCGGGGCCATAGAAGTCGCGCAGCACCCTGTGGATGAAATCCTCATCCCGATTCAGCAGCACGGGGGGGGAGGCGGTTTCCGCCGCCTGTTGAATTGCTTCCCATTGGCGCAGCAGGGCCTCTAGATCGTCGATCAGAAGCTCCTCACTCACCCCTTCCGCCTCCGTGCGGATCAACAGGCCGGAGCCCGGGGGTTTGATGAGGACCCCCAGGGCCCGCAGCCGGTTGCGTTCGGCTTCGCTGTTGATGCGCCTGGAAATGTTCACCCCCTGGCCGTGGGGCTGGAGCACCAGGAAGCGCCCCGGCAGGCTGAGGTTTCCCGTGAGCCGTGGCCCTTTGCTGCCGGTGGGCTCCTTCATCACCTGCACCAGCACCTTCTGCCGGGGTTCCAGCAGTTCGGTGATGCCCGCACCTCCCTTGCGCAGGCGCAGGGGTCCGAGGTCGGAAATATGAATGAACCCATTTTTTTCGCTTTCGCCGATGTTGACGAAGGCCGCATCAATGCCTGGCAGCACGTTTTCCACGGTGCCGAGGTAAACGTCGCCGATCTGGTAGCGGCCCTGGGCCACCACCAGCTCCTCGACGCGGTCGTCAGTGAGCACTGCGGCAATCCGCAGCTGCTCAGCGATCACGATTTGCTGGGGCATAGAAGGAGAGAAGATGTCTCTGATGGAGTCCAGGCCCACCGATCAGGGCGAGCGTGGAACGAACTGTTGAACTTGCGGACTGGGCCGGAGGGTTGAAAACCCCTCCGTGACAGGACATGGCGGAGGTGGGGCTGCCAAACCGGAACAGGCAAGCGCCAGCTGAACGGGGGCCGAGGGGCCCTCAGCGAAGGCTCGAGGGAAAGGTCTCCCGACGAGGGGCAAAAAACCTGATGGTTCGGCGTTGCTTCCTGAAAGGCTTACCTGACGGAAGGGCCAGGATTTGGAAGCTTTTGGGCTGGTGAGGAGAAGGCGCGCCGCCCTCTCACCAAGCTCCTGCACATTAGCACGGGGCTTCGGGGGAGAGAAGCAGGGCCTGCCTTTGCTGCTGGCCCAGGCGCAGGGGCAGCTGGAGGTGCCCACTGAGCCACCCCCGCACGTGCTCGGGCCGCACCCCAAACCCCTGGACATCAATCCGGGTGTCGAGCAGCAGGTCCACCTGCTGGTTTGCCGCATCGTGCCTGGTCAGTTCGATCCGGCGCAGGGCAGGGCGGCAATCCCTCTGGCGGGGGCGTCCCTTCTTGTCGTGGTCGCTCCAGATCCATGTGTCGCTTCCCATCAGGGCCTGCAGCGCCCGTTCCCAGTGATGGGCCTCCGGCCACTCCTGATCCATGGGCCGAATCGGGGAGTCCTCCGGCTGGAGGGAAAACCGCCAGAGCGCCCCGGCCAACTCCTGGGAGAGGCTCGGCCCATGCATGGGAACCACCCGGCAGGAGTGCAGCCGTAAGCCATCGGGCAGTTCTTCTTGCAGGCGTTGGAACACCTGGGGGGCCTCCAGCGGCTCCACCAGCTCCAGGTCAAACCATTCCTCCAGCCCCTCCACCCCAAGGGGCAGGGGGAGGGCGATCTGCAGGCGGGGGAGGGGGTGAAAGCCCCCGGTGAAACTCACGGGCAGGCCGCTCCGGCGCAGGGCCCGATGCAACAGCCGCAGGGTGTCAAGGTGGCTGATCCAGGCCATGGCACCCCGTTTGCTGAAGCCAACTCTCAGCCGACAGATCCGCTCACTGGGGGGTTTGCGGCTTGGCAGGGCCGGGGGAACCGGTGGCGGGGGGATCACCACGTTATGACCGAGGTCTGGCCCGCAAACCCCGCAATGGCTGCAGGCGGCGAAGGAACAATCGGGCACCTCAGCGGCGGCCAGGGCCCGCTGAAGATCCTCCGCCAGCCAGCCTTTCTCGATCCCTGTGTCGAGATGGTCCCAGGGCAGGGGTTGGCGACAGAAGGTGTCCAGGTCGGTGGGGTCCAGGGCTTCCACGGCGGCCCAGTCCCCCAGTTCCAGGGCCCGGTAGCGGCCCCCCAACCCCGCCCCTTCGATGGCCCCCGTCCAGGCGGCATGGCTCCGTTCGGCAGACTCAAACCAGGCGTCCAGGCCGGCGCCCGCCCTCCAGGCCGCCTCGATCACCGGGGCCAGACGCCGGTCGCCCCGGCCGATGAAATCCTCGATGGCCGCCAGCCGGGTGTCGGTGAAATTGCTCTTCACCCCCCGCAGGCCCCGCAGGGCCTGCCGCAGCAGCTCCTGCCGCCGCCGGATTTCCCCATGGCTCACGCTGTGCCACTGGAAAGGGGTGTGGGGCTTGGGGGTGAAGGTGCTGATGGTGAGGTTGAGTTGCAGCCTGCCCAGATCGGCACAGTCCTGCTGCAGACGCCGGCAGGTGTCGGCGATGCCCAGCACATCCCCATCGGTTTCCCCGGGGAGCCCCACCATGAAATAGAGCTTCACCTTGCGGTAACCGTTGTCCATGGCGGTGCGGATGCCCCGCAGCAGGTCGGCATCACTCAGCCCCTTGTTGATCACATCCCGCAGCCGTTGGCTGCCGGCTTCGGGGGCGAAGGTGAGGCCAGCCTGTCGGGTGCCGCCGAGGATATGGGCGATGTGGCCATCGAAGCGGTCCACCCGCTGGCTGGGCAGGGTGAGGCTGATGTTGTGTTCCGCCAGCCGATTGCGCAGCTCCACCCCCACCGCCGGAAGGGCGAGGTAGTCGCTGCAGCTCAGGGACAGCAAGGAGAAATCCGCATAGCCCGTTCGCCCCATGCCCTCCTCCACCGCCTCGATCACCTCCGCTGGTTCCACATCCCTGGCCGGGCGGGTGAGCATGCCGGGCTGGCAGAAGCGACAACCCCGGGTGCAGCCCCGCCGAATCTCCACCGTGAGGCGGTCGTGCACCGTTTCGATGTGGGGCACCAGGCCCATGGCGTAGTGGGGCATGGGCGTCGCCGTGCGGCGCCGGATCCGCTGGGGCAGCTCGGCCTCGAGGGGAACAATCGTGACGCCATCAGCCCCCGGGCCGTAGAGGGCCGGCACGTAGACCCCAGGCACCTGGGCCAGATCCCGCAACAGCTCGCGGCGGCTGAGGCCAACCACCCGGCCTTCGGCCACCACCAGGCCAATTTCGGGAAGCAGCTCCTCCCCATCGCCGAGGGCGATGAAGTCGAAAAACGCGGCAAAGGGCTCGGGGTTGCTGGTGGCCGTGGGGCCACCGGCGAAGATCAAGGGTGGCGCCTCCGGATGGTTGAGGGGCAGATCGCCCCGCTCGGAGGCGCGCAGGGGAATCCCTGCCAGATCCAGCATCTCGAGGATGTTCGTGCCGCCAAGCTCATAGCTGAGCGAGAACCCCAGGATGTCAAAAGCCCTCAGGGGGCGGCGGCTTTCCACGGCGAAGAGGGGGACGCCCCGCTCCCGTAGCCGGGAAGCAAGATCAGCCGCCGGCAGGTAGGCCCGATCGCAGAGCTGGCCAGGACTGCTGTTGAGGATCGAATAGAGAATGATGTGGCCGCTGTTGCTGGCGCCCACCTCGTAGACCTCGGGATAGGTGAGCGCCCAGCGCACGCCGGCACTGGGCCAGGCCGCTTCCCATTCGCGCGGTTCAACGCCCCGTTCGTTGCCCAGGTAGCGGGCTGGCTTGCTGATTGCCAGATCGATCAGGGCGTCGACGTTGATCGGAGCCTGGGATGGGGCCAACTGGGTTGGGGCAACGGTCACAAGCGTCAGGGGCCTGATGCCGGCAACGACTGGTTTGAATCGTAGGCAAAACCCTCCAAGGCCCTGGATCGGGCAACGGCGTGGTTCACCACCCGCATAGGACAATCGCCCCTAGTGACACCCTTCCGCGATGGTTCAGGTCAACGGCAATTACCTCAAACTCAAGGCCGGCTACCTGTTTCCCGAGATCGCTCGGCGCGTGAAGGCCTTCAGCGAAGCCCATCCGGAGGCGGCCATCATCCGCCTGGGCATTGGTGATGTGACGGAACCGTTGCCGGAGGCCTGCCGCGCCGCCATGAAGGCCGCTGTGGATGAGATGGGAACCAGGGAGGGCTTCCATGGCTATGGCCCTGAGCAGGGCTACGCCTGGCTGCGGGAAGCCATCGCCAGCCACGATTTCCAAGCCCGCGGCTGCCAGGTGAGCGCGGAGGAAATCTTCGTGTCGGATGGCTCCAAGTGCGACAGCGCCAACATCCTCGACATCCTGGGGGAGGGCAACCGCAT
>JAYKJF010000073.1:0-21638 GCA_035285785.1 Cyanobacteriota bacterium
CCCCCCTGCTGCTCTACCTGGCAGCGGCGGGGGTGGGGCGGCTGGGCATCGTCGACTTCGACGTGGTGGATTCCAGCAACCTGCAGCGCCAGGTGATCCATGGCACCAGCTGGGTGGGCAAACCCAAGATTGAATCCGCAAGGAACCGCATCCTGGAGATCAATCCCCATTGCCAGGTGGAGCTCTACAACACGGCGCTCACCAGCGACAACGCCCTGGAGATCCTGGCCTCCTACGACGTGGTCTGCGACGGCACCGACAACTTCCCCACCCGCTACCTGGTGAACGATGCCTGTGTGCTGCTGGACAAGCCCAATGTCTACGGCTCCATCTTCCGCTTTGAGGGGCAGGCCACGGTGTTCAACTACGAAGGCGGGCCGAACTACCGCGATCTGTTCCCCGAGCCTCCCCCCCCGGGCATGGTGCCCTCCTGCGCCGAAGGGGGTGTGGTGGGCGTGCTCCCGGGCATCATCGGCGTGATCCAGGCCACCGAAACCGTGAAGATCCTCACGGGCATCGGCACCACCCTCAGTGGCCGCCTGCTGCTCTTCGATGCCCTGCGGATGACGTTCCGGGAGCTCAAGTTGCGCCCCAGCCCGGAGCGGCCGGTGATCGATCGGCTGATTGACTATCAGGAGTTTTGCGGGGTGGCCGGAGCCGCCCCTGGCCAGGAGGAGGCCGGTGCCGTGGAAGCCATCACTGTGCAAGAGCTCAAATCCCTGCTGGATCAGGGGGGAACCAACCTGGTGCTGATCGATGTGCGCAATCCGCCTGAGGCGGAGATCGCCGTGATTCCAGGGGCGATCCTGATCCCCCTCGATCGCATCGAGAGCGGGGAGGCGGTGGAGGAGGTGCGCCAGCTGGCGGAGGGGAAAACCCTCTACGTCCACTGCAAGATGGGGGGCCGTTCCGCCAAGGCCCTGATCGCCCTGCAGCGCCATGGCATCGAGGGCGTCAACGTGACGGGGGGCATCAATGCCTGGAGCCAGGAGGTGGACCCCAGTGTGGCGCTCTACTGAGGGCGCTCAGTAGTCAACCCCCCGCTTGAGGTCGACCCCCCGCTCGGCGTAGTGCTTGTGGCACACCATTTCCGAATGCACGCTCGCCAGATCGAAATAGGCGGGTCGGCCCTTGCAACGGCCGGTGATGATCACCTCCGTTTCCGCGGGCTTGCGCAGCAGGGTCTGCACGATCGGCTCCACGGGCAGGAGCTCCAGATCCACGGTGGGATTGAGCTCATCGAGGATCACGGTTTTGTAGAGGCCGCTGGCGATGGCCGCCCGGGCGATCTCCCAGGCCCGCTCCGCCTCCACATAATCGATCGGCTGCTGTTGGCCCCGCCAGACGATGGCATCCCGCCCACTGCGCAGGTGGTCGACCAGGTGGGGGTAGCTCTCGCGCAGGGCCGCGATGGCCGCATCCTCCGTATAGCCATTCCCCCCCTTCAGCCACTGCAGGATCAACACCCTGTGGCTCTTGTCCTGGCTGATCCCCCTGCCGATCGCCTGCAACGCCTTGCCCAGGGCGCTGGTGCTCTTGCCCTTGCCCTCCCCGGTGTAGATCTCGATGCCCTGCAGACCTGGGGTTTCGCTGCTGTGGGCCCGCATCTCTGAGTGGAGATCCGCCAACTGCACCAGGGCCGTGGGCGCCCCCCGGCCGGTGCAGATCACCTCCATCCCGGGAGGCTTGGTGGCCAGGGTGCGCACCACATCCTCCCCATCCAGGAGCCCCAGATCCAGCACGGGGTTGAGTTCATCGAGCACCACCACGGAATAGAGGTTGCTGGCCAGGGCGCCCTTGGCGATATCCCAGCCCCGCTGGGCCTCCTGGCGATCGAAGGGGGTGACCTCACTGGCGTTGAAATACTCACCCCGCCCCGTGCGCACCTGATCGATGAGGTGGGGGAAGCCCTGCTGGAGCGCCTCGATCGCCCCATCCTCGTCGTAGGAGCGGCCGGGCCCCTTGAGGAAGCGCAGGAGCAGCACCCGGGTGCGTTTCTGTTCGCAGATCCCCAGCCCGATGGTGCGCAACACCACCCCCAGGGCCGCCTGGCTCTTGCCCTTCCCCTCGCCGTCGTACACATGCAACTGGCCCCGCGAGCGCTCATCGCTGCCCGCGGCCGTGCGGATGCCGATGCCACTGCCCGTCCCCCGTTTGCTGGTTTGGGATCCGGTGGGCGGGGTCATCGGGCCTGGTGTGGGGCCCCGGATGCTAATGGGGCCCACCCCGGCCCCCCGGCTCCCTGGGCGACTTGCCAGGATGACCCGACAACCCTGGAGTGCTGGATGGCCTCCGCCCGTCCTCTCACCCTGCTTGAACCCCTCCCCCCCGCCCTGCACCAGGCCCTCGACCGCATGCGGGAGGCCATGGATGGCCTGGGCACGGTGGTGGTGGCCTATTCCGGCGGGGTGGATTCGGCGCTGGTGGCGGCCATCGCCGCCGAGCGCCTGGGGGAGGGGGCCCTTGCGATCACGGGCGTGTCTCCCGCCCTGGCCCCCCATCTGCTGGAGGAAGCCCGCTGCCAGGCCAGCTGGCTCGGGATGCGCCATCGGGAAATCCCAACGGCCGAGCTGGCCGATCCTCGCTACACCAGCAACCCACCAGACCGTTGCTACGCCTGCAAGCGGGAGCTCCACGGCCTTCTGGCCCGGATCCGCAGCGATGCGGGCGCCAGCCAGGTGCTGGATGGGGTGAATCTCGACGACCTGCAGGACCATCGGCCCGGGCTGCGGGCCGCCCGCGAATGGAACGTGCGGTCGCCCCTGGCGGAGGCCGGCGTGGACAAGGCCGGCGTTCGCCAGCTCTCCCGGGCCCTAGGGCTGCCCTGGTGGGACAAACCAGCCCAGCCCTGTCTGGCCTCCCGCTTCCCCTATGGAGAGGCGATCTCCGCCAGTCGGCTGCAGCGGGTGGGGGCCGCGGAAGCCTGGTTGCGGAACCAGGGGTTTGCGGAGGTGCGGGTGCGCAGCCAGGGGGAGGCTGCCCGCATCGAACTGCCCGCCCACACGCTCGCCGCTGTGTGCGAGAGCCTGGCTTCAGGCACCCTGCGGGAGGAGATGGTGCAGGTTTTCCGCGGCCTGGGCTTTCACGCCGTGGCGCTGGATCTGGAGGGGCTCATCAGCGGAAAACTCAACCGCGATCTGGAAGATCCAGGAGAGCCCCGGATCGCGGTTGCGTCGGAACGCTGAACCCTCAGGCCGGCGCCAGGCTGGGATCCCGATCGCCCTGCCCCACGCCCAGTGGGGTTTCCCGACGGAAGCTGGTGAGCTTGTGGTCGGCGGCTTCGAGCTCCGTCAGCAACACCTGGCAGGCGCGCTCGGGCATGGTGTGATCCCCACAGGTGAACACATCCACGGCGGCATAACCGGATTCCGGCCAGGTGTGGATCGAGATGTGGGATTCAGCCAGTAGGGCCAGACCCGTCACCCCCTGGGGATCAAAACGATGGGTGATCAGATGCAGCAGGGTGGCACCAGCACGTTTGGCAGCGCTTGTGATGGTGTCCCTGAGAAAAGCTTCGTCGTCGAGCTTGGCACTGTCGCAGTTGTAGAGCTCGAGGATGCAGTGTTTCCCAACCATGTCTGTGGTTGAGGGGGGAACCGGGCTAGCGGTGATCGAGGAGGCCGCGCCCCATCCCGGATTGGGATGCAGGCAGGACAGGCTCTGATTCATCAGGGGTACTGGAGGACACAGCAATCCAACATAGGGGCTGACCCCCCGAATTGCTTGAGCGGTTTGCCACACGGCACCCTTCATCCCGTATCGACCAATACCCCTGAGCGCATCGCCACCACCTGGGCCCGGGTGGACCAGCCCCGGGTGAACATCTCCACATGGGTGGCGCTCACCAGGCACTGGTGGCCTTCTCCCACCGCTTCCAGCAACAGTTGCTGGCGGGTGGGATCCAATTCCGCCAGCACATCGTCGAGCAACAACAGGGGCGGGGCCCCGACAACTGCGGTGACCAGTTCCAGCTCAGCCAGTTTGAGAGCCAGCACAAGGGTGCGCTGCTGCCCAGCTGATCCGTAGCGCCGGGCGGGCATGGCCCCCAGGCGCATCTCCACCTCGTCCCGATGGGGGCCCACCAGGCATTGGCCCAGGCGCTCCTCCTCCCGGCGCTGGTCGCGCAACTGGGTCTCGAGCGCCATCCGCCAGGTGCCCTCCTCCACGGTCTGGTGGGTGAGGCCGTCTCCCCCATCGGCCGCGGGCAGAGCGGTGCCACTGCGGTAGGCCAACTCCAGGGTCTCGCCCCCTCCGCCCAGCCGCTCCTGCCAGCGGGCCGCCAGGGGAGCGAGCCGCTGCAGGGCCCGCAGACGCCGGCGATGGAGCCGGGTGCCGAGCACGGCCATCTGGGTGTCGAACACATCCAGCAGGCCGTCGTGGGCGAGGCGCCGCCGCAGGAGCTGGGCCCGCTGGCGCAACAGGCGCCCGTATTGGCTCAGCAGGGCGCCATACAGCGGTTCCAGCTGGCTCACCACCCGATCCAGCCACTGCCGTCGCAGGGCCGGTTCCCCCCGCACCAGGGCCATGTCCAGGGCACTGAAGCCCACGCAGCGCAGGCTCCCCTGCAGATCCAGATGCCGCTCCAGCGGCTTGCCGTTGCGCAGGGCCTGGCGGCCGCCCACCCGCCGCAGATGCAGCTCCAGGTCGTCTCCCTCCACCGTGGAGGCCCGGATCTGGGAGTGGGGCTGGCCGCGGCGGATGAGATCCCGGTCTGCGCTGCAGCGGTGGGAACGGAGGCTGGTGAGCAGCTCCACACTTTCAAGCAGGTTGGATTTCCCCTCGCCGTTCGCCCCCACCACGATCAGCCGGGGGGCCTGCAGGGACAGCTGGAGCCCTTCAATGTTGCGGAACTGGTGGAGCTCCAGGCGCTGCAGCCGCATGAGGTCGGTAGGGCGGCCAAGGGGTAAACTAAAACTTCAGGCACAGTCCTGAGACGGGTCAACCACAGGCGCGAGCCTGCCGGGGGCATGTAGCTCAGTTGGATAGAGCATCAGATTCCGGTTCTGAGTGTCGGGGGTTCGAGTCCCTCCATGCTCGTCAACCCCCTGCCGGAACAGGGGGATCTTTTTTGGATCAGGAGCGGATCAGCGCCGCACCCCTGACAGCCAGGGAGCCCTGATCTCAACCGGGTTGGGGCTCCCCTGTTGGGGATTGGGAACCGCGAGGCGGGAGCCGGAGCCCCATGGCGCGGATCCCGCCTGGATCGATCACGAATCCGGCCTGCTGCAGCACGGCGATGGCCTCCGCGGGGGCGGAGATCGAGATGCTGCATCCGCTGAGCTCCCGCCTCAGGCGATCGAGTGCGGCCACCACCAGGGCCCGGATCACCGTGTCGCGCACCGGATCGGCCGGATCGGTGAGGAGATCCCAGAGATTGGCATTCAGGGCCCGATCGCTGGTGGCGCGCACAAAGCCCACCCAATCCCCCTGGGGGTTCTTCACCACCAGATGCCAGAGGCTCTGATGCTCCACCCGGCTCCACAGGGCCGCACTGCGGGGGGTTTCGCCGCAGCTCGCGAGGAGATGGTTGAGGGCCTCCACCTGGAGGCTCGGCTGAACCAGGAGTTCGTAACCCGCCTGCAGGGGGCTGGGGGGTGGACCGCGGAAGGGAAGCAGCAAGGATCTGGAGGGTCAGCCGGTGTTGCGCATCCCAGCGGCGATGCCGTTGATGGTGAGCAGGGCACCTCTGAGCAGTTCGCTGCGGCTGTAGGTGTGGCCTGATCCCACAGCGGATCCATCCGTGGAGGCCTCGCTGATGGGGGGTTGGCGGTTCTGATCCCGCAGGCGCCGGAGCAGGGCCACCTGCAGGTAGCCCAGGGGAATGATGGTGCGGTTGCGCAGATCCACCGAGAGCTGGAGGGCCGGATCCCCATCCAGGAGACGGCCGTGGTTGCTGATCTGCAGGATCAGCTGGTGGGTGAGGGCAAATTCAGCGGCGATGGCCTCAAAGATGCGCGCGAAGGCCTCCCGGTTGGCCTCACGCCCCAGGTGGGTCACGTAGTGCTTGGCCAGATCCAGATCCACCTTGGAGAGGGTCATCTCCACCTTGGAGATCAACATGCGGAAGAAGGGCCAGCGCTGATAGAGCAACTGCAGCAGCTCGATCTGATCGGAATCCTGTTGCAATTCCTCCTGAAGGGCCGTGCCCACGCCATACCAGCTGGGCAGGAGAAAGCGGCTCTGGGTCCAGCCGAACACCCAGGGAATGGCGCGCAGGGCGGAGAGGTCCTTCGCCCCGCTTTTCCGCCGGGCGGGCCGACTGGAAATCTGCAGTTTGCTGATCTCCTCGATGGGCGTCACCTGCTGAAAGAAGGCCACCAGATCCGGGTTGTCGTGCACGAGCGCCCGGTAGTGCTCCCGGGATCGGGCCGCCAGGCGCACCATCAACGCATTCCAGCTCGGTGTGTCGTCGATGCGGGTGCTCACCAGGCTGCTCTGCAGAACGGCCGTGGTGACGGTTTCCAGGTTGTAGAGCGCGAGCTCGGGCAGGGAATACTTGGAGGCCAACACTTCCCCCTGCTCCGTGATCTTGATCCGCCCGCAGAGGGTGCCGCTGGGCTGGGCGAGAATGGCCTGGTAGGCGGGGCCACCGCCCCGGCCCACGGAGCCACCGCGCCCGTGGAAGATCCGGAGGTTCACTTCACTCTGGGTGGCCAGCTGCTGGAGGGCGATCTGGGCGCGATGGATTTCCCAGTTGCTGGAGAGAAAGCCTGAATCCTTGTTGCTGTCCGAATAGCCCAGCATCACCTCCTGCAACGGCACCGGCTGATCCGATCGCAGCAACTCCCTGTAGAAGGGCTCCTGGAAGAGCCGCTCCATCACCGCCGGAGCCCCTTGCAGGTCTTCCACCGTCTCAAACAGCGGGATCACCAACAGCTGGGATGTCTTCTCCACCGGATCCACCAGGCCCGCCTCCTTGGCCAGCAGCAACACTTCCAGGAGGTCGGACACCGTGTGGCTCATGGAGATCACATAGGTGCGACAGATGCGGGAGCCAAACTCCTGCTGGAGGCGTTGCAGCATCTGAAACACCGCAAACGTTTCGCCGGTGGAGGCGCTCCATGTGGCGGCCGCCGGCAGCAGGGGACGTCGGGTCTGGAGTTCCGCCAGGAGCCACTGCACCCGCTCCTCCTCCCCCATCTCTCCGTAGGGAACGGGGAGTTGCAGATAGCGGGTGAGCTCATCGATGGCATCACTGTGGCGGGTGCTCTCCTGGCGGATGTCCAGACTGGCCAGGCAGAAGGCAAAGATGTGCACCTGGGAGAGCAGGGCCGTCAGCCCCTCGCAGCCCAGACCCGTGGCCTGCAGGCTGTTGCGGATCAGCTCGAGATCGTTGCGAAAATCCTCTTCCGAGGCGTAGTGCAGATCCTGACCGGTGGAGCTGGGGGGATCGCTGGGAGGGGATTCCCATCCGGCCTGGGCCAGCAGCTGATTGCGTCGCTCCGACAGACGGAGCCGCTCCAGCATGTAGCTCAGCTTGAGCCGATAGGGTTCCAGGCGGTAGCGGGCTGCCCTCTCCTCGTAGATCTCCGGAAAGCGAAGGCGATCCATCTCCAGCGATTCCAACAGGGCTGGACTCACCTGACTCCATTGCATCGAGATGCTGAGCTGATCCCGCAGGTCCGTCACGGATTTCACGTAACGGTCGAGCATCAGTTGGCGCTGGTAGCAGGCCGCACGCCAGGTGATCTCAGGCGTGACGGAAGGGTTGCCATCCCGATCGGAGCCGACCCAGGAGCCAAAGGTGCAGAACGCATCCCGGGGGGGCTCCACATCGGGGTAACTCGATTTCAACGCCGCCCGGAGGCGCTGCTGCAGGAGGGGCAGGGCCTCGAACAGCACCTGCTGGAAATAGTGCAGAGCAAATTCCACTTCATCCAGCACGGATGGTTTGAACTGGTGCAGTTCATCCGTGCGCCACCAGAGGCGAATTTCCTCCTCGAGCTGCTTGCGCAGCAGTTCCTGATCGTCCTTGTTGGTGGATTCCTCGAGCCGATCGATCAAGGAGGCCACCTTGCGCTGCTTATGGCGCACGGTGTGGCGCACAATCTCCGTGGGATGGGCCGTGAACACCAGCCGGATATCCAATTCCCTGAGCAGGGCCTCCAACCCGCTGGGAGGCACATTCAGGGCACGCAGGCGTTCAAACAGCTGGCGAAAGGTTTCCGGCTCGCTCTGATTGGCGAGGGGGGGCAGGAAGGGATCCCACTGCCCATCGGCCGGCGCCTGACGCAGGCTTTCGATATAGGTATTTTCCTCAATATGCTGTTCAAGAATATTGATGAGCTGAAAATAGAGCGAGAAGGCCCTGGCGGCCGCAATGCCATCGGCCAGATCCATCTCCCGGATCACCCGATCGATGGCCTCGCTGTTCACCCTTGCGCTGCTGGGGCCGTTGCGACCGGCCTCATCCTGGGGATCAAACCGCCCACAGAGCTCCTTGAGGCGGATCAGTCGCTCCAGTTGGCCGGGGGGGCATTCGCTATGGAGCACGGCAAGCCAGAGCTCTTCCACCAGCTCAAGGCGTTCCACGAGCTGCCGTGTGGTGCGCAGGGGCACTTCGGGACCGGGACGTTGGACGATGGCGGTCTCCCGCATGGGGGGAGTGGCAGAGGCTGCAGCCATGATCATCCCAAAGCGTGCGCGCGGTCTGTGCTCAGCTCTGCCCAAAGGGCAGAGTCCAGGGCTTCCATGGCCATCGCTTCCGTGGCGATGATGCGATCGATCGGTTCTCCGGCCCGGTGGCGGTCCAGCCAGCGCATCGATTCGCTCCCCAAGGCCAGCACGCCGTGCAGGGGTTCAAGTGTGGCACCCAGATTCAGCGTCTCTGCCAGGGGGGCCATGGCCGCGAGCTCCTCGGCCAGCCAGTCGCTCACCCGGCAGGGCTCACCCGTGCGCCAATGGCCCACCATGGCGTTCAGCCCATCCTGGGCCGCGGCCCGGTCGTTCTGATCCGCCAGGCGGGCCAGTTCTGCGGGGCTGAGGGCGCTGGCCACCAGGGGATCGAACCGATCGGGGGCTCCCATCAGCATCAGCAGCCGAAGCTCAGCCCAGGCGGTCACGGCCAGCAGGAGGCGGGGATCGCTGATGAGATCGCAGATGCGTAGCTCCAGCCGGTTCAACGACTCGGGTCGGCTTTCGCCGTTGGGACGCACCGATGTCCAGAGATGGCGAACATTGAGCATGCTCCCCAGGGCCAGCTGGTCGTGCATCCAGGTGACGTAGTGCCCGTGACTGGTGAACAGGGGCACCTCCGGGGGCGTGAGGGGGAACTGGAGCCAGCGCTGCGACTGGGCCCCGGTGGCCCGGCCATCGAGGAAGGGGGAGCTCGCGCTCAGGGCCAGGAGCAACGCCCCTTCACAGCGCAGCAACCGCAGGCCGGCGAACAGGGGCTCCATCGCCTGGATCCCCAGGTTGATGTGCACACTGGCCGTCACCACCCGGGTGCCATAGAGCCGCTCGATCTCCCCGTGATAGGCGTTGTCGGGATTGGAGCGCACAAAGCGGCTGCTGTCGCCCAGGCTGAGGGTGCTGCCGGGAAGGAGGGTGAGGTCCCGCTGGGCCAGCCAGCTCCGCAGCTGCTGCCGGGGGCCGAGCAGATAGGCCAGCTGCCGCTGGTAGTCGGCATCGGGGGGGGTGGTGTACTCCAGATTGCGGTTGTCCGGCTCGGTCACGAAGCCTTCCAGGGCCTGCGCGGCCTCCGCCGCACACCCCACCACCGTGCCATCGGGCCTGCCGGTGTACATCTCCACCTCGAAGCCTTTGGTGAGCAACGGGCCGCTCATAAATCCTGGGGATGGGGCCGCTGCAAGCAAGCCAGAGCCTTGAGCATGCCACGGGCCTTGTTCAGGGTTTCCTGGTATTCCATCTCCGGCTTGGAATCCGCCACGATGCCTGCTCCGGCCTGCACGAGAACCCGCCACCCGCTTTCGGGGTGGGGTAACACCACCATGGAGCGGATGGTGATCGCCGTATTCAGGGCGCCATGGAGATCCACGGCGCCATACACGCCGGAATAGGGGCCCCGGGCCCCGGGCTCCAGGGCGTGGATCAGCTGCATCGCCCGGATCTTCGGGGCACCGCTCACGGTGCCGGCCGGGAAGCAGGCCATGAGCAGATCCCACACGTCGTGACGGCTCTCCAGCTCCCCCTCCACCTGGCTGACGATGTGCATCACGTGGGAGTAGCGCTCAATCATCATCAACTCGGTCACCATCACCGAACCGGGCCGGCAGACCCGCCCCAGATCGTTCCGGCCCAGGTCCACCAGCATCACGTGCTCTGCCCGTTCCTTCGGATCGGCCAGCAGCTCGGCCTCCAGGGCACCGTCCTCGGCCGCATCGGCGCCCCGGGGGCGGGTGCCGGCAATGGGGCGCAGGGAGGCGCGGATGCCCCCATCGGGCTGGGGGTCAGCCTTCACCATCACCTCCGGACTGGAGCCGATCAGGAACCAGTCGCCGAAGTTGAAAAAGGCCATGTATGGCGAAGGATTCACCATCCGCAGGCTGCGGTAGAGATCAAACGGATCGCGCTCCACCCGGGTTTCCAGCCGCTGGCTGAGCACCAGCTGAAACACATCGCCTGCGGCGATGTGCTCCCGGCCCACGTCCACCACCCGTTCAAAATCGCTCTGGAGCCAATTGCTGCGGGTGTTCAACCCCAGGCTGGGATCCCTGGCACCAGCCTCATGCCAGTCCAGCGGAGCGATGCCAGGGGGCAGGGGCGCATGCATCCGCGCCTCCAGCTGGGCAATCGTGGCAGCCGCGTGGTTCCAGGCCGCTTCCGGGTCGGCCCCACAGCTCAGATCGGCATAGGCCACAGCCGTGATCTGGCGTTTCACCTGGTCGAACACCAGCAGACTGTCCGCGAGCATCCAGCAGCCATCCGGCGGATCGCCAGCCCCGGGGTGATGCACGGGCACCGTGGGTTCGATCCAATGGATCAATTCGTAGCCCCAGCAGCCAAAGAGCTGGCCCACCGGAGGGAGGTGGGGGATGGGGGCCGGCCGGATCGTTGCCAGACACTGGCGGAGCAGGTGGAAGGGATTGCCCGCCAGCGCATCCCGCCGTCCATCCCGCCATTGGCGCTCGGCCTGCTCCCCCCGACAGGTGAGGGTCCAGAGGGGGTTGCTGACAACAAAGCTCCAGCGCCCCAGCTGCTCTCCCCCCTCCACCGACTCCAGGAGCACCCCCTGCCTGCCAGCCGCGCCCACCTTCAACCAGGTGGTGAGGGGCGTTTCCAGATCCGCCGGCCAGCACTTCCAGAGCGGAATGAAGGTGAACCCCTGCTCCACCTTGGCGAAATAGGCCGTGCGATCTGCAAGAGGAGACATAGGGGGAAGGCAAAAAAAACGGCGGGTGGTTCCCCGCCGCCTTTCATTCACGACGTGGGAGATCAGGCGTCGTAGGTGGCTTTACCGGTGAACTTCAGGTTGGAGGGATTGGGATTCTGGCCGATTCGCCGGGGGTTGTGCCCCACGATGGGACGGCCTTCGTTCACTTTCTCAGGGAAGACCCCATCCTTGGGATGGAGGAATTCCACATCGCCTCCGGCATAGATGCGATAAACCTTGTAATCCTCGATTTTGGGCTTGAACTTCGTGCGGAGCTGGGTGCCCAGGGCGAGGCACTGCTCTTTCCGGGCGAAATACATGATGTTTTCGCCCGCATTCATCTCCGCCGCACCCCCGGTGGGCAGCTCGAAGACCTGGGCTGAGGGGCTGGTCCAGGTGATGGCGTATTTCTCTTCGGTTTCCGCGGCATTCAGCAGGCCGCCTGTGCTGCCGATGTACTTCGGAAGTTGACCATTGAGGGCCGTTGCTGGCATGGCTCTGCTGACCGTTTCAGGCGGAAGCTAGCACCGTGCTTTTGGCGAAATGAAGGGGGCGTGCGCACTCTTCACACCCCGTCAACAAACGGCCCCCCCGCCCGCTCGGCCAGGGGGAAGAACACCGTGAGGCGGGTGCCCCCCCGCTCGGTGAAACGCCCCCCCAGCCGGTGGAAGAGCAACTGGGTGGCCTGCCGGCTGAGGTTGAGGCTGCCCGTGGCGGGATTCCAGCTGAGCACGGGCCCCACCTGGGCGGCTTCCGGCTGGGGCTCCTGGGAGGATGTCGGCGGGGAGCTGTGGGGGGCATCGCTGCTCAGCTGCAGTTTCAGCCGTTGCCCGGCGGGCCGCAAACGCAGGCGCACATGGCTGCCGGCGGGGAGGGAGCGGCTGAACCGATCCATCAACCCGCCCAGCATGGTTTCCAGGCGCGCCGGATCACTCAGCACCGGCGGCAGATCCTCGGCGATGGAGAGGGTGAGCTTCAGATCGCGCCGTTGCAGCTGCCGCTGCCAGATCCCCTCCAGATGGCGCAGCAACTGACTCAGATCCGTGCGGGCCAGGTCGCTGGCCTCCAGGGGTTGGCCCCGGCCCGGCTGGCGCTGCAGCTCGGCCGCCAGAAAGATCAAGCCGAAGCGGTCGATCTGCTCGCTGCATTCCCCATCGATCTGCTCCAGCCGCTGACGCACCACCGGGGGCAGATCGGAGCGGCGCAACAGGGAGCGGATCAGGGTGCGGATGGTGGCCAGGGGCGTGCGCACCTCATGGGTGAGGGCCTCGAGGAGGGCGAGTTCGGCGGCCACCTCGGAGGATGGGTCTCCGGCACGGGGCGCCACCGGGGGCTCCACGGGCTGGAGGGTGACGCTCGGAGCCATGGCCGCCAGCCGTTCCGCCAGGAGCGGCCAGAAGCGCAGGCCCAGGGCGGGATCGTTGTGGAGCGGACCGAGCGACTGGAGAAGCTGGCGCAGTCGGGCGGCCGCAGCGGGATCGTCCTGGCTCAGCCGCTGATCCAGGCCCTGGAGGGCCTGGGTGATCACGGCGGCCTCGAAGCGCACCACCAGCCGCCGGGCCTGGGGGGGGCCATCGAGAGCCATCACCACCTGGAGGCGGGGGGTGATCAGCACCAGCAGGGGATCGTTCCCATCCTCCTGGCGCAGGGGAAGCCGCTGGAAGCGGCCCGTGGGCACCAGGCCCCTGGCCCCCGGACGGGACCGCTGCCCCCCCACCACGGGCAGCAGGGGCTGGGGCTGGGAGAGCAGTTCCGGAAGCCCTGCAGGAATCCAGACCCAGCCGGAGAGGTGCTCCAACAGGGCGGGTTCATAGAGGGCGGGGAGGGGCGACGCCAGCCACACCCCCTTGGTGGGAGCGGGCTGATTCAGGAGCAAATCCTCCTGGAGGGTGGCCAGGGAGGCCCACCAGAGACGGCGCACCGAATCCTCATCGCAGCGACCCGGGGGCACTCCGCTGCTGAGCTGTTGGCTGAGGGTGACGAAGTTCACCGCCAGCGCTGCTGGGGGCGACTCCGGCGACTCACGGCCGCACAGAAGCCGATGCAGAGGAAGTTAACCAGCATGGCGGAGCGGCCATAGCTCAACCAGGGCAGGGGGATTCCGGTGACTGGACCAAGGCCGATGGTCATGCAGATGTTCACCACAACCTGAAACATCAGCATGGCCCCCACGCCGATCACCACGAGGGATTCCACATCGGTGCGGGCGTGGAGGGCGATCTGGAGCAGGCGCCAGCAGAGCAGGAGATAGGCCGCCACCACCAGGGTGCACCCGATGAAGCCCATCTCCTCGCCCAGGGCACTGAAGATGAAATCCGTGTGCTGTTCCGGGATGAAGCGGAGCTTGGTGAGCTGGCCATGCATCAACCCCGTGCCCAGCAGCCCGCCCGAGCCAATGCCCACCTTGCTCTGGAGCAGGTGATACCCCCCCCCGAGGGCATCCTTGGCGGGATCGAGGAACAGCACCAGGCGCTCGCGCTGGTAGTCCTTGAGGCCGTGGTTCCAGAGCTGGGGGGTGATGGCGGCGAAGACGATCTGCACAGCCGTCACCACCGCCAGGCCGATGCGCCGCCAGGGAAGGGATCGCCAGGCCAGGAGGGCCATGAGCGGAATCCACACGGCCAATCCCCAGGGGGCCACCCCCGCGATGATCGCCGTCAGCAGGGGCGAGAGGAGCAGCAACAGCCAACTCCCCGACAGACCGGCCCAGAACAGCATCACCAGCAGGATGGCCCCGTAGACCAGGGAGGTGCCCAGATCGGGCTGCAGGAACACCAGGGCCCAGGGCACGCTGATCAGGGTGATGGGCCGGATCAGATCCACGGGCCGCTCCACGGGAAAACGGGCCAGCAATCCCGCCAGCAGCAGGATGGCGGCCACCTTGGCGAATTCCGAGGGCTGCACGTGGAAGCCGGCGATGTTGATCCAGCGCTGGGCCCCCAGGGCGGAGGTGCCCACAAACCGCACCGCCACCAGGCTCAGATTCGTGAGGATGTAGATCGGCCATTGGGCCCCCTGGAGCCGGTCCATGGGGAGGCGGGCCGCCAGCAGGGCCACCACCAGCCCCACGGCAGCCGTCACCCAGTGTTGGTACCAATCGGCGTAATCCGCCTGGCGCTGGGTGCTGGCGATCAGGATGCCCGCCAGGAAGCAGAGGATCAGGGGAACGCCCCAGAGCACCCAGTCGATCGCATCGATCCGCAGCCATCCCGGGTGGGACGGCGTTCGGCCCCGACGGCGCTGCTCGGCAAGGGCCACCATCGGCTTACACCGCCGCTCCCTTGAGGGAGAGCTGTTGGCAGAGCTGATCCGCCAGAGCCAGGAACGCCTGGGCCGTGGCCGAATGGCCCTGGGCCAGAACGATCGGACGCCCCGCATCTCCCCCTTCCCGCACCGGCATCTCCAGCGGGAGTTGGGCCAGGAGAGGAACGCCCGCCTCATCGGCCAGAAGGGCACCGCCGCCGCTGCCGAAGAGGGCGTAGCGCTTCTCGGGTTGGTCGGGGGGAAGGAACCAGCTCATGTTTTCCACCACACCGAGCACAGGGATGTCCATCTGCACAAACATCGCCAGGCCCCGCCGCGCATCCTGAAGCGACACCTGCTGGGGGGTGGTCACCACCACCACGCCCGCCATGGGCACGGCCTGGGCCAGGCTCAGCTGGGCATCACCGGTGCCGGGGGGAAGGTCGACCACAAGCACATCCCGCTCCCCCCAATCCACCTGATAGAGGAACTGACGGATGATGCCATTCAGCATGGGGCCCCGCCAGATCACGGGCTGGTGGTCTTCGATCAACAACCCCATCGACACCATGGCCAGGCCACAGGTGTCGATCGGCTGCAGCACCTGGTCGGCCCCCTGCCCCCGCACCTCGGGCATCCGGCCGGCCACACCCAGCATGGTGGGGGCATTCGGGCCATAGATATCGGCATCGAGCAAACCCACCCGCAGCCCCTGCTGGGCCAGGGCGCAGGCCAGGTTCACGGCCACGGTGCTCTTGCCCACCCCGCCCTTGCCGCTGCTGACGGCGATCACCTGGCGCACGCCGGGAATGGCCTGGCGCGAGGGCAGACCCGTTCCGGGCGCCGGAGAGGAGCCATGGCCGGCCCCGCCGATGGGCCCCGAGGAGGGAGGGGGGGCCAGCTCGATCTGCACGTCGTCGATCCCGTCGAGCTTCAGCAGGGCCCCCCGGGCCTCGGCGGCAATGCGGTCGCGCTGGCCGCCGGCAAAATTCGGAAGGGCCAGGCGGAAGATGGCGCGGGGGCCCTGCACCCGTACGGCCGAGATCCAGCCCAGTTCCAGCAAGGGCTTGTCGGTGCCCGCATCCCGGAGGGGGCGAAGGGCTTCCATCGCCTGGTGCTCCAGCGCACTGGGGCTGGGATCGGGGCCCGGATCGGTACTGGAAATGGACATGGGCGGAGCAGCCTTCCCCGTCGGTCGGTCGGGATCCTAGGCAGCATCTGGGGTGACAGAGCCTCTCGATGGGTTGTGGTTGACCCCATCGGACTGGGAAGGTTGGGGAAGCTCCAGCACCTGTCCCCCATGTCCATCTCCTCCCCCCAGGCGACGCCCCCGGCCGCGTCCAGGAGCCGGGCCAGGGACCTGCTGATGGGTCTGCAGGACGCGATCTGTGCCGGTCTGGAGGCCGCGGATGGGGAGGGTCGGTTCCAGGAGGAAACCTGGGAGCGTCCGGAAGGAGGAGGGGGCCGCTCCCGGGTGATGAAGGCGGGCCGGGTGTTCGAACAGGGCGGGGTGAACTTCTCGGAGGTGCAGGGGGAGGAGTTGCCCCCCTCCATCCTCAACCAGCGTCCCGAGGCGAAGGGCCATCCCTGGTTTGCCATCGGCACCTCCATGGTGTTGCACCCCCGCAGCCCCTGGATCCCCACCGTGCATCTCAACTACCGCTATTTCGAGGCGGGTCCGGTGTGGTGGTTCGGCGGGGGGGCCGACCTCACCCCCTACTACCCCTTTCTGGAGGATGCCCGGCACTTCCATCGCACCCTCAAGGGGGCCTGCGACGCCATCAATCCGGCGTACCACAAGGTGTTCAAACCCTGGTGCGATGAATACTTCTATCTCAAGCACCGGGGCGAAACCCGCGGGGTGGGCGGGATCTTCTACGACTACCAGGACGGGGGCGGCGTGCTTTACAAGGGTCCCGATCCGGACGGGGCCGCATCCCAGGCCTCCCGGGCCATCGGTCCGATCGAACAGGACTGGGAACAACTGTTCCGGCTTGCCCAGTCGTGCGGGGGAGCCTTTCTGCCGAGCTACGTGCCCATCGTGGAACGGCGGCAGCCGCTCCCCTACACCGACAAGGAGCGTCAGTTTCAGCTGTATCGGCGCGGCCGCTATGTGGAGTTCAACCTGGTCTTCGACCGGGGCACCATCTTCGGCCTGCAGACCAATGGCCGCACGGAATCGATCCTGATGTCGCTGCCGCCCCTGGTGCGCTGGGAATACGCCTACGCGCCCGAGGCCGGCAGCCGGGAGGCCCTGCTGACGGAGGTGTTCACTCGGCCCCAGAACTGGTTGGACGACCCGTCGCTGGAGAGCCGCTGCGCACCGTTGCAGGCTGTGAGCTGATCCGGCTGGCGCCCTTGCTGGCCGGCACACGCCCCAGTCCGATCTCCAGGGCCGTCACCACCCGGTCTGCCAGCAGGTTCACGGTCTGCTGGCGGGTGCGGGGATCCCGCAGGGAGGCTTCCAGCCGACCCTCCAGCTTGCCCAGTTCCAGGATGGCCACGCCCCGCTTGGGGCCGCCGAGGCGATCGCGGAAGTTCATGGGGTAGGCCCCGAATTCCTGGGCCAGGCTTTCATCGATGCGGCTGAAGGGCCGATGCAGGGGCGGGATCAGTCCGGAGCCCACGCCGGAGGGGCCATAGGCATCGAAGTGGATCTCAAAGGCATAGCCATCGGCAAGGGCGTGCTGCCGGCCCACGCTCCAGTTGGTGCCGGGGTGATCACCATCGTGGATGGTGCGCACGGGGGGCTTGTAAAAATCAATGCGCAGGCCCCTCGCCCGGCCGAGGGTGGCCACCGCGTGGGCCAACACCAGATTCCAGTAATGCTCATCGGTGATGCCCTGCATCATCGGGGCCGCACCCCGCAGCCCCACCGCCTCCCCGCTGGTGCCGGAGCCGGCGATCCCCTGGGAATCCGCATGGCCCGCCATCACGAGGATGGGGGTGTCCGGCGACACGGCGCGCAGGCCGATCCAGTCCTTGCGCATGGCACTGCGCACACCGGTCAACGGATCCGTGGAACCGGGGTTGCGGGCCAGAAGGCTGGCGGCCTGCGGAGCGTTCACCTGCGCGGGAAGCGGGGCCGGCCCGAGGGCAACGGTGAGGGTGGCCAGGCTGGTGGCCGTGAGCAGGGCAGAGAGGCGCATCGGGTTCAAATGGGGGAACGCAGCAGCCGACCATCGCTGGCCAGGCCGAGGGAGGGCCCGAGATCTTTTTCCATGGCGATGAGTTCATCGCGGTGGGCCCGCAGGCGCAGGGTGCTGCCCCCATCGGGGGCCTCCTCGATCAACCGCAGCTCAAGGCTTTCGGGGCGAGCGGCCCGGAGCCAGTAGATCCGGCCGGCGAGGGGGCCGAGCAGACCGAGGGCGAGCACCCACCAGCCCACCCCCGGAATCAGCTGATGGAGCACCAGGGCGAGGCTGCCGGCCCCCAGGCTGCCCAGCAGGGAGAGGAGCACGGCCAGGGGCAGGCTGGCCTGCACCTGGCCCGAAAAGCACAACACCTGCCGCTGGGGATCCTTGGCGGAGGGCGTCCAGCCCCTGTTGCCCAGCCAGGCCACCATCCCCTCCAGCACCTCCAGGGCGGGGCGGGGAGACTGCACCTCCACCACGGTGGTGCGGTCCTTGCTGGCTGCCCGGAGGAAGAACACCAGACCAATGGCCATGAGCCCGGTCAGCAGGAGAGTGGAACCGAAGGGGGCCATCAACGCGCCACAGACCGATTACAGATTCTCTCCTGAATCCCACGGGGGTGGGGCCACGGGCGGCCGGCTTGGCAAGGGCCCCTTCCTCGCCCGCCATGGCGCAGCATGGACACACCGACGACAGCGGACCAATGACGGCCACACCTGCCCAGGGCCAACGCAACCCACCCCCCAGCCGTTTTGCGGTGTTTGATGGGGATCTGGACGACGAATGGCTGGCGCTGTACGCCCAGGCGACCGCCCTGGCGGTGGATACGGAGGCCATGGGTCTGATGCATGGGAGGGATCGGCTCTGCCTGGTGCAGATCTGCGACGACAAGGACCAGGTGTGCTGCATCCGCCTGGCCCGGGGCCAGCAGGAGGCACCGCGGCTGAAGAGCCTGTTTGAGAATCAGGCGGTGGAGAAGGTGTTTCACTTCGCCCGCTTCGATGTGGCCGCGTTGGCAGAGAACCTCGGAATCGCCGTGGCGCCCATCTTCTGCACGAAGATCGCCAGCCGGCTGGCGCGCACCTATGCCCCACGCCACGGGCTGAAGGAGGTGGTGAATGAGCTGGTGGGGGTGGAGCTCGACAAGCAGGCCCAGAGCTCCGACTGGGGTCGGGTGGAGGAGCTGAGCGAGGCCCAGCTCACCTATGCCGCCGGCGACGTGCGCTGGTTGCTGCCGGCCCGCAACCGTCTCGAGACCATGTTGCGGCGGGAGGAGCGCTGGACCCTGGCCCAGCAGTGCTTCGCCTGCATCCCCGTGTTTGCCACGCTGGATCGCCAGCGCTTCGGCTCCGTCTTTGAACATTGAGCGCCGCAGGCGCTCTAGTCCTCGGTCATGAAGTTTTCCTCGCTGCTCAGGGCGCCGAGCTGGGCAGCGAGCAGGGCCTGGTAGTCCACCCCTGAAGCCTGGGCTTCCACCAGCATCCGCTCCGCCAGGGCGATGCGCTCGGCCGTGTCACGAAGCCCCTCCTGGGAGGCCCGGATGTCCACCCGGCGCCGGGCCGCGGCGATGCTCACCCCCAGGCAGCCGGCCAAGCGCCCGCAGGCGGCGTTGTAATCCCGATCAGGAATGGCAGACATCGGTGGGAGGGGCGGTGAAGCGCATCATCCCGCGACGGGGGCCCGCAACAGCTGGTGGGCCACCAGGCGGGCCAGGGCCCCGCTGCCGCCGGCCGGCCCCATCCGCTGCCGCCCCTTCTGGCCAAGGGCGAGCCTGGCCCGGTGGTCCTGCAGGAGCGCCAGCAACCAGGATCCCAGCTGCTCCGGGGTTCGGCAGGGCTGCACAGCTCCCCCGAGCAAGCGGCTCTGACGCCGGGCAAACCCCACGGTGAACTGGGGGCCCGGCCCCGGCAGGGACAGGGCCGGCACCCCCAGACCCACCAGCTGCTCCGTGGCCGTGCCGGCGGTGGCCAAGCCCACCTCCGCCCAGGGCGCCCAGGCTGCGAAACATCCCGGGCCCAACCAGAGCTGCAGCGGTCCCCGGCTCCAGGCGGCCTCGGCTCCGCTGTCGGGCGGTGGGGGCGTGGGCTGGAATCCCTGGTGGCGAAGAAGGGAGGGCAGGGCGGAGGCGTCGTTCAGGTCGCGGCCGATGGGCACCAACACCGTGAGCCCCCCCAGGCGTGCACACGTGGCGGCATCGGGAAGGGAGGCCAGCAGCCGTTGGAGGTTGCCCAGGGCCTCAGGAAGGCGGCTGCCGGGCAGGAGCATCACCCTGCGGCCGGTCTGCAGGCAGGCTGGGAGCGGCGTCGCCGCGAAGCCATCCATCATCGGGTTGCCGGGGGCCTCGGCCCGCACATGGTGGCCCCGCAACCCCCGGGCCGTCAGGCCATCCCGCACCGCCACGCAGCGACAGCGGCGATGGCCCATCAAGGCCCATTCCCAGGGATCCCATTCACTGCCCTTGAGCCGGTGATAACGATCGGCCACTGGAGAGCGGCCCCAGCCTGGGGGGGCGGGGCTGCGCCAGGTGTAGTCGCTTTTGGGGGTGCCGATGAAGCCGTAGGGGCCTCCCCCCAGCCAGGCCATGGCCAGGGGGAGGAGATCGCCAATGGCGAGGATGGGCTGGCCATCGGCTCCCCAGCGCCGCACCACCTGCAGTTGTTGCCAGGTGGTGCGGGGCAAACCCGCCGCCAGATCCTGCAGCAGCCCGCGCAGGCTCTGATTGCTGAAGCCCCCGCTGGGGAGGCGGAGGGAGGGCCCCACCTGCTGAAGCTGGATCCCGGATGGGGCCCCGGAAAACGCCGTCCCCTCCCCCACGAGGGCCAGCACGGCGATGGACAACTCCGGCTGCAGGCGGGCCAGGGCCTCGATCACCCGCAGGGCAATGAGATCCTCCCCGTGGCCGTTGCTGAGCACCAGCAGACGGGGGGGCGTGCCATGGCTGATACGATCCATGGCTGGGAGTTTGCTCCCCCGCGGCGGCATGGCCCAGTGGTAAGGCAGAGGATTGCAAATCCTTTATCCCCAGTTCGAATCTGGGTGCCGCCTTTACAGAAAAACACCCTTCATCAGGGAATGTTGTAAATGTTTTGAGTCTTTTTAACTAAGAGATAGACAAATTGGCCAGCTTTCCCGTGTATCCGGTGATTTCAATTAGAGCGTCTTTCTTTGCATCAAATCCTAGGGAACCATCATCCAGGGCCAGAAACGTTCTCCTGGAAGCGCCGCTTCCAATCGTAAAGGTTGCAGCCCCATTGACCGGGAAGACAAATTGATTCAACAGACGGCCTAGGCCTTGTTGACTCAAAGCACTGGCCTGACCCAACTCCGAAAGCACGGATGCACGAACCGCCGTTGGGCCATCAATAACATCAACTGAAATAGCCAAATCCGTGATGCGATCAAATGCAGAAAGCCGGGAATCTGAAAATTTATTGTATCGAAATGTATCCGACGCACCACCACCAAAAAGGCGATCGGCGCCTTCCAACCCAGTGATGAGATCAGTTCCCGCCGTTCCATTGAGAGTGTCAGGCCTGCTGGTCCCCACAAGATTTTTCCCAACAAGTTGGTTGGGTGAATTCACAGTAGCCCTGAAACCCTGCAAATCTGTATAACTGACCGCGACACGATAGGTACCCGAACCATTGAAGGGGACGGAATAGGTGTTCCGGGTCGCACCAGCAATAGGCGAGCCGTTCTTGAACCACTGGTAGGCATAATTTGGATTAGAGGCCACTCCATCAGGATCAGCACTTACGCCTGCGGCTCCAAGAGTGAGTCCCTCACGGAATACACCCACAATCGACGACGTGATCTGGCCCGCAATTCCGTTGCCGTTGTTAAAGGCCGAAACGAACCTATCCGGAGAGTAGAGCGTTTCCCGGTATCCAATAGCGTCTGTGTAGGCAACAGCAACGCTATACGTGCCC
>JAYKJF010000074.1:0-5044 GCA_035285785.1 Cyanobacteriota bacterium
TCCAGGGTGGCCAGGCTCTCGCCGAGATTGCTGCCAAGGGCGATGGCCGCTGGCTGGGGCGGGGCCTCGGGTGCTGCCATGGCTGGGTTCAGGGGCTGCCGGGCCTGGAGCGGGTCATGGCCACGGCGATGCGCCCAGCGAAGCCAGGAATCGGTGCGGCCACCTTCATCAGCCGGGAGTGGACTTGCCGCACCTGGGGGAAGGCGAGCAGCCCTTCAAGGATCACGGTGTTGAGCCGCTCAATGGTGCGAAATCGCGAGGTTTCCAGCAGGTGGGTGACCCGCTCCACCACCTCGGCGTAGTTCAGGCTCTGCTGCAGATCGTCGCTTGCTCCAGTGGCGGAGAGGTCGAGCCAGAGCCGTAGATCCACCTCAAACCACTGGCCCAGGGTTTGTTCCTCTGGAAAGTAGCCCGTGTAGCCATACCCCCGGATGCCGGTGATTTCAATGGTGTCGCCGATGTCCATGGATCAGCCCCGGCGGTAGAAGGGGCGCTTCACAACGGTGGCGGGCTGGGCCTGGCCCCGGATTTCCACGGCCAGCTCCGTCCCAAGTTTGGCCAGGTTGGCGGGAACATAGGCCAAGGCAATGGCTTCTGAGAGGGTGGGCGACCAGGTGCCGCTCGTCACCTCCCCCACCACGGCACCACCGTGGAGCACGGGGTAGCCGTGGCGGGCAATGGCCCGGCCCGCCAGTTTGAGCCCCACGAGCCGCCGGCTCACCCCTTGGGCGGTTTGATCCTCCAGGGCCGCACGGCCGATGAAGGGGGCGGGCATCTCCAGGTGCACCAGCCAGCCGAGGGAGGCCTCCAGGGGGGTGGTGGAGGCATCCATGTCGTTGCCATACAAATGCATGGCCGCCTCCAGCCGCAGGGTGTCGCGGGCGCCCAGGCCGCAGGGGGTGACGCCGGAGGCCAGCAGCTGGTCCCACAGGGCCAGGCCCTGCTCCCGGTTCAGCAGCAGTTCAAAGCCATCCTCCCCGGTGTAGCCCGTGCGCCCCACAAACACCGGGGGCCCCGCCAGCCCTTCCCGCTGGAGGGTGAGCTCCCGGTGGCCAAAGCGGGGCAGGCCAGCCAGGCTCTCGCCCGCCAGGGCCTCCAGCCGGGCCGCGGCCTCCGGCCCCTGCAGGGCCAGCAGCACCCCATCGCCCTTGCGGTCGGTGATGGTGATCCCTTTGGGCTCGAGCTGGCTGCGCAGCCAGGCGGTGTCGGCCTCGGCGCAGGCCGCGTTGATCACCACCACCGCCTCCCCGCTGCCCCGGTCGTAGATGATCAGATCGTCGCGGATGCCCCCGGCCTCGTTGAGCAACACGGTGTAACAGGCTTCCCCGGGGCCGATGCGGTGCAGGTCGCTGGGCACCAGATGCTGCAGGGCGTCTTTCACCCCCTCCCCCGTGAGGGTGAGCACCCCCATGTGGGAGATGTCGAACACGCCGCAGTGCTCCCTGACGGCCGTGTGCTCTTGCACCAGCCCAGCGAATTGCACGGCCATCTCCCAACCAGCAAAGGGCACCATCCGGCCCCCGCCGCGGATGGCCGCGGCGTGGAGGGGGGTGTGCCTCAGGTGGGTGGGATCGGCCATGGGTGGGGTTGCGCAATGGCCGGGATCCTATGGAGAGGGCCGGCGTTTGTTGGGTTCCCTTCCAAACTCGGAAGAAAGCCTGTGATTCGGCTCTCTGCCCTTCTGAAAGTCAGCGGACGTGTCTAAGTTGAGCGGCCAATCCTTCCCCTTCGAATGGGCAAGCGCCCCAACTGCCGCAGCTGCCGCCACTGTGCCCCTCCGAAGGGTGCGGACATGGGCTGGTGCCAGCTGCGGCAGTTGGCGATCCACCCTGATCTGGTGGGTGAGCTCTGGTGCCATCACTGGACCGCAAGCCCGCCCCGGCTGCCCACGGTTGGACCGGGTGGAGCGGATGTTCGTGAAGGGGAGATGCGGCTCACCAGCCAACAGTTGTCGTTGAGTGGTTTGCCAAAGGACTATTCCACCCCCTGACGGGGTGGCTCAATGACGCGTTCCTGTGGGGTTGCAGGGATTGCGCAGGAATGGTTGTGAAAGTATGACAACTTACCCATCACCCTGCCTTTTGCAACCTGGCTCACACCCCATTTGTGCCAAGGGGGTGTATGAAGAGATCTTATCCCCCTGAGTGGAGGTCCCCTGAGTTGGTAAGCACCCCCCCCCGTTCCACCCTCAATCCAATTGATCTGCTGGCTTCGCATCTGGAATGCGAACACATCACCTTGCCCACAGGCTCCCGCGTCTTTAAACGGGGCTCAGCCGCCACGGCCATTTATGCCGTGAAACGGGGCATCGTTGAGTTGGTGGGGGAGAACGGAGAGAAAATGTGTTTCCGCCCCGGGGAATTGTTCAGCTTCCAGGACATCGTCTGGCGGGAGAATGCCCACAACAGTGATGCCCTGGCCCGCACCCCGGTGGAGGTGCTGCGGTTGGAGCGGCTCAGTTTTCTGAACCTGCTCCATCACCACCCCACCCTGGCCTTGTTGTTGATCGGCCAGCAGCACAACCGCCTGAGGCAACAGCGCTCCAGCGGCTCCTGTGTCTACTAAAGGCCCAAGGAGATAGCAGGTTCAGGGCGGACCCTGGCCCAGCAGCAGCAACAGGCTGCGCACCACCTTGCTGGCAAGCACGGCGCTCACCCCTGTGGGGTCGAGCTGGGGCGCCAGTTCCACCACATCGGCCCCCACGAGCCGGTGGTGGCGCAGTTCCTCCACCAGGGCGGCGAAATGGTGCCAGTGGAAGCCGCCCGGCTCCGGGGTGCCGGTGCCAGGCAGCACGGCGGGATCGAACCAGTCGAGATCCACGGTGAGATAGAGGGGCCGGCCCCGGTGGCGCTGGAGGGCTTCGGCCATCCGTTCGATGGCCACCAGCCTGCCGCTTTGGTGGAGCTCCGCAAACTCTTGGCGGGTGCCGCTGCGGATGGCGATCTGCAGCAGGGTGCGGCTGGGCAGCACCTCCAGGCAGCGGCGCATGGCGCAGGCATGGCTGTGGCGGGCGCCCAGCCATTCCTCCCGCAGATCGGCGTGGGCATCGAGCTGCACCAGCACCAGGTCGGGATGGCGTTCCGCAACTGCCGCCACGGCGCCGCTGCTGATCGAGTGCTCGCCCCCGAGCATCAGCGGCGCCAGCCCCAGGTCGAGCACGGCTCTGGTGGCCTCCCCCACGGCGGCCACCACCGGCTCCGGGTCGCCGAAGGGGATGGCCACGGCCCCCAGATCGGCAAAGGCTAAATCCTCCAGATCGCTCTCGAGCTGGGGGCAGTAGGTTTCCAGACCGCTGCTCACCTCCCGGATCGCCGCCGGGCCGAAGCGGGTGCCCGGCCGGAAGGAGGTGGTGCCGTCGAAGGGCACACCGAAGAGGCCCACCCGGCAACCGGCCGGATCGCGCCGGCTGCCCATGTAAATGGCGCCGTCGGTGTCGAAGAGGCCATCGGGGAGAGCGCTCATGGCCTTGAGGGCCCGGCCAGGGCGCGCTCCACGAAGGCAGGAACGCTGTCGAAGGCGCCCCGCTGCCAGCGGGGGCTCCAGATGTCACAGCCCCCTGCCACCGCGGCTGCCCGTTCCGGCCGCGGGGTGCGGTAGCGGGGGCCATCGGGGGCGGCAAAGGTCCAGCTCCACCAGCCGCTGGGATACATGGGCACCCAGCCGTAAAGCGGATCGGCATGGCCAAACACCTCCCGCAGCAGCTTCACCATGGCGAGGTGCACCTCGCGAAAGGCTTCAGGCGATTCGCTCTGGGTGGCGAACACGCCGCCGGGCCGCAGCAGGCGGCGGCACTGCGTGAAGAAGGCCCGGTTGAACAGTCCCTCGGCGGGGCCGGCCGGATCGGAGCCATCCACGATCACCACGTCATAGCTGGCGTCTGGCGCCTGCGCCGCCCAGGCGATGCCATCCCCCACGGTGAGGTGGAAGCGGGGATCGCTCCAGCAGCCCCCGCCGATGGAGGGCAGGTGCTGCTGGCTCCACTGCACCACCAAAGGGTCGATCTCCACCAGATCCAGGTGGCGCACCTCCGGGTGGCGCAGGCATTCCCGGGCGGTGCCGCCATCGCCGCCGCCGATCACCAGCACCCGCTCGATGCTCTCGGCGCCGCAGAGGGCCGGATGCACCAGGGGTTCGTGGTAGTGCCGCTCCTGCCGTTCGGCGGTCATCCAGCAGCCATCGAGCAGGAGGCCCTTGCCGTAGCGCTCGCTTTCGATGATCGTCACCCGCTGGAAGGGGCTTTGCCCCTCTGCGATCACGTGGCCGGCGAGGCCGTAGCGCACCCCCTGGTGGATCTCGTCGATCCAGCCGGTGTCGGGCGGTGGCCCCTGGGTGATTTCGGACATCGTCCAGCGATTGCAGCCTCCAGATTTGCGCATCACCGGTGTTCTTGGATGTGCGCCAGGCTGGGGCCATGGCCGACGACCTCCAACTCAGTGACGGCCTCGGAACCGTGCTTGTGATCCCGGCGGCGGAGCTGCGCTGGCGCTTCTCCCGCTCCGGCGGGCCCGGCGGCCAGGCGGTGAACACCACCGATTCCCGGGTGGAGTTGGTGTGGGATCCGCAGGCCTCCCAGGCCCTGCCGCCGCCGCTGAAGGCAAGGGTCCTGGCCCGGCTGGCGCCTCGCCTGGTGGCGGGGGAGTTGGTGTTGGTGGCCAGCGAACACCGCAGCCAATGGCGCAACCGCCAGGCCGCCCTGCGCCGCCTGCACCTTCTCCTGGAAGCCGCCCTGCGCCCGCCACCGCCGCCGCGACGGCCCACCCGGCCCGGCCGGGGGGCGGTGGAGCGACGGTTGGAGGCCAAACGACGGCGGGCCGTGATCAAGAGCCAGCGGCGGGAGCGGCCCCAGCTCTGAAGGGGCCAGGCGCCATGCCCACTGCGGCGCTGACTAGGGCTCGCTCGACCCTGCGGATTTCCCGCCTCCCCCCGCCTCCGCCCGGATCTGGGCCTTGGCCGCCCGCCAGTGACCCTCCAGTTCGGCGAGGCTCTTGCCCTGCAGGTTTCCCCCCAGGGCGGCCTCCACCCGGGAGAAGCGATCCAGGAAGCG
>JAYKJF010000075.1:0-50365 GCA_035285785.1 Cyanobacteriota bacterium
GAGATGCTTACGGCGGTCTCGGTCAGCACGCGATGCGCCATCAGGGGGACCAAGTCAGCTCAGGACCACATCATGGGTCGCGTGACAGGTCTTGGACCGGTCAATGTACGGCGGAGGCTCGGATCGATCAAAGACGGTCAAACCAGGCCATGAAACGACCCAGCGGTGAGAAACCCTGTGAGAAGGTTTCGCCAATCGCGGGCACCACCTGTCATCCGCAGTCAACCTCTGACGTGCTGCCAACCACTGCCAAGCCAGATGCTCACTTGCGCGTCAACAACTTTCAATCCTGAGCTGAAAAGCGGGTGACCGGACTCGAACCGGCGACGTTCAGCTTGGGAAGCTGACATTCTACCACTGAATTACACCCGCAAGATGCAAGATGAGATGGATTTGTGAGCAGAAACACTCGACGAATCCACCTCTCCAGCACCGTAGAACCCATGTTAGCAGGGGTCTCTCGGGAGCCCCCGCCGCTGCGGCTCAGCCCGCCAGGGCGGCCGCCGCCGCTGCCACGCCCGCCCCCGTGGCCACCTTGCTTAGCCCGAGATCCTGCAGGGTGGCCTCAATGGCCGCCACGGCCGTCAGGATGTCGCGGTCGCAGACGAAGCCCAGGTGGCCGATGCGGAACACGTGCCCCTTGAGATGGTCCTGCCCGCCGGCCAGGAGGATGTCGAAGCGGTTTTTCACCTCCTTGCGCAGCACCTCCGCGTCGATCCCCTCTGGAGCCACGGCCGTGATGGCGGGGCTCCCATGGCCCTCGGCGGCATAGAGGGGGAGGCCGATGGCCTTCATGGCTGCCGTGGTGGCGCGCTGATGGCGGGCGTGGCGGGCGAAGATTCCCTTCAGCCCCTCCTTCTCCATCATCTCCAGGGCCGCCTCCAGGGCGAAATAGAGATTGATGGCCGGGGTGAAGGGGTTGCTGTCGGCCTTGGCGGATTTGCGGTATTTGCCCAGATCCAGATAAAACTTCGGCAGGTCGGAGCGCTCGTAGGCCGTCCAGGCCTTCTCGCTCATGGCCACGAAACTCAGACCCGGCGGCATCATGTAGCCCTTCTGGGAGCCGGAGCCGATCACATCGATTCCCCACGCATCCATGGGCACGTCCGTGGCCCCAAGGCTCGTCACACAGTCGGCAATGGTGAGGGCCGTGCCATGGGCGCGCACGTGTTGGGCAATGGTCTGCAGATCGTTGATCACCCCGGTGGAGGTTTCCGAGTGGGTGAGGATCACCGCTTTGATGGTCTTCTCCCCGTCCGCCTCCAGGGCGGCCCGGAAGGCCTCCGGATCCAGGGGTTGCCCCCAGGGCGCCTGGATCACCTCCACCGCCAGGCCATAGGCCTTGGCCACCTTCACCCAGCGCTCCCCGAATTTGCCGTTGTCGCCGCAGAGCACCCGATCGCCCTTGCTCAGGGTGTTCACGATGCCCGCCTCCATGGCGGCGGTGCCGCTGCCGGTGATCACCAGCACGTCGTTCTTTGTTTGATGCAACCACTGCAGCTGCTCCGTGGTGCGTTTGACGATCTTCTGGAAATCGGCGCTGCGGTGGCCGATCGGATGGCGGCCCAGGGCCTGCAGAACGGTTTCCGGCACGGGTGTGGGGCCGGGGATCATCAGGGTGAGCTTGTCCTGCATGGGGCGTGGAGGGGCGGTCGGCGCCGTGGCGCAATCGACCAACATAAAAAACCATGATCCCCCCGTCTCCCCCATCCCCTGGTTACACCCTGCCGGTGTGGGTGGCTGCGGCCGCCCGCGCTGCCCTTGCCGTTCTGCGGGGGGAACCGGGTCAGTCTGCCTGGGCCCTCGATCTGCTTCAGGCCCCCGGCGCCCCGGCCCGGTCCGTGCCGGTGCGGGCCGCCGCCCTGATCGGGGAGGGCTGGGCCCTGGCGGAAGCCTGTTGTGATCCCGGAGATGGGCTGGATCTCACCCGCGGCCTGCGGGTCTGGACCCTGGCCTCCTGGCGGTCCGCTCCCCCGCCAACTGGGGCAGGAGAGCCGGACTGGCTGGTGCTCGAGGCTGGCGAGGGCGTAGGGGTGCACGCCGCCAGCCGGGAGGTGTGTCTGTCGGCTTTTGCCCGGGCTCTGCTGGAGGTGAACCTTCGCCCCCTGGTGCCGGAGGGGCTGCAGCTTCGGCTCAAGGTGGTGTTGCCGGAGGGACGGGCCCTGGCGGAGCGCACCAGCAATGCGGCCTTCGGGGTGGTGGAGGGGTTGGCCCTGATCGGCACCCGGGCCGAAACCCAGGCCAGTGCCGATCCCCACCAGCTCGATCGCACCCTGCAGGAGCTGGCGGGCCGCCTGGCCGCTCCGGATTTTCAGGGGGATCTGATCCTGGTGATCGGGGAAAACGGGCTGGATCTGGCCCCTCGGCTTGGATTGCCCGCAGACCGGCTGCTGAAGGTGGGCAACTGGCTGGGGCCCGTGCTGGTGGCCGCCGGCCAGGGGGGGGTGCGGCGGCTTCTGCTGTTTGGCTATCAGGGAAAACTGATCAAGCTGGCGGGGGGCATCTTCCACACGCACCACCACCTGGCCGATGGTCGCGCCGAGGTGCTCACCGCCCTGGCGGCCCTGGAGGGCCTCACGGGTGCCGCCCTGGAGGCCCTCCACCAGGCACCCACCGTGGAGGCGGGGTTGCTGCAGCTCGATGCCACGGATCCGCAACTGGCCGCCCGTCTGCGCACCCGCCTGGCCCGCACGATCGAACAGCGCGTGGCCCAGTATCTGGAGCGCCATGGGGCCGGTGGGATGGCGGTGGGTGCGGCCCTGTTCGATCGCCGTCGGCAGCTCTGCGCCCTCGGCCCCCTCGGTGCCACCTATGTCAAGGGGTGGTCCGGGGCCTCGCAGGGGGCAACCTAGGGTTGGTAACGGTGGCCTGATTCGGCCCCAGAGCCTGGTCTGGCGCACCCCCCGTTTCCATGTCGTCCTCTTCCACCACCGTCACCCCCACCCCGACGTCTGAGGCGCCGCCGTTTAGCCCGCTGGCGGAGGCCCTCCAGGGGAGCCGGAAGCCTGGGATCGTGATCCTGGATTTCGGCTCACAGTATTCCGAGCTGATCGCCCGTCGGGTGCGGGAAACTGAGGTGTATTCCCTCGTGCTCCCTTACACCACCACGGCTGAGGAGCTGGCTTCCCTGGCCCCCCGGGGAATCATCCTCAGCGGCGGACCCAGTTCCGTCTATGAGGAGGGCGCGCCTCTCTGTGATTCCGCCATCTGGGAGATGGGTGTTCCCCTCCTTGGGGTTTGCTACGGCATGCAGCTGATGGTGCAGCAGTTGGGCGGCAAGGTGGTGGCCGCCGGACGGGCCGAATACGGCAAGGCCCCGTTCCATGTGGATGATCCCAGGGATCTGCTCACCAATGTGGAGAACGGTTCCACCATGTGGATGAGCCATGGCGATTCGGTGGAATCGCTCCCTGAGGGGTTTGTGCGCCTGGGGCACACTGAAAACACTCCCGATGCGGCCGTCGCCCACCATGGCCGCCGCCTCTATGGGGTGCAATTCCACCCGGAGGTGGTGCACTCCACGGATGGCATGGCCCTGATCCGCAATTTCGTGTACCACATCTGCGGATGTTCACCCGATTGGACCACGGACGCCTTCATCGATGAGGCGATTGCCGATGTGCGGGCCCAGGTGGGCGACAAGCGGGTATTGCTGGCGCTCTCCGGGGGAGTGGACTCCTCCACCCTCGCCTTCCTGCTGCATCGGGCGATCGGTGATCAGCTCACCTGCATGTTCATTGATCAGGGCTTCATGCGGAAGGGTGAGCCTGAGTTTCTGGTGGAGTTCTTCGATCGGCGCTTTCACATTCGGGTGGAATACATCAATGCTCGCCAACGCTTCATCTCCCGTCTGGCTGGCATCACGGATCCGGAGGAGAAGCGCAAAATCATCGGCGCCGAATTCATCCGTGTGTTCGAGGAGGAAAGCAAGCGGCTGGGGCCGTTTGATTACCTGGCCCAGGGCACCCTTTATCCCGACGTCATTGAATCGGCGGGAACCAACATCGATCCCAAGACGGGTGAGCGGGTTGCCGTGAAAATCAAGAGCCACCACAACGTGGGCGGCTTGCCCAAGGATCTGCAATTCAAGTTGGTGGAGCCCCTGCGCAAGCTCTTCAAGGACGAGGTGCGCAAGGTGGGCCGCAATCTGGGTCTGCCCCAGGAGATCGTGGGCCGCCATCCCTTCCCTGGTCCGGGGCTGGCCATCCGGATTCTGGGGGAGGTGACGGCGGAGAAGCTCAATATCCTCCGGGATGCGGATCTGATCGTGCGGGAGGAGGTGCGCCGGGCGGGGTTGTATGACACCATCTGGCAGGCTTTTGCGGTTTTGCTGCCCGTGCGCAGTGTGGGGGTGATGGGAGACAAGCGCACCTATGCCTTTCCGGTGGTGCTGCGGTTTGTGTCGTCGGAGGATGGCATGACGGCTGATTGGTCCCGTCTGCCCTACGATCTGCTCGAGCTCATGTCCAATCGGATCGTCAATGAGGTGAAGGGGGTGAATCGGGTGGTGCTGGACATCACCAGCAAGCCCCCTGGCACGATCGAGTGGGAGTGAGACTTGGCTCCCGTGGCTCTTGTCAAGCCAGACCTTCCGCCGCTCCGTCTGGGCTATCGGCCTGAAATTGATGGTTTGAGGGCACTGGCGGTGATCGCCGTGATCCTGAATCACACCCGTTCGGAGTGGCTGCCCAGCGGCTATCTGGGTGTGGATATTTTTTTTGTGATCTCCGGATTTGTGATCACGTCCTCCTTGCTCACCCGCGGCCGGGAGGCGGCATCGGAGTTTTTCCTGGGCTTCTATGCCAGGCGCTTCAAGCGCATCCTGCCTGCCCTGGTTGTCTTTGTGCTCCTCGCCGGCGCGGCGATTGCCTGGTTCTCCCCCGGGGGACCCTCCATCAGAACAGGCGTAGCCGCTCTGTTTGGTCTGGCCAATATGTATCTCTTTCGTGAAGCCGTTGACTACTTCGGACGTGCTTCTGAGATGAATATCTTCACCCATATGTGGTCCCTGGGGGTGGAAGAGCAGTTTTATTTTCTCTATCCCCTCTTGTTTTGGCTGGCGGGAGTTCCCCGCCGCCACACTTCAGCCAGAAGCAAGTTGTTTGGGCTGATTCTGGTGGCCAGCCTTGCGTCCTTACTTCTCTGGCTTTTCCTGAGCCAGACCAATCAGGTGGCCGCCTATTTCCTGATGCCGGCCCGCCTGTGGGAGATGGGGATGGGGTGTCTGGTGTGCCTGGCGATCGGTCGGTGTGAGTCCTGGCCCATCACCCGCATCCAAGGGATTGGTCTGGCCGTGGTTGGGGCCATGGTGGCCGTGCTTTTTCTGCCGCAATCCGCAAATATCGTGGCCACTCCCCTGATCATTCTGCTCACATCTCTGTTCTTGATCGCTGTTCGCCCTGGCTCGAGGGCTTACGCCGCGTTCACCCAGCCGCAAATTGTCTTTATCGGCTTGATTTCCTATTCGCTTTATCTGTGGCATTGGGGAGTTCTTTGCCTGAGTCGTTGGACGCTCGATATGAAGTTGTGGATGGTTCCCTTTCAATATGCCTTGATTCTTTTGCTTGCCGTTTTGTCCTACCGATGGATTGAAAAGCCATTGCGCAAGGCGTCCTGGTCGCCCAGGCTTGGCGGAACCCTTGCCATCGGCCTCGCGGCAACAGGTGTGTCGGCAGCTCTCTTGGTGATGGTGGCGAGTGTGTTGCGTCGCGTGTCTCCGATCCAGCCCAATCCCGAGATGGCCTACGAAACCCATCTGGTTGGCTGGTCGTCCTGCGACGGCAAGCCGATCGGTCTCGGCGGCAAAAAAGATGGAAATTGTTATCGGCTTGACCATCCCCCCTATCCGACAAGGGTCGTTGTCCTCGGGGACAGTCATGCCGGGCAGTTGGCCAGTGGTCTGCGCAGCATTATCCCTGATCTTCCTACATCAATGCGCTTGTATTTTGGTGGACGTTGCTTTCCAACGATCGACGCAGATGCCAAGCTTGATGCAAACTGTTCCATTGTCACCGATGGGTTTGAGTGGGTGAAAAGCACGTCTTCTGTTGACGTGGTTTTGCTGAGTGGCTATCACAATCTTATTCTTCACAAGAATCGTTATCACTGGAGGGATATCGATATTGCCCGCATGTCTCCCGGTGCGTTGGATTCCCTTGAGCAGAGCCTGGGTCGCACGATTCAGGAGTTGAACAAGGCTGGAAAGTGGGTCGTGATGGTGGTGGACAGTCACGAATTAATGGCGTTGCCGGAGGAGAGCATCAATCCCCGTACGGGCCTGCTGCGCGCAACGGGTTCCCTCAGCGTGCCGCGTGATCAGGTGCTGAAGCGCAATAAGCCCTATTACGACATGCTGAAAAGGCTGAGGAAGCGCTATTCGGCCTTCCGTATCTTCTACACAGGTAATCATTTTTGCACGCCAACCACCTGCCGTTCCGATTGGTGGGGGCGTCCTTTGTTTCAGACCCGGGACCACCTCACCCCCTATGGCAGCCGCGTTGTGGCGGCGGAGCTGAAGCCCCTCTTACTCCGGCTGTTGCAAGTTTCCGAGGCATCCCGCAACCAGCCGTGAAGCTGGTTCCCGGGCTGGGCTGGCCCTGCCCGTCTGTCGCCGATACGATCGGGGACCCGAATCCGGCCCCTTGGCAGCCGTCGTACCCTCCACCGTCAATACCGATCCGGATCCCCAGCTGCAGCGTCGCCTCCAGCAGGACAGCATCCTGGTGGGCGGCAAGACGGTGTATCTCAACCCTTTCCTCTATTGGCGCCGCTTCGACGCCAACACCGACCGCTGGCTGCGGGAGCCTGGCCAGCTTCCGGAGGAGCAGATCCAGACCAACCGCTTTCGCTTCTACCCCGAGCTCGATTGGGATCTGCTGGACGACCAGGAGCGTCCGATCAAGGATGGCTCCGTGGAGATGTTTCTCAAGACTCTGGAGCTGATCAGCACCTTCAACCCGGAGCTCACGGCCGGCCAGCTGCTGGAGGTGGAGCGCAAGATGGCCGTGACGAAGAAGAAGGCCTTTGAGCGCTGGGTGGAGCGGGCCTATCGACGGCGGGAAAAGTTGGTGTTGCGCGACCGCCGCCGGTTTGATCGGGAGCGTTGGCTGCGCAACTGGATGGAATGGTTGTCCTTGCCCTCCACCCGCTCCGCACTGGTTCCCCTCAGTGGGCTGTTTGTGCTCGCCATGGCGGCGGGTTGGTGGTTGGGGAGCCACCACTTCTGCAAGCCCACCGCAGCCCAACCACCTGTTGAGCTGCCTGCCCCCTGATGCGCCACTCCCTGGGCCTGGGCGGGCCAGACTGGGAGAAACCACCTGCCGTGTGTTGCGCCGATGGCTGCTGATCCCTTGGATGCCCTCCGTCTCACCCTGATGCAGGATGTGCTGCCCGTAGGTCTGGCGGTGGTCGATCGGGTGCGCAAAGGGGGGGCGAAGGAGGTGCTGGCCGCCTTTGACGGCAGCAACCCCGATCCCCTCGGCCGGCTGCGGGATGAAGGGGAGCCGGCGGCCCGATCGGTGCGCGACAACCTGGACCGGGTGCAGCCGGGTTTGGGCAACCCTGTGATGAAGGTGGAGGTGAGGGATGTGCCTGCAGAGGAGCCCCGTTCAGCGCCGCCCACCACCGTTGACGTCCCCTGGGAGGACGCCCCCCAGGAGCTTCAGGAGGCGCTGCGGAGAATGTCCGAGCGATTGAGCTTGCTCGAGCGCTGTCTGGAGGCCCCCTAGGGAGTGTCCATGCGCCTCGTTGCCCTGCCGGGAGGCACACGCCGTACGGGTTTGGCCCACCAGGCCTTCTGGCTCATGCTGCTGATGCTGCTCCTGGGTGGTGCGATGGTGGCGCGCCTGGCTTGGCTTCAGCTTGTCCATGGCGCTGATTTCAAGGTGATGGCCGATGAAAATCGGATTCGCCTCATCCCCCGCCACCCCATCCGCGGCCGTTTGCTGGATCGGCAGGGCCGGGTGTTGGCCACCAACCGTCTGACCTACACCCTGGCGGTGCAGCCCCGCTTCGTGAAAAAAGGCCAGTGGCCCGAACTCCGGGATCGCCTGGCTTCCCTGCTGGGGCTCCCCCCCGACATCCTGGACACCCGCTATGCCAAAGGCCTGGAGGCGGAAGAGTTTCAGATCGAGCTGGCGGGCCCCCTGACCCCATCCCAGGTGCTTCGCTTCCGTGAGCAGGCCGGGGTGCTGTACGGGGCCGAGGTGGCCGTGAACGTGCTTCGCCACTATCCCCATGGTTCCCTGGGGGCCCATGTGATGGGCACCACCACCAGCATCACGGAGGAGGAATACGCGCGTCTCCAGCCCCAGGGCTACCGGATCAACGACCGGATTGGCCGCAGTGGGATGGAGCGGGCCTATGAAACCACCCTCCGCGGCGAATGGGGGGGGCAGCAGCTGGAGATCAATGCCGCGGGCCAGGTGCAGCGGGTGCTCGGCGACAAACCGGCGCGGCCGGGGAAGGACATCAAGCTCACCCTGGATCTCGACCTGCAGAAGACCGCTGAACGGGCCCTCGGCACGGTGGCCAAGGGGGCGATTGTGGCCATGGACCCGCGCACCGGTGCCATTCGGGCCCTGGCCAGCCGACCCACATTCGACCCCAACGTTTTCGCCGATGGCCCCACCCTGAGCCAATGGAACGACCTGAACCGTCCGGAGGCGCCCATGCTCAATCGCGCCTTCCAGGGATTCCCCCCCGCCAGCACCTTCAAGATCGTCACCACGATCGCCGCCCTGGAATCGGGGAGATATAAGGAAACCTCCACCGTCCCCACCATGGGCACGTTCTGTTACTACGGCCAGTGTTATGCCGACCATGGCTCCTTCGGCAGCATCGGCTTCCCCAAGGCCCTGGCCGTGAGCAGCAACAGCTTCTACTACCAGGTGGGCCTCAAGGTCGGTCCGGAGGAGCTCTTCAAGGCCGCGCGCCGCATGGGCTACGGCACCCTCACGGGGATTGAGATCCGGGATGAGGAAACGCCCGGCCTCCTTGGAGATCCCCCGTGGAAACAGAAGGTGCTGGATGAGCCCTGGACGCCCGTGGACACCATCACCTCCGCCATCGGCCAGGGAGCGGTCACCGTGACCCCGCTCCAGATGGCCCGTCTCTATGCAGCGGTGGCGAATGGGGGCTGGCTGGTGACGCCCCATCTTGTGGACCAACCCACCACCCGCACGTGGATCGGCCTGCGGCCCGAAACCCTGCGTGCCCTGAAGCGGGGCCTGCGGGAGGTGGTGACCGATGGAACGGCGACGATCCTCAACGATCCCACCCTGCCACCGGTGGCCGGGAAAACCGGAACTGCCGAAGATCCGCCCCGGCCGGACCATGCCTGGTTCGGGGGCTATGCCCCAGCCGACCAGCCCGATCTGGTGATCATCGCCTTCGGTGAAAACAGTGGTGGCTACGGCGGCACGGTGGCCGCACCCATGGTGAAAGCCCTCCTCACCACCTGGTTTCAGGGCCAACGCCCGGCCCAGCCCCCCACCCCAGCGGCCGGCACACCCTGATGTGCCTCAGGCCAGCAGGGGCACCTTGCTGGGATGGACGACCTGGGCGTAATAGGTCCTGAGCTGGTCGGTGGCGCTGCCCCATCCCCAGCGCTCCGCTTCCTCGCGGGCGGCCTGCCGCAGGGTCAGGCGGGTTTTCGGGTCGCCCAGCAGGATCTCCACGGCGTTCACCAGCGAGGCCGGTTGGTCGGGGTCGTACAGACAGCCGTTCTCCCCGTGGCTCACGATGTCTGGGATCCCCCCCCTGTTGGCACCCACCACGGGACAACCGGCGGCCATGGCTTCCAGGAGCACCAGCCCGAGGGTTTCTGTGGAGGAGGGGAAGAGGAAGGCATCCCCGCTGGCGTAGGCGGAGGCCAGATCTTCCCCCGCCAGGTAGCCCACAAATGTGGTGGCCGTGCCCTCGAAGAGCCGCTCCAGCTGGGGTCTGTAGGGACCGTCGCCCACCAGGGCCAGCCGGGTCTGGGGGAGGGCATCGAGCACGGGCCGGATCCGCTCGATCTGCTTTTCCGCCGAGAGGCGGCCGATATAGAGAAGGAGATTGCCCGTGTCGGAGTGCGGTCCGTGCAGCCGGGCCCGCATGGCATCGGAACGGCAGGAGGGCTTGAAGAGTTCCGTGTCCACCCCCCGCTGCCAGAGCGCGGTGTGCTGGATTCCCTTGGCGGCCAGTTCCGCCACCATGGCCGTGGAGGTGCACAGGTTGAGCTGGGCCTGGTTGTGGGCGGTCTTGAGCAGTTCCCAGAGCAGGGGCTCCAGCATGCCCATGCCGTAATGCTCCAGGTATTTCGGCAGGTGGGTGTGGTAGCTGGCCACCAGAGGCAGACCCCGGGATCGGGCCAGCCAGATGCCCCCCAGGCCGAGCACGGCCGGATTCACCACATGCACCAGATCGGGACCAAACCGGTCGAGGGCATCGGAGACGGCAGGCCTGGGGAGGGCCAGCTTGAGCTCGGGGTAGAGGGGAAGCGGCATGGCTGGCACCCCCACCACCTTGGCCCCCATGAACTCCTCCGGAGCTCCTTCGGGGCAGAAAATCAGCACCTCATCTCCGCTGGCCACCAGGTGCTGCACCGTTTTGGTGAGCCGGGTGACGATCCCATCAACCTTGGGGAGGAAGGTCTCCGTGAAAAAGACGATCTTCACAGACGGGCCAATCAGGCTGGAGATCCGATGGCTGCAGCCTGACGGCGCGTCCAAGCGGAGAGACAGGGAATGCGGGAGCGATCGCAGCGATCCGCCCAGCGGCGCGCCACATCCACCACTTCCGTGAGCAGGCCGTCATCGAGGGTGGTGGGGTTGAGGCCCAGTTCAATGAAGCAGCGGTTGTCCACGATCAGGTCGTTCTCGATGGCCTCATTGCGTGGATTGGAGAGATAACTCACCTCCGCTCCCGTGAGGGCCGCCACCTTCTCGGCCAGGTCGGCCACCCGATGGCTTTCCGTCATCTGATTGAAAATCTTCACCCGTTCGCCGTGGGTTGGCGGATGTTCCAGGGCGAGCTGCACGCAGCGAACGGAGTCGCGGATGTGAATGAACGCCCGGGTCTGGCCGCCCGTTCCATGCACCGTCAAGGGATAGCCAATGGCGGCCTGCATCAGAAAACGGTTCAACACCGTGCCGTAGTCACCGTCGTAATCAAAACGATTGGTGAGCCGGGGATCCTTTTCGGTGAGGGCGGTGTTGGTGCCCCAGACAATGCCCTGGTGTAGATCGGTGATACGAATATTATCGTTTTTGTTATAGTAAAAGAAAAGCAATTGATCGAGCGTCTTCGTCATGTGATAGACGCTGCCAGGGTTGGCCGGGTGCAGGATTTTCTCCGTGAACCGACTGCCATCCGGTTGGGGCACCTCCACCGTGAGGTAGCCCTCGGGAATGGTGGCCCCCCGATGGGATCCGTAGCCGTACACCCCCATCGTGCCCAGGTGCACGATGTGGATGTCCTGCCCACTCTCCACAATGGCCGCCAGCAGATTGTGGGTGCCATTCACGTTGTTATCCACCGTGTAGCGCTTGGTGGCGCTGGATTTCATCGAGTAGGGCGCAGCCCGCTGCTCGGCGAAGTGGACCACGGCTTCAGGCCGTTCCTGGCGCAGCAGCTCGAGCAACTGCTCATAGTTCTTTGCAATGTCCACATGGGCAAAGCGAATCGGCCGTCCGCCCACCTGTTCCCAGGCCGTCAGCCGGTCGCGGATGCCGGCGATGGGAGTCAACGACTCCACGCCGAGATCAACATCAATCTTGCGGCGGCTGAGGTTGTCCACGATGACCACGTCGTGGCCGACGTCGGCCAGATTCACCGCGCAGGGCCAGCCGCAGAAACCGTCGCCGCCGAGAACAAGGACCTTCACCTCGAGACTCCTGAATGCGCGGTTGCCTTAACGACGCAAGCTACTACAGGCCTTCGGCGGATCCAACGGTTTCAGCCGATGCGGCTGGCCACCGCCATCAGCACCAGCACCAGCACACTGCCTCCAACGAGCAGGAGGCGATTGGAGCGAGGCGCTTCCCCGGGTTCCATCACCACCATCCGGGGCTCATTGGCAAAGGCGTTCAGCTTGCCGCCGTCTTCCTGGGTGACCTGCATGGGGGACGTGTGAAATCTGGGAAACCCTATGGGGGGTCGCCTCTGCCGTCCGCAGCCCTGCATGCTTCGTCACAGAGGATGACGGCGCGGAGGGTCTTCTAGGTGCCCACCCGCCCCTGGACCGGCGAGCTGGCGCTGGCCTCCGGGCGCATGGGCAGCCGTCCGGCCAGGTGGGCCATGCGCCCGGCCCGGGTGGCCAGGGCCATGGCGTGGGCCATGGCCGGCGGATCCCCCGCCAGGGCGATGGCGCTGTTCACCAGGAGGGCGTCAGCCCCCATCTCCATGGCTGCGGCGGCGTCGCTGGGCACGCCGATCCCCGCATCCACCACCACCGGCACACCGGCGTTCTCAATGATCAGGGCGATGTTGGCCGCATTGCGAATGCCCTGGGCCGAGCCGATCGGCGATCCGAGGGGCATCACAGTGGCGCATCCCACCTCCTCCAGCCGTTTCGCCAGCAGGGGATCGGCATTGATGTAAGGCAGCACGGTGAAGCCTTCCCGCACCAGTTGTTCCGCTGCCTCCAGGGTGCCGAAGGGGTCGGGGAGCAGGTGGCGCGGATCGGGGATCACCTCCAGCTTCACAAAGGTGTTGTCTTCCTGGCCCGCCAGCTTCGCCAGCTCCCGGCCCAGCCGGGCCACCCGGATGGCCTCCTCGGCGGTGGCGCAGCCGGCGGTGTTCGGCAGCATCCAGATGCGCCCCCAGTCGATCGCCTCCATCAGGCCCTGGTGGCCCTGGGCCTGGGTCTGAACACGGCGCACGGCCACTGTGACGATGGCGCAATCGCTGGCCTCCAGGCTGGCCTGCATGACCTCCAGGGAGGGATATTTCCCGGTTCCCGTCATCAACCGGCTTCCGAACGGACGGCCACCGATCACCAGCCCATCCCCGGCGGCGGCGGCAGGATCTGCGGGCAAGGGGCACATGGGGTGTTCTGTTCCCTGTCTGATCCCTCTAGTGTGCGCTGGCAGCTGCTCAACCGCGATGCCCCTGTCGGTGGCCCTGGCACCTTTTCTTCTGGCGGCCAGCCTTCCCGCTGCGGGTGGGGCCTTTGTTGCGTTCACGGCGCCCGCAGCCCCGTCCGCGCCCCCTGCCGAGACGGCCGCCACCGGGGTTGAGGCCTACGACCCTGTGGGGCGGGCCCAGCTGATTGCCGAACGCATTCCCCGCCACTGGAAAGGCACCTATCGCCCGTTCACGAGCCCCCGGGCCGTGCCGGCGATGCTCGTGCTGCAGCGGGTCACCCCCCTTGGCCAGATGGTGGATCTTCGCGGCCAGCTCACCCTTGCGGGGCTCAGCACGCCGGTGCAGGGAACCATCAACGCCAAATCCAACCAGCTGGATCTGCTGATCCTGGGCAACAGCCTGGGGGCGATGCTGGAGCCTGGGGGCGAGTTTCAGGGCCAGCAGGGTCTGTCGCTCAGTGGCTGGCTCCCAGACCGGGCCACGGGAGCGGGAGGGCGGTTGCAGTTGAATCCCGGCCCCCCTCCTCCATCAGCGGCGGGAGAAGCGGTGCGCGGTCTGTGGTGATCAGGCCGCTTTGTCGGAGGGGATTCCGGCCCGACGATCGAGGGTTTTGAGGCGTTTCTGAGCGGTCTTGTTGCCAGGATCCTGGGTGAGCACCTGTTGGTAGGTCTGACGGGACTCGTCCACCTTTCCCTGTTTCTCCAGGGCAAACGCCAGATTGTTGAGGGCCACCGGATAGTCCGGCTTTGCCTTGATGGCGGATCGGTAGTGGCGGATCGCCGCTGGATACTTGTTCTGGGCCGCCAGGGCGAACCCCATGGCGTTTTCCATCAGGGCCAGCGCTTCGGCTGGGGACTGCTCCGCTTCCGATCGCTTCAGTGCAGCTTTGAGGGTGTCGGTGGCCTGGTCGTAGAGGCGCTTCCGGAGTTGCACGGAGGCCAGCTCGTAGAGGCTGGCCGCGTCCAGGGCGTCGCTGTCGGCTTTTCGAGTGCCGCCGAGCCGGGAGAGGGTGAGCTCGTCGGCCCGAACCCGCAGGATCTGTCGACCCACCGCTATGGCAGCGATGGCCAACAATCCGATCAGGCCCAGAAGGTAAGCATCCGGCAGGATGTCAAGCATCGCTGAGGGGTTCCGCCGTCAGCGGATGGCGGTGGTGACGACGCTGGTGAAAGCGGAGGGGTCGGCGATGGCCAATTGGGCCAACATCTTCCGGTTGAGTCGGATGTCCACCTTCTTCATCCCACCGATCAGCCGGCTGTAGGTGGTTTGGTTCTGGCGGGCGGCAGCGTTGATGCGCGCAATCCAGAGGCGACGGAAGTCCCGCTTGCGGCGCCGGCGGTCGCGGTAGGAATTGCAGAGGGCCTTCATGACCCGCTGGTTGGCGGTCCGGAACAGACTGCCGTTGCTGCCACGGAAGCCGCGGGCCAGCCGAAGGATCTTGTTGCGGCGCTTTCGGGCGACGTTGCCTCTCTTGACGCGAGTCATGGGTCAGGGGGATGGGAAAAGAAAAAGGGAGGGTGCCGTTCAGGCGTAGGGCAGCATCAGGGCCACGTTGTCGCTGTCCCGTTCATCCACCACGGCCATGGTGCCCAGATAGCGCTTGCGCTTGGGGCTCTTGTGGTCGAGGAGGTGGTTGCGGAAGGCACGCCGGCGTACAAACTTGCCGCTGCCTGTGGCCCGAAACCGCTTGGCGGCCGCTTTGCGGGTTTTCAGCTTCGGCATCTGAGAGCACACGCACAGCCATTCAGAGTACGACGCGACTTCACCCCCTACCAAGTTTTTCTTCCAATGCCACGCCCAGCCCCTTCCCCTCTCGGTGCTCCCCCTCTCCCGGCCCGGCGGCGGGTGTGGTGGCAGCCCGTCCTGCTGGGTGGGCTTCTGCTGGGGAACAGCGGTTGCCAGGCCTCTGATCAGTTGCCCCTGCAGTGGCCCGTCGCGCCCCCTCCCGCCCTCCGATCGGAGGATCCCGTCCTCTGGGTTGCCCTCGCCGCCAGACTCGGGCCCGCAGCGCCTGGGGCCGGGGACGCTGCCCCACTGGTGTTGCGGGCGGCCGATGGCCCGCTCACCCTGGAGGATGGGTCAGGCCAGACCATCACCGCTCCGGAGCTCACCCTCCACTGGGGTTGGACGCCCTTGCCCCAGCCCTTCCAGCTGCGCCGCCGGGTGTTGGGCCCCTTCGCCAGCTACGAAAGCGCTGAGGCGGCTGCTCGGCCCTGGGCCGCCGCCGGTCATCACCCGGTGATTGCCCGACCCACCGACTGGGAGGTCTGGGCCCCCGCGGATGCCCCCGACCCTCCGGGCCGGGCCGCGAAGCTGGTGGAGCGCACGGCGGATCGGCGGTTGCATCTGGAGCTTCGCCGTCCCCAGGGCACCCTGGTGGTGCAGGCCCCCGTTCGCCTCAAGGCCCCCGGCGGGTTGCGCTGGCGGAACGGCCTCTATCGAGGCCCCTTCCGCCTGCTCCCCGATGCCCATGGCGGCTGGAGCCTTCTGGAGGAAGTGCCCCTCGAGCGCTATCTCGAGGGCGTCGTGCCCCATGAGATCGGGGCTGGGTCGCCCCCGGCCGCCCTGGCGGCGCAGGCCGTGCTGGCCCGCACCTGGGCCGTGCGCAACCGGGCGCGCTACCAGGCCGATGGGTATCACCTCTGTGCCGACACCCAGTGCCAGGTGTACAGCGATCCGGGGCTGGCCAGCCCTGCGGTGCGCCAGGCCATTGCCGGCAGCAGCGGGCAGGTGCTGGCGCTGGGAGATCAGCCCATCCATGCGGTGTATCACGCCAGCAACGGTGGCGTGGCGGCGGGGCTCGAGGAAGCCTGGAGCGTGGATCCGGTGCCCTACCTCCGACCCTTTGCCGATGGGCTTCCCGCCTTTCAGGCGAGGACTCCCCTGCCCATCAGCTCCAAGACATTGCCCGCCCTGATCCGCCATGGCCAGGGCGCCTATGGAGCCGACCACCCGCTCTTCCGCTGGCAGCGCACCCTCACCGCCGCTGGTCTCACGAGCGCATTGGGGGCGCGGGGCCTCAGCGTGGGTGCCCCCCGCAGCCTCAAGGTGCTTGAGCGGGGGGCCAGTGGCCGGGTGGTGGCGCTGGAGATCATGGGCTCCAAATCCTCCGTTGTGCTGCGCCGGGATTCCATTCGTCGCGCCCTGCGCCAGCTCCCCAGCACGTTGTTCACCGTGTCCCATCCCCGGCCCGACACCTGGGTGCTGCAGGGAGGCGGATTTGGCCATGGTGCGGGCCTGTCCCAGGCCGGAGCCATCGACCTGGCCCGTCGGGGGTGGGCCATGGACACCATCCTCAAGCACTACTACCCCGGGGCCAGCCTCCAACCTCTGGACGCCCTCCCCCTGGCGGTGGGGGGTGGGGGTTGAGAGGTCCAGCACCGGGAGGAGGCGGTTTCCCGTGCCGAGAGCCCGTTGAGGCCCCTTAAGATTCCTTCAGTGTTTGGAAACGGGATGGGCGGCGGGAGCGCAGACAATCGCCGCCGCAAGGCCGCCCTGTTGCTCCTGGCCTGTGTCGGCGTCGGGGCTCTCCCCCATGGCCTGGCCCCCTGGGCCCGACTGGTGCCTGGCCTGGCCATGGCCCTCGTTCTGGGCGGTTCGGTGGCCCGGACCCTTCTGCTCCCCCCTCCTACCCCCGACCCGTCCCTCCCCGAGGGGCCGGTCGAGGCCGGCGCGACGCCGGCCTATTCCGTGGTGGATGTGGTGGTGGCCGCTCGCGACGAGGAGGCGGTGATCGGGACGCTGGTGGAACGGGTGCTGCGGCTGCGCTGGCCGGCGGATGCGCTTCGGCTTTGGGTGGTGGACGACGGCAGTGAAGACCGCACCCCCCAGCGCCTGGCTGAGCTACAGGCGCGCCATCCCCAGCTGCGTACCCTGCGCCGGAGCCGTGATTCCGGAGGGGGCAAGTCGGGAGCCCTCAATGCGGTGCTGGGCAGCCTTGAGGGGCGCTGGATGTTGGTGCTCGATGCAGATGCCGACCTGCCTCCGGATTGGTTGGAGCGGGTGATTCCCTCCGTTGAACGGGAAGGGTGGGCGGCCGTCCAGCTGCGCAAGGCGGAAGCCAACATGGCCCACAACTGGCTGACCCGGGCCCAGGCCATGGAGATGGCCTTCGATGCCTTCATTCAGGAGTCCAGGCTTGGCCGGGGAGGGGTGGCCGAACTCCGCGGCAACGGCCAGCTGCTGCGGCGGGATGCGGTCCTGACGGCCGGCGGGTTCAACGAAGCCACCATCACGGACGATCTGGATCTGAGCTTCCGTTTCCTGCTGGCCGGGTTGCCGGTCGGGGTGATGTGGGATCCCCCGGTCAGTGAGGAGGCGGTGTCGAGCCTCAAAGCCCTCTGGCGCCAACGGCAGCGCTGGGCCGAAGGGGGCCTGCAGCGCTTTCTCGATTACCACCAGCAACTGCTGTCCGACCGCCTGACAGTGGCTCAGAAATGGGATCTGGCGGCCTTTTTTGTCCTGCAATACGTGCTGCCCGTGATGGTCGTTTCCGACCTGATCGCGGCGCTGGCCACCACGACCCTGCCTGGACTGTGGCCCTTTCCCTTGGTGGTCCTGGTGCTGTCAGGGTGGTCCATCGCCGCTGGCTGCAATCGCGGGGGAGAGGGCCCGCCGATTCCACCGGCAACGCCGGGCAATGTTCTTCTGGCGATGGTCTACATGCTCCATTGGTTTGTCGTGATCCCCTGGGTCATGCTCAAGATGGCGCTGCTGCCCAAAACCCTGGTCTGGCAGAAAACCGTGCATCAGGGAGCATCCCCGTTGCCCGCGGGTGCCTACGCCGAGTTCACCCCTTCCCAGACTTTGGATCTGGAGGACGATGTGGTTCCTTCTCCTGAAGGATGAGGCTGTCGGCGTCCTGGATCACCTGTCCGTTGAAAAAATCGGCCAGCAGGCCTGTGGATTCCTCCAGCAAGCGTTGATCGGGGGTTTGCCGTGGCTGCGCCGTTTCGCGCGTCGCTGGGGGGGGTGTTGTTTCTGTTGAGGGTTGCTGCGCCACGGGCATGGGATCCATGGGCTCCTTCTCTGGAGCTGGCTCGGTGGAGCGAACGGGAGCAGGTGGCTCTGGAGCAGGGGCCCGTGGCGGAGCTGGAGCAGGGGGGGGAGCAGGAGGCGCAGGAGCGGGACGGTCCTGATCACCCGCTTCGAGGGTGATGGTGCGGGGGCTGCCAAGGGTGGCCTCCATGGCCTTCTCCAGCAGGGGAAGCCTGCTTTGCACCATGCCGATCCAGTTGCTGGCCACCTGCACCACGGCCCGATGGCCATCCAACCGTTTGAGATGGGCCTGCTGGGACAGCAGCATGCGGGTGGAGGGGAGCTGGAGCCCCGCCAGGATCTGTTGCCACAGCTCCTCCAGATTTTGTTGGCCCCCGGCTGGCGGACTGGGGAGATCCACCGGGGGGGGAGGCGCCTCCTCTGGGGCTGTCGCGTTTGCGGGCGCGGTCACGGGGGCAGGTGCCTTCGGGGTGGCCGCCGGGGCCGTAGCGGGCGCCGGGCCATTCCCAGATGCTGGGCGATCCGACCGCTCCGGCGGGGCGCCGCTCCCGGTGGTTCGCGGCGGGGCGGTGGCGGGCTCCGCCAGCAGTCCGAGAAGAATCACCTCCAGCCAGAGCCGGGGTTGCACGCTGTGGCGCAGCTGTTGCTCGCTGCTTTTGAGTCCAGCGTGCCATTGGAGCAAGCGCTGCTTGCCGATGGTTTTTGACAGGGGCGGGAGGGCATTCCTCAGATGGGGAGACACGCTCGTCAGCTCCAGCCGCCCAGGGGCTTCCCCCGCCAGCAGGAGATCCCGAAGCAGACCCACCACGCCCTGCAACACGGCGTTGGGTTCCCGCCCCCGCTCCAGCAGTTGACGGCTGGATTCCACCACCGCCAGGGGCTCTCCCCCTGCCATGGCTTCGGCCAGGGTGAGCAATTCCTCTTCCGGCACGGCCCCCAGCAGGTCCCAGACGGCAGCAGCTTCGATGGGGGCCGGCAACAGGCTGAGCTGGTCCAGCAGGCTCTCCGCATCCCGCAGTCCCCCCTGAGCCCTCTGGGCCACCAGGTGAAGGGCATCCGGGGTGATGGCGATCTGTTCCTGCTCCGCGATCCAGCCCAGGTGGGTTTCCAGGGCTGCCAGGGGGATGCGCCGAAAATCAAAGCGCTGGCAGCGGGACAGGATGGTGGGAAGCACCCGCTGGGGATCGGTGGTGGCCAGCACGAACACCACCTGCGGTGGGGGTTCCTCCAGGGTTTTCAACAGGGCGTTGAACGCGGCCGTGGAGAGCATGTGGCACTCGTCCACCACGTACACCTTCCAGCGGGCCTGCACGGGGGCAAAGCGGGAGCGCTCGATCAGCTCCCGGATGTTGTCGACCCCCGTGTTGGACGCCGCATCGATCTCAATGACGTCGAGGGCCGTGCCGGAGGCAATGGAACGGCAGAGCTCGCAGCGGCCGCAGGGCTCGGGGGTGGGGCCTTCGCTGGACAGGCAGTTGAGGGATCGGGCCAGGATGCGGGCACTGGAGGTTTTCCCCGTGCCCCGGGGGCCACTGAACAGGTAGGCCGGTGCAATCCGACCGCTGCGCAGGGCGTTGCCCAGGGTGGCGGCGATGGCTTCCTGCCCCACCAATTCGTCGAGGCGCTTTGGGCGGTACTTGTGGTGGAGGGGTTGGTAGGCCTCGGTCATCGACCCATTGTCGCGTAGACCCATGGCGGCCCGCGGTGCCCTGGATGGTTTTCTCAGCCAGAGATCACTTGTTTTTGGCTCAAGAAAAGCGCCCCTTTGTTCCACTAAGACCATTGGGTTTTTGACTGATCCATCGCCCGATGGTTGAATAGTGAAATGGAGGTGATGGCAACATGAAGCCCGGGGCGGTTACTGTTATTATTCCCTGTTTTAATTGTCAATCAACGATCGCTGAAACGCTGGAATCCATTGCTGCTCAGACCTGCCCTCCCGAAGAAGTGATTCTTGTGGATGATGGCTCATCCGATCAGACTTGGGAGGTGTTGCATGCGCTGAAGGCGAGTGATTACCCCGGCATCACCATTCTGTCCCATCCCCATCGTCTCAATTATGGCTCCAGCATGGCCCGCTGCCTTGGCTTGCATCACGCCAGGGGCGAATTCATTGCTTTTCTGGATGCGGACGACCTCTTTGCTCCCCTGAAATTAGAAACACAGCTGGCCGCATTCCGGCGTTATCCCGAGATCGTGATGTGTCACACCGGGGTCAAAGTGATCGGTGATCCTGGGCAGGCAAATTATTTTGAAGCTGCATTTTCCGGCAGCCCAGAGGGTCCCTACTTGTTTCGGCGGCAGAGGGATTATCTGATCAGGAATCGAATTTGTATTTCGTCCTCAATGGTGCGTGCGGATGTCCTGAAACGTGTTCCTTTTTCGTTTGTTGGCAAGCAGGGAGTTGAAGATTGGCTCTGCTGGTCTCTGCTGGCCAGTCGTGGCCCCTTTCTGTTTCTGCCTGACCCTCTGACTCTGTATCGCGTCCATCCCGATTCCATTACCTCCCGTCTGACGGGATCGTCTTCCACGGTCAGAACCATTGCGTCCATGTCGCAGGCCCGGCTGCGGGGGATCTATGCAGGACTTGAATTCAAGCTGGCGTTATTGGCCCGCTCCGATTCGTTTCCCCATAGCCTGCGAGTGGCTGGTTCAATCCTGGAGGATCTCCGCCAAATTCTGATGATCTACCTTTGGTATCCGGGGCATCAGCCCAATAGCGAAGTGGCCATCAAAGCCAATCTTTTCGGGCGACTCTTCATCGGTGGTTCAAATCTGATCAGAAGCGTTCTCTCTCGGCTTGGCTGGGTGCAGAATCGTTGATCTTCAGGCTTTCTTTCCTGGCCAGCATGCCCTCGATTCGGGCTTCCATCTCCTCCACTTCACTCAGCTGATCAGCCAGTTTCTGAGCGGCGAGCCGCAACCGCACGAACTGATCGCTCGGTTGCTCACTGGTGCCCCAGCGCAGTTCGGCCTTCGCCAGCTCCTCCTCCAGGCGGGATTGCAAACCCTGCCGGAGCCCGTCCAGTTGCTCCAGGCTTTTGAGGGCCAGTTCACGCCCTTTCTCCAGATGGCCCGGTTCCAAGGTGATGCCATGCCGAAGCAGCATCCTTGCTCCCGTGAGCACGGCCGCTGGGATGAACTGACCGAACGCCAGAGCCCCGAGGCTCCCCGTGTGGAGCCAGTCTTCCACTTGGTTGCTGCGGTGGCGTCCCGTTTTGCACCAGTGGGCAAAATGCTCGCAGTTGTTGAAGAGGAGATTGTAATTCTGTTCGCCCAGTCGTCCCCAGGCACGCTGCAGTGTCTCTTCGCTTGGTGAACAATGTCCGGCGGGATAGTCCACCATGGTGATCGTCAGACCGCGGCTGAACTCCGATTGGGAACTGCGCAGAATTTCCCGTCCCTCCAGGTAGTGCGCCACCGTGCCATCTCCCAGGTCAATGCCGTGGTGATTGAACAGGCCATGTTGCCGGGGCACCTGCAGATGGTCAGCTGCGGCCAAGGGGGTCGGAAAGAAGTTCCATCAGCATCGCCCCCGCTCCAGAGGAGCAGAAGGGCGGGGGAGGTGGGGATTTCCGTTCAGGCGCTGGCCTGGTTGCTGTGATCCGTGCGGCCGTTGGCGCTGGGAATGGGCAACACGTTGGCCCGGCTGCGTTGCTCCACCAGATCCCGGGTCACCGTGAAGGTTTTGATGTCCCTTTGGGAGGGGAGGTCGTACATCACCTCCAACATCAACTCCTCCACGATGCCTCTCAGGGCCCGGGCTCCGGTTTTGCGCCGATGGGCTTCGGCGGCAATCGCTTCCACGGCCCCTGGCTCGAAATCCAGTCGCACGTTGTCCATGCTCAGCAGGGTCTGGAACTGCTTCACCAGTGCATCCCGGGGTTCGGTGAGGATGGCTTCGAGGGCCGAGGTGTCGAGGGGTTCCAGCACCGCCGTCACCGGCAAGCGGCCGATGAATTCAGGGATCAGGCCATATCGCACCAGGTCGTCCGGCTCCAGGTGCCGCAGCACCTCAGCCGCATGGCGATCCTTGCTGGATTTGGGCCGACTTTGACCATCGGCAGGAAGGAAGCCGATGGCATTGCGACCCATGCGCTTTTGCACCACGTCTTCCAGTCCCACAAAGGCTCCCCCGCAGATGAAGAGGATCTGGCTGGTGTCGATCTGAATGCAATCCTGATAAGGATGTTTCCGTCCTCCCTGGGGGGGGACGTTGGCCACGGTGCCCTCCAGCATTTTCAGGAGAGCCTGCTGCACCCCCTCTCCCGAAACGTCGCGGGTGATGGAAGGGTTTTCACTCTTGCGGGCGATCTTGTCGATTTCATCGATATAAATGATGCCCCGTTGCGCCAGATCCACATCCAGCTCAGCCTTCTGCAGCAGGCGGAGCAGGATGTTTTCCACATCCTCTCCCACGTAGCCCGCTTCCGTGAGGGTGGTGGCATCCGCTACGGCGAAGGGCACATCCAGCAGTTCCGCCAGCGACTGGGCCAACAGGGTTTTTCCACATCCCGTCGGGCCGATCAGCAGGATGTTGGATTTGTGCAGGCGGGTGGCGCTGCGGTCGGTTTCCCCCTGCCCATCGCCCTGCCAGGCCAGCCGTTTGTAATGGTTGTAGACCGCAACGGCCAGCACTTTCTTGGCTTCTTCCTGCCCGACCACCTGCTGATCAAGGAAAGTCTTGATCTGCTGGGGCTTGGGAATGGAGGCCAGGGTGGGGGCGGGCTTGGGGGCCTTTTTCTGGGGTGTTTTTCGACTCGTTTCCGGGGATGGCCGACTGCTGTGGCCCTGACCCTCCACCAGCTCCTCATCCAGGATCTCGTTGCAGAGATCAATACATTCGTCGCAGATGTAAACCCCTGGCCCGGCAATCAGTTTGCGCACCTGATCCTGCGACTTGCCGCAGAAGGAGCATTTGAGGTGGGCGTCGAACTTTGCCATGTCCTTGGTCGGGGGGGAGCGTACGGGGCGGCCCCGCTTTTAGGATGCCCTCAAGCGCCAGCAGGTCTGCGGTCCTTAAGGATCAAACCGGGCTGGGGGAGGGAATTCCCTCCACAACCCTATCGATTAGCCCGTATTCAACCGCTTCTGGCGGAGAAAGGAAATAGTCCCGGTCCGTATCTTCGGCAATTTTTTCCAGCGGTTGCCCCGTGTGCTCCGCCAGAAGGCTATTGAGCGTTTCCTTCAGGTACAGGATTTCCTTGGCCTGGATTTCAATATCCACTGCCTGGCCCTGGGCCCCACCCAGGGGCTGGTGAATCATGATCCGTGCGTTGGGCAGGGCCAAACGCTTGCCTTTGGCGCCTCCCGAGAGCAGAAAAGCCCCCATGCTGGCGGCCAGCCCGTAGCAAATCGTGACCACATCAGGGCTGACCTGCTGCATGGTGTCGTAGATCGCCAGGCCAGCGGTCACCGAGCCGCCGGGGGAATTGATATAGATCTGGATGTCTTTTTCCGGATCTTCGGCTTCCAGAAACAGCAACTGCGCCACAAGGGAGTCCGCCACCTGGTCATCAATTCCTGTGCCCAGGAAGATGATGCGCTCCCGCAACAGGCGGGAGTAAATGTCGAAGGCCCGGTCCCCTCGCCCGGACTGCTCCACCACGGTGGGCAGCACGCCTGGTGAGGCTTCCGGGCCCATCCTGGCGGCCCAGGGTCGTGGTCCTTGCCAAAGACTGTGGACGGGGTGAGGAAAAACCTGGTTCACACGCAGGGGGCGGGGTGTAAGGGGACGTTTCAATCAATCTATGGGCAGCGCGCCCTCCACCGCCTAGGGGGTGGCCGTCTTGTCCGCTGCCTCGGTGGCTTCAGCCTTCTTGGCTTTCTTCCCCTTCTCCGGTTTGTCCTGCACCGGCTCCTGCGCCGCTGCCGGGGCGCTCTCGCTCACCGTGGCATGCGTCTCCAGCCACTCCAGGAGTTTCTCCTGGAGCAGGTCGTCGGCCACGGCCACCCGCAGCCGTTCTTCGTCGAGGTTGGGCTGGTTGCTCAGTTCGCGGCGCACCTCAGCCACCCGGGTGGCCACCTCTGGGGCGGGCACCTCGATCTTTTCTGCTACGGCCAGGGCCCGCAGCGCCAGGGTGCGACGCAGGCGTTTTTCCGCTTCCGGCCGGGAGCTGTCCATCAGGGAACGCACCACATCGGCGGTGAAGACTTTCTTCACATCCATGCCCTGCTGGGCCATCTGGCTGGCGGTCTGCTCCACCAGGTTGCGCATTTCCTGCTGGATCAGGGTTTCCGGGAGTTCCACCTCCAATTGCTCCACCAGGGCATCCAGCAGTGCGTCGTGGCGATTGGCCCGGTGCCGCCTCTCCGCGTCCTGCTTCAGCCGTTCCTCCAGGTCGGCTCTGAGCTCCGCCAGGGTGGCTTTGTCGCTGGCCTGCTGGGCGAAGGCATCATCGAGTTCGGGCAGCTCCCTGGTTTTCAGATCGATCAGGGTGATGTTGAACGTGGCGGGCCGCCCTGCGGCGTCCTCCTGGGGGTAGGACTCCGGGAAGGAGCAGCTGACCTCGCGGCTGACCCCAGCCTCCAGCCCCACGATGCCCTCCACGAAGCCGGGAATCATGCGGCCCTCCTCCATCTCCACGTCCATGCCGTCGCTGCTTCCGCCTGCAATGGCTTCGCCACTGTCGGTGAACACCCCGGAGAACCGGATCCTCGCCACATCCCCCATGGCCGCAGGCCGCCCATCCACCGGCACCAGGGTGGCCAACTGGCGGCGGGACTGATCCAGCAGCTCATCCACCCTGGCGGGATCGAAGGCCACAGAGGCGGCTTCCGCCTTCAGCCCCTTCGTGGTCTTGAGGGTGGGCGTGGGCTCCACATCCATCTCCAGGGTGAGCACCAACTCGGACCCGGGGGAGAAGCGGCCCAGCACCGTTTCAAAGCCCTCCTGCAGTTCCGGGCGGCTCAGCGCTTCGATCTTCTCCTGCTCCAGGGCATCCCGCCACACGCTGTCCACCAGGTCTTCCAGGGCGGTGGCCCGGATTCTCAAGGGCCCCAGCTGCTGGAGCAGCACCGAACGGGGAACCTTGCCCTTGCGAAAGCCAGGCAGCTTCACGCTCCGGCTGAGTTTCTCCACGGCAGCGTCATAGCTGGCCTGGCTCCGTCCGCCAGGAATGGCAACCTCCACGGACAGGCGACTTCCTGGGCGAGGCTGGGTGCTCACTTTCAGGCTGGAGGCCTGGCCGGTGGAGGGGCTGGCGGCTGGGGTCATGGACAGGTCCGGACGGCGGGCAATCCTTCATCCTAGAAAGTGGCCTTGGGCCGCCTCGCCCACGTATTGTTTGCAAGACGGTTAAGTCGGCTCGATATACCCCCCTTCGACGTCCTTCCTTTCGGGTTCTCCTGGCCTCTCCAGGAGGCGCCAGTTTTCCTTTCTTAGCCGCTCCTGCCCTCCTCCACGCCCCCCGGCCTATCCCCCGTCCGCCCTTCGGTGACCACCCTCTCCAGTTCCGTCTCCCAATCCCAACCTGCCGTCTCCCCGCGGGGAGGTTTGCCGTCCCGACCCCTCCGGATCGGGATTCTTGGGGCGACGGGTGCGGTTGGTGAGGAGATCCTGAATCTGCTCCGGGAGCGCCAGTGGCCAGTGGAGGAACTCCGTCTGTTGGCCTCCCCCCGTTCCGCCGGCCAGCAGGTGGTGTGGGGGGATGAACGCCTCACGGTGAGGGCCGTTGATTCTGAAAGTTTTCAAGGGTTGGATCTGCTGCTGGCCTCCGCGGGGGGATCGGTGTCCAAGGAATGGGCGCCCCATGCCGTGGCGAGCGGTGCGGTGGTGATCGACAACTCCAGTGCCTTCCGCATGGACCCCTCGGTGCCCCTGGTGGTGCCGGAGGTGAACCCCGGCGCGGCCTTCACCCATCAGGGGATCATTGCCAACCCCAACTGCACCACCATCCTGTTGTGCCTGGTGCTGGCTCCGCTGGAAACCCGGCGCCGCATCCGTCGCGTGGTGGTGAGCACCTACCAGTCGGCCAGTGGAGCCGGGGCGCGGGCCATGGAGGAGTTGCGGCAGCTCACCCGCACCATGCTGGATGGAGGGGTTCCCCAGAGCGCGGTGCTTCCGTTCCCCCTCGCCTTCAATCTCTTCCTCCACAACTCTCCCCTCCAGGCCAATGGCTACTGCGAGGAGGAGCTCAAGATGCTGAACGAAACGCGCAAGATCATGGGCCGTCCCGATCTGCAGTTGAGCGCCACCTGCGTGCGGGTGCCCGTTCTTCGCGCCCACTCGGAGGCCGTGAACATTGAATTTGAGGCTCCGCTGTCCGTGGAGGAGGCCCGGGGCTTGCTGGCGGAGGCCCCAGGTGTTGTGCTCATCGAAGACCTCGCTGCCAATCGCTTTCCCATGCCCATGGATGTGACCGGTCGGGACCCGGTGGCCGTCGGCCGGATTCGTCAGGACCTGAGCCATCCCCAGGCCCTGGAGCTCTGGCTGTGTGGGGATCAGATCCGCAAGGGGGCAGCCCTGAATGCGATTCAGATCGCTGAGCTCCTCATGACCGCCGATGGAGGTGAGCCTTGAGCGCCCACCCCAGTGCATGCGCTCCCCGCTTCGGTCGGGTGCTCACGGCCATGGTCACCCCCTTCACGCCGGATGGGAGCCTGGATCTTGCCCTGGCTGAGCGCCTTGCGGATCACCTCGTGGGCCATGGTTCCGATGGCCTGGTGGTGTGTGGCACCACGGGTGAATCTCCCACTCTCAGCTGGGAGGAGCAACACGCCCTGTTTTCAGCTGTGAAGGGAGCTGTGGGTCCACGTTCGGTGGTGTTGGCGGGCAGTGGGAGCAACTGCACGGCGGAGGCGGTGGAGGCCACCGCCAAGGCGGCTGCCCTCGGAGCTGACGGCGCCCTTGTGGTGGTGCCTTATTACAACAAACCTCCCCAGGATGGGCTGGAAGCGCACTTCCGGGCGGTGGCCCAGGCAGCCCCCGAGCTTCCGCTGATGCTCTACAACATTCCCGCTCGCACCGGTTGCCAGCTCGCTCCGGAAACCGTCGCCCGGTTGCTGGATTGTCCGAATGTGGTGGCGTTCAAGGCTGCCAGCGGCACCACGGAAGAGGTGCAGCAGCTGCGAGCGCTCTGTGGCGACCAACTGGCGATCTACAGCGGCGATGATTCCCTCACCCTGCCCATGCTGTCCGTCGGAGCCGTCGGTGTGGTGAGCGTGGCCAGCCATCTGGCCGGGGACACCATCCAAGCCATGGTGCAGGCCTTTCTGGCCGGTCGTAACGGAGAGGCCCTGGCTCTGCACGAGACGCTTTTGCCCCTGTTCAAGGGTCTGTTCTGCACCACCAATCCCATTCCCGTCAAAGCGGCTCTTGAGCTGTCCGGTTGGGCCGTGGGTGCCCCTCGCCTTCCCCTGCTGCCAGCCGATAACCACGTTCGCGAACGACTCTCCTCCATCCTTGCTGCCCTGCGTCCTACCTGACGCCAAGGCTTCGTCCAGACCAAGACCGCGTTTTTTTTATTCCTTTGTTTCATGACAAGTTCCCACGGACATCCGACCAAATCCACGTCAGCCGCCGCGAAGCAGCCCACTCTCCGCGTGATTCCCCTCGGCGGATTGCACGAGATCGGCAAAAATACCTGTGTTTTTGAATACGGTGACGATCTGATGCTGGTGGATGCCGGTTTGGCGTTCCCCAGCGATGGGATGCATGGCGTCAATGTGGTGTTGCCCGACACCAGTTATCTGCGCGAAAACCACAAGCGCATTCGTGGCATGATCGTGACTCATGGCCACGAAGATCATATTGGAGGTATTCCCTACCACCTGAAGAATTTCAATATTCCCGTCATCTACGGTCCCAGGTTGGCCCTCTCCATGCTGACGGGAAAGATGGAGGAAGCTGGAGTCACCGATCGCACCACCCTGCAGACCGTCAGCCCCCGCGATGTGGTGCACGTGGGACAGCACTTCAAGGTGGAATTCATTCGGAATACCCACTCCATCGCCGACAGCTTCACCCTGGCGATCACCACCCCAGTGGGAGTGGTGGTGTTCACGGGCGACTTCAAGTTCGACCACACCCCTGTGGATGGAGAGGTGTTTGATGTGCAGCGTCTCGCCCACTACGGGGAGCAGGGGGTTCTCTGTCTGTTCAGCGATTCCACCAACGCCGAGCTGCCCGGATTCACTCCCCCCGAGCGGGCTGTGTTCCCCAATCTGGATCGCCATTTCGCCAAGGCCGAAGGGCGGGTGATCGTCACCACTTTCGCCAGCTCTGTCCACCGGGTTTCCATGGTGCTGGAGCTGGCCATGAAGCACGGTCGCAAGGTCGGTCTGCTGGGCCGCTCCATGCTCAACGTGATCGCCAAGGCCCGGGAGCTGGGCTACATGCGGTGTCCCGATGAGTTGTTTGTGCCCATCAAGCAGATCCGCGATCTTCCCGATCGAGAAGTGGTGTTGCTCATGACCGGAAGTCAGGGGGAACCCCTGGCTGCCTTGAGCCGCATCTCCCGCGGTGAGCACCCCCAGGTTCAGGTGAAATCCAGCGACACGATCATTTTCTCAGCCAGCCCCATTCCCGGAAACACCATCTCGGTGGTCAACACCATCGACCGCCTGATGATGCTGGGCGCCAGGGTGGTGTATGGCCAAGGGGCAGGGATGCATGTGTCTGGCCCTGGCAGCCAGGAGGATCAGAAATTGATGTTGGCGCTTACGCGCCCCAAATATTTTGTTCCCGTTCACGGCGAACATCGCATGCTGGTTTGTCATTCCAAAACGGCCCAGTCGATGGGTGTTCCAGGAGACAACATCCTCATCATTGATAACGGCGATGTGGTGGAACTCACCCCCGAGTCCATCCGCCGGGGTGAGGCCGTCAAGGCGGGCATCGAGTTGCTCGACGCCTCCCGCAACGGCATCGTCGATGCCCGGGTGCTCAAGGAGCGTCAGCAGTTGGCGGAGGACGGGGTGATCACCCTGCTGGCCGTCATCAGCGCCGATGGTGTGATGGCGGCCCCGCCCCGGGTCAACCTTCGCGGGGTGGTCACCACCGCTGATCCCCGCAAGCTCTCCATCTGGTCCGAACGGGAGATCCGCTGGGTGCTGGAGAATCGGTGGAATCAACTCTCCCGCAACACGGGAGGCAAGGCCCCTGACGTGGACTGGGTGGGTGTGCAACGGGAAGTGGAGGTGGGCCTCCAGCGCCGGTTGCGTCGGGAGCTCCAGGTGGATCCCCTGATCATCTGCCTGGTGCAACCCGCCCCGGCGGGAAGTCCCGCCTACAAGGGCCAATCCGAGGCGGAGCCCGACAACCGTCCCGTGCCCAGGGGCCGTCAAGGCGGCCGCGACCGGGATCGGGATCGCGGGCGGGATGGGGCGTCCGAGGCCCGTCCCCGTCCAGAGCCCGTGGCCGCGGCTGCGGTCAGCAAGCCCAGTCCCCAGCCGGAGGAGCCTGAACTGGAAGCCGGCCGCACCCGCCGTCGCCGCTCCGCTGCCCTGGCCGGCTGAGGCCTAGCCCACCACCACCAGCAGCAGGCCCGTTCGCAGGTCCTCGTCCGCCTCCGGCTCCCCATCCACGGGGCTCGGGGCAGCTGACGCCACCTCCTCCTTGATCGGCAGATCCACCTCCTCCGCCAGGGAGGGGGTGGCCTGGTGAAGCTCGATCAGCTCGGGCTCCTCCACCACCTCAGCGGTCCAGGTTTCGCTGACCTTCTGCTCCATCCAGGGCAAGTCCCTCTCCAGAGGCCTCTCCTCTCCAGGGGGCTGTCCGGGGTTCACCGATGGCGCCCCCCCTCCTGGCTCCGTGAGCCAGGGCATCACGGGAAGCCCCTGGTCGGGCTGGGGCGCCTCACTCTCCCCTCTGGCTCCAAAGGGATCGGCAGCCACCCCCGGATCATCGGCTGGTTCAGGCCCGGGCTCCGATCGGGTGCGGAGGAGGGGCTGGAGGGGCATCTGGGAGGCCGGGGAACGGCCCCTCGCGGTTGGGTCGAGATCTCCCCCGTCCTCCCCGGCGTCGACAGGGGTGCGCTCCGTTTCGGGAAGGAACAGCGCGGGTGGCGATGGCTCTTCGCTGCTGTCTGCCCCGTCCTCTTCGATGGCCAGGGTCGACGGGAGGGGTTGATGACAGAGATCCAGTCCGTCCTCGGCCATCTGGCGGAGGCTGGGCTCCGCATCACTGCTGCGCACCACTTCGTAGAGGTCTTCTGCCGCATCCCGATCCCCATAACCATGGAGCAGGGTGTGGGCCATCAGGAGCTGCATGCGGTGGCGCAGCGCCTCCACCTCTGGATCCCCGCCGGCCTCCAGAAGCTCCCGCAGCAGCACGGTGCCGTTCTCCATCACCGCGCCCCAGCGGCTCTGGCAGTAGGCGTTCTCGATCACGCCGTAGCGCTTCTGCCAATCGCTGGTGTCAACCAGGTCTGCCATGGTCCGTGGGTGGGAAGAGAAGCAGGCGGCCGCCCTCCCAGCGGAGGTGCCAACCCTGTGCCAGATCATGCCGTCCTGGGCCCTGATCCAGCGGCAGCCGAGCCAGCAGCCGCTCCAGGCTGGGGGCCCCCAGGGCGCTGCCCCAGTGGAGCCGCAGCCACTGCTGCACCAGGAGCCGTTGGTTCGCCGCCTGCAGTGCGGCCAGGGAGCGACGGTTCAACGCGGCTGTCGCACCCGGCAGGCCTGGTGCCACCGCCAGAGCGCCCAGGGCGATCGTGAGCACCTCCTCCGCCTGCTCCTCCTCTTCCGCCAGCCGCTCGGCGAGGGCTGCCATGCGGATGGTGGCTCCCGGGTGGAGATCCTCCAGCACGGGCAACACATCCGCCCGCACCCGATTGCGGCTGAAGCGGGTGTCAGCGTTGCTGGGATCGATCCAGAGGGGCAAGCCCATCTCCCGGCAGATCCTCCCGGTGTCGTCGCGGCTGAACGGGAGGAGCGGCCGTACCAGCGCGATGCCGTCGCCCAGGGGCCGACGGGCCCGCAGGGCCCCCAACCCCCGCCGATGGCTGCCACGGGCCAGATTCAGAAGCAGGGTTTCGGCCCGGTCCGTGGCCGTGTGGGCCGTCAGCACATGGCGGCACCCCAGGGCCGCCGCCTGCTCCAGCAGGCACCGGTAGCGCCATTCCCGGGCCTCCGCTTCGCTGGCGGGGAGGGGATCGGCCCGTTGGACCTGAACGGAGAGCCCTTCCCGTTCGGCCCAGGCCGCAAGGGCGTCGGCCTGGGCTGTGGCGTCCGGCCGCCAGCCATGGTTGCCGTGCCAAAGGCTGAGAGGCCAGCCATGGAGGGTTTGCAGGTCTCTCAGCAGCCCCAGGAGGGCCATGGAGTCTTGCCCTCCCGAGAGGGCCAGGAGGAGGCGGACCCCCTTCGGCAGCAGGCTGGGCTGGCGCAGCAGGTGTCGGTGGAGCCGGTCCTGGTCCGGCCCCCAGCGCCGCCCGGGCGGCGCGGCATCGGATGGGAGAATCACAGTCACAACCTTGCGTGCCTGCAGATGTCGCGTCACTCCAGCCTGCCGGTCTCCCTGCAGGAGGCCCTTGGACAGCGTCGGCTGCTCAAAGTGATCGCCGGCCTGACGAACCGCGATCAGGCGTCCGTGGAGCGGATCGCCCGAGCCGCCGCTGCAGGCGGGGCCGACCTTCTCGATCTGGCCTGTGATCCTGCCCTGGTGAAGCACATTCAAGCCCTGGTGCCCGGCCTGCCGCTCTGTGTCTCCGCCGTCGACCCGGAACTCTTCCCTGCCGCCGTGGCTGCTGGCGCCACGATGGTGGAAATCGGCAATTTCGACGCCTTTTATGCCCAGGGCCTGCGCTTTGAGGCGGAGGAGGTTCTGAGGCTCACCGAGCGCACCCGGGCCCTGTTGCCGGAGGTGGTGCTCTCGGTCACCGTTCCCCATGGCCTTCCCCTGGATCAACAGGAGCAGCTGGCCATCGCCCTGGCCCATGCGGGGGCGGACTGGATCCAGACCGAGGGGGGCACCAGCGCCCACCCCGTGAGTGCCGGCGTTCTCGGCCTGATCGAGAAAGCGGCGCCCACCCTGGCCGCCACCTTCGCCATCAGCCGTGCCCTGGCATCGGCCCAGAAGCCCTTGCCCGTCCTCTGTGCCTCAGGCCTTTCGGCCGTCACCGTCCCCATGGCCCTGGCGGCCGGCGCCTCCGGTGTGGGGGTCGGCTCCGCCGTGAATCGCCTCAGCGATGAGCTGGCCATGGTGGCGGTGGTGCGGGCTCTGCGGGAGGCCACACCGGCCGTTGCTCCCTCCAAGCGCCATGCCTATGGTGTCGACAGTTCCGTTTAAGTGGCCTTCATGCTCGGTTCCCTCCTCTGGTTGGTCCAGTGGCCCATACGAGCCGCCATCCTCCTGCTGATTTCCAGGCTGCCCCTGGGGGTGGAAATGGCCAACTTCCAGGTCGCCCTCCTGTCCGCAGGGGTGATCGGCCTGCTGGGCACCCTGCTGTTGTGGCCTTTGAAGTTCATCCTGGCCCCCCTCAGGCTCATCGCCACCCTGGGGGGTCTCATCCCCGTGGGCTTCCTGTTCGACTGGCTGATTTCCATCGTTCTGTTCGGTCTGACGGCCTGGCTGATCCAGGGTTTCCGCCTGCGCAATGGCTTCACCAGTGCCGTCCTCGGCGCCCTGGTGTATAGCCTGGCCAGCTTCTTCGTGCTTCGCGCCCTCGGGCTTGAGGTGCCCCTCACCCGGGCCATGGCCCTGCTGTTCAGCAACGCACCTCTGGCCTAGGAGCCCCAGCTCCCCTTGGAAAGCCCCCACAATGGGGGCATGGCGTTCCAGCTCCAGGCTCCTTACACCCCCCAGGGGGATCAACCCACCGCCATCCATGCCCTGGTGAAGGGTGTGGATGGCGGCAAGCGTTTCCAGACCCTTCTGGGGGCCACGGGAACGGGCAAGACCTTCACCATCGCCAATGTGATCGCCCAGACGGGACGCCCCGCCCTGGTGCTGGCCCACAACAAAACCCTCGCGGCCCAGCTGTGCAATGAGCTGCGGGAATTCTTTCCGCGCAACGCTGTCGAATATTTCATCTCTTATTACGACTACTACCAGCCCGAAGCCTACGTACCGGTATCGGACACCTATATCGCCAAGACGGCTTCGATCAACGAAGAAATTGATATGTTGCGCCACTCGGCTACCCGCTCCCTGTTTGAGCGGCGCGATGTGATTGTGGTGGCCTCCATCAGTTGCATCTACGGTCTGGGGATCCCCTCGGAGTACCTCAAAGCGGCAGTGAAGTTTGAGGTAGGTGCCACCTTGAATCTGCGGGGTTCCCTGCGGGAGCTGGTGAATAATCAATATTCGCGCAACGACTTGGAGATCAGTCGGGGTCGTTTTCGGGTGCGGGGAGATGTGCTGGAGATCGGCCCGGCCTACGAAGACCGCCTGGTGCGGGTGGAGATGTTTGGTGATGAGGTGGAGGCGATTCGGTATGTGGATCCCACCACGGGTGAGATTCTGCAAAGCCTCGAGACCATCAACATCTATCCCGCCAAGCACTTCGTCACCCCCAAGGAGCGGCTGCAGGCCGCCATCCAGGCGATCCGCCAAGAGCTGTCCGATCGGTTGGCCGAGCTCCACATCCAGGGCCGACTCCTGGAAGCCCAGCGGCTGGAGCAGCGCACCACCTACGACCTGGAGATGTTGGAGCAGGTGGGCTACTGCAATGGGGTGGAGAATTACGCCCGTCATCTGGCGGGACGACCGGCTGGAACGCCCCCTGAGTGCCTGATCGATTATTTCCCGAAGGACTGGCTGCTCGTGGTGGATGAGAGCCATGTCACCTGCAGCCAGCTGCAGGCCATGTACAACGGCGACCAAAGCCGCAAGCAGGTGTTGATCGAACACGGCTTCCGGCTGCCCAGCGCCGCCGATAACCGGCCCTTGAAGGGGGAGGAGTTCTGGGAGAAGGCTCACCAGACCATCTTTGTCAGCGCCACGCCTGGAAACTGGGAACTCGGCCAGAGCGGCAGTGAGGTGGTGGAGCAGGTGATTCGCCCCACCGGGGTGCTCGATCCGATCGTGGAGGTGCGGCCCACGGAGGGCCAGGTGGATGATCTGCTCGCGGAGATCCGCAATCGGGCCGCCAAACAGGAGCGGGTGCTGGTGACCACCCTTACCAAACGGATGGCCGAGGATCTCACCGATTACCTCGCCGAGCACGGGGTTCGGGTGCGATACCTCCACTCCGAGATCCACTCTCTTGAGCGGATTGAGATCATCCAGGACCTTCGCAATGGCGAGTACGACGTTCTTGTGGGGGTGAACCTGCTGCGGGAGGGACTCGACCTCCCCGAGGTGTCCCTCGTGGCGATCCTGGATGCGGACAAGGAGGGATTCCTGCGGGCCGAACGCTCCCTCATCCAGACGATCGGGCGCGCTGCCCGCCACGTGGAGGGTGTGGCCCTCCTCTATGCCGACAACCTCACCGACAGCATGGAGAAGGCCATCTCGGAAACCGCCCGCCGGCGCACGATCCAGGAGGCCTACAACGCCAAACACGGCATCACGCCCAAGCCGGCAGGCAAGCGGGCCGGCAATTCGATCCTGGCTTTCCTCGAAGTCTCCCGTCGGCTCAACGATGAGCAGCTGGAGGAAGCCACTGAGCAGGCCGAACACAATGCCGTTCCCCTCGACTCCCTTCCGGAACTGATCCAGCAGCTGGAAGACAAGATGAAGGCCGCGGCGAAGAACCTGGAGTTCGAAGAGGCGGCCAACCTGCGGGACCGCATCAAGACCCTGCGTCAGAAGCTGGTGGGGAAGGGTTGAGCCGCAGGCACAGACCTGCGGAGCTCAGACGGGCGCCTCGGTGCCCTGCACCTGGATCGTGGTGGCTCCCCCCAGGCCAAAGGCCGCATGCACCGCCTGCAGGGCTCGCACCCCATCGGCCTCCGCCACCACACAGCTGGTGCGGATTTCACTGGTGGCGATCATCTCGATGTTGATCGCCCCGTCGGAGAGGGCACGGAACATGCGGGCGGCGGTGCCGGCGGTGTGGGCCATCCCTGCTCCAACGGCGCTCACCCGGGCGATGGCGGATCCCTCCTCAAAGCTGGCTCCAGGCCATTGCTTGAGCAGGGTGGTCAGGGCCACCTCCGCACCAGGGCGGTCGCCGCGGCGCAGGATGAAGCTCATGTCCCGACTGGTGGTGTCCTCCCCTGCTGCGGCGGGCCGCTGCCGTTCGGATTGCACGATCGCATCGAGACTGATGCCTGCATCCGCCAGGGAACGACAAATCGCGGCTGCCATTCCAGGCCGATCGGGCACCCCCTTGACCGTGACCTGCACCTGATTCAGATCCAGGGCCACCCCCCGCACCGCCGGAGCGGCGGGATCGGCGGGCAGGGGGCCCTGCCGCACCTGCATGTCCCCCAGTTCAAAGGCCTCCGCCGCGGCGCGAAGGGCCTTGCTCCCCTGGCTCCCCTCCACCACGCAGCTCACCTTCACCTCGCTCGTGGCGATCAGGCGCAGGTTGATGCCCAGCCGGGCGAGGGTGTCGAACAGCCGGGCTGCCACGCCAGGCCGACCCATGATGCCCGCTCCGGAGATGCTGATCTTGGCCATCCCCCTCTCCGTGCTGAGCCTGGCCTGCTGGGCCCCCAAGGCGTCGAGCAGCTCTTGGCAGATGTCCCTGGCCCGCTCCAGTTCGTCCTCCGCCACGGTGAAGGCGATGTCGTTGCTGGCCCCTTCATGGCTGGATTGCACGATCAGATCCACGTTCAGCCCTGCCCCTCCCAGGGCTTCAAACAGCCGGGCCGCGACCCCCGGTTGGTCGGGAAGGCCGGAGAGGGCCAGCACGGCCTGGTCCCGTTCCAGGTCGGCTCCATCAACGGGCTTGCCCAGTTCCAGCCCGTCGCTTCCCACCGGCCGGCTGACCCCACTGGTGAGGCTGGTGCCGGGATCCTCGCTCCAGCTGGAGCGCACCACCAGGGGAACGCCGTAATTGCGGGCAATCTCCACCGCTCTCGGGTGGAGAACGGCCGCCCCGAGGCTCGCCAGCTCCAGCATTTCATCGCAGCTCACCCGCGCCATCAGCTGGGCGTCGGGCACCTTCCGGGGATCGGTGGTCAGCACCCCAGGCACGTCGGTGTAGATCTCGCAGGCTGTGGCTCCCAGCGCCGCCGCCAGGGCGACGGCTGAGGTGTCTGAGCCGCCACGCCCCAGGGTGGTGATCTCCGGGATGCCGGAAGGGCCGGTGCTGGTGCCCTGGAACCCGGCCACCACCACCACCTGGCCGTCCTCCAGGTGTCTCCAGAGCCGTTCCGTGCGGATCTCCAGGATGCGCGCTTTTCCGTGGGCCGATTCGGTGATGATTCCCGCCTGAAGGCCGGTCATCGAAACCGCCGGCACCCCGAGCCGCTGCAGGGCCATCGCCAGCAGGGCGATGGACACCTGCTCTCCAGTCGCCAGCAGCATGTCCATTTCCCGCGCCGGTGGCGCCGTGTGGATGGCCCTGGCCAGGCTCGTCAGCTCGTCCGTGGTGTGTCCCATGGCCGACACCACCACCACCAGCTCGTGGCCGGCCTCCCGGCTCGCAGCGATGCGGCGGGCCACGGCCTGGATGCGTTCCGCGTCGGCGACGGAGGTGCCTCCGAATTTCTGGACGAGGAGGGCCATCCCTGGGCGGTTGCGGATGAAAACCAACTTATCGAGACGCCCTAGCGCGCCGGGTCCAGGGGGAGCAGCCAGGCATCCCGGAACGTTTCCGCGGGGTCGCCACCCCGCTTGAGGGCCGCCTCCGCCTCCAGGAGTTGGCGCAGCAGGCGCAACAGGTGCTCGGTGCTGCGGCCGCGCAGCTGCTTGCGCAGCACGTAGATCCGCTTGGGGTTGCCGATGCCGGCGGCCTTGGCGATGGTCGCCACGTCCTGCTCCCCCTGGGCATCGAGCAGGGCCACCCAGAGCCAACCGCGGATCTGGCTGGATAGGGAGGCGATGATCCGGAGGGCCGGCTCATTGGCGGCCAGGAGAGCATCCACCAGGGCGATCGCCTCGGCGGGCCTCCCGGCCAGGAGCGCTTCTCCCACCGCCAGGGAGGTGCTGCTGCGGCCCTCCACCAGCTGGGCCACGGCCTTGGCTTTGATGTGCTCCCCGCCATAGATCCTGAGTTTTTCCAGTTCGCTGGCCAGCCGGGCGCTGTCGCTGCCGATGGCCGTGGCGAGCTGCTCGGCGGCCTCAGGCTCCAGGGTGAGCCCCAGCTCCCTGGCCGTGCGGTGCACCATCTCGAGCTGGCCGGCCCCATCCCAGCTGGCCGGCAGTTGGAAGCTTTTCTCCTCGGCCACGGCCCGCAGGGCCTTGGTGGTGCGCAGGCGGGCATCGGGTTTGCCACTGCTCACCAGCACCAGGTGGGTCTGCTCCGGGATCGCCTGCAGGCCGGCCTCCAGGGCTTCGGCAAGGGCTGGAGGGCAAGCGCTGCAGAAGGGGCTCCGCTGCAGCACGATCACCCGACCACCGGCGCCCAGGGGCGGCGTGCGGGCCTCTTCCAGGGCCCGGCGGGCCTGCTCCCCATCCTGCCCATCCAGCCGGCTGACGTTCATCGTTGCCCAGGTGGGATCGAGGGTGCTCTCCAGAAGCTCGTCCACGGCTCGGCTGCGGGCCGCCTCGTCGTCGCCCCAGTAGAGGTGGATAGGCATCAGCGCCAGCCTTGAACGATCTCGACCACCCGATCTTCTCCGAAAGCCTGCGTCGCATCCGCCACTGGCTGGGGGATACGGGCCTCAGAGGCACTGAGCGGGATGTGCTGGAACGGCTGGTGCACAGCAGTGGCGATCCCAGCCTGGCTCCCGATCTGCGCTTCAGCCCCGGAGCCTGTGAGCGGGGGGCCCTGGCCCTGGCCGCCGGAGCTCCGATCCTCACGGATACGGCCATGGCCGCGGCGGCGGTCAGCCCCATGGCCCGGCGCACCTTTGCCAATCCCGTTCACTCCGTGCTGGCCTGGGCGCCGGAGACGGCCCCGGTGGATGGCACCCGCACCGCCGAGGGCATGGCCCGTGCCCTGGCCCTGCATCCCGGTGCGGTGGTGCTGATCGGCAGTGCCCCGACGGCGCTGGAGCGCCTGCTCGCCCTCACAGCCTCGGGGGTGGTGCCCGCACCGGCCCTGGTGATCGGCATGCCGGTGGGATTCGTGGGGGTGGAGGAGAGCAAACGGCGGCTGGCGGCCAGTGGCCTGCCCCAGATCCGCCTGGAGGGCACCCGGGGGGGTGCGGCCCTTGTGGCCGCGGCGGCGAACGCCCTGCTGCGGCGAGCCTGGCTTCACCGGGAGTCCTGAGGTTGGCCCAGGGCCACGTGGCTGTTGGCTTCGATGCGCCCCAGCACCTCCCGCGCCCGCCGCACCACCGTGGGTGGCACCCCCGCCAACCGGGCCGCCTCGATGCCGTAGCTCCGGCTGGCCCCTCCGGGCACCACCTGGTGCAGGAACACCAGATCGTCGCCCGTTTCCTCCACCAGCACCTGGGCGTTGGCCACATTCGGCAGGAGCGCGGCGAGGGCGTTGAGCTCGTGGTAGTGGGTGGCGAACACCGTGCGGGCCCCCAGGTTTTCGGCCAGGGCTTCGGCCACGGCCCAGGCGATGGCGAGGCCGTCGAAGGTGGCGGTGCCCCGCCCGATCTCATCCAGCAGCACCAGGGAGTGGGGGCTGGAATGGTGAAGGATGTTGGCGGTTTCGGCCATCTCCACCATGAAGGTGGATTGTCCTTTGGCGAGATCATCCACGGCGCCGACCCGGGTGAAGATCCGATCCGCCAGGCTGAACCGGGCCGATCGGGCCGGCACCCAGCTGCCGATCTGGGCCATCAGCTGGAGCAGGCCCGTCTGCCGGAGATAGCAGCTCTTGCCGCTGGCATTCGGCCCGGTGAGCACCAGCAGGTCGGGCGACTGGTCGTGGCCTCCCCCCAGGGCGATGGGATTGGGGGTGAAGGGGGTGTCCACCAGCAGTTGTTCCACCACCGGGTGCCGACCGGCCTCGATCGTGATCTCCCGTCCCGCCACGATGTCGGGACGGCAGTAGCCATCGGTGGCGGCCACTTCCGCCAGGGAGGCCAGGGCATCCAGCTCGGCCACCAGCCGAGCCGCGGCGCGGATCGGCTCGGCCTGGTGTCCCACCTGCTGACGCAGGGCGGTGAACAGGTCGTATTCCCGCTGGGCGGCCCGGGTGCGCAGCTGCAGGATGCGGCCCTCCCGCTCCTTGAGGGCTGGGGTCACGAAGCGCTCCTCATTGGCGAGGGTCTGGCGGCGGATCCAGTGGCTGGGCACGGATGCGGCCTTGGCCCGGCTCACCGCCAGGAAATAGCCAAAGGTGCGGTGATATTGCAGGCGCACGTTGGGATGGCCGCTCACCTGGCGCTCCTGCCGCTCCTGATCGGCCAGCCAGCGCTCCTGATCATCGAGTTGGTTGCGCAAACCATCCAGGCGAGGATCCACACCGTCGTGGATCAGTCCCCCTTCGCTCAGGCTCAGGGGGGGGGTGTCCACCAGGGTGTGGCGCAGGTCGGCGGCCAGGGCGGCCAGGGGGGGCTGGGGTTCGGCCAGGGCTTGGAGGGGGGCACTGGTCGCTTTTCGGAGCAGCTCCGCCAGACGGGGAAGCCGCTCCAGGCCATCGGCCAGGGCCACCAGATCGCGGGCGGAGGCACTGCCCGCCCCGGCCCGGCCCGCCAGCCGCTCCAGGTCGGCCATGGGCCGGAGCAGGCGGCGCACCGCCAGCCGCAGGCTCCGCTGCTGCACCAGCTCGCTCACCGCTCCCTGCCGTTCGAGGATCGGGCCGGCCTGCACCAGGGGAGCCTCCACCCAGCGCCGCAGACAGCGGGCGCCCATGGCTGTCACCGTGCGATCCAGGGCCCAGAGAAGGGAGCCCTCAAACCGGCCCCCCATCTGGGTGCGGGTCAGTTCCAGGTTGCGGCGGGTCTGGGCATCCAGCACGAGCTGATCACCTGCGTGCCACAGCTGGGGCCGTTCGAGGGGGATGGGTTCCCTGCTGCCCCCTTCCTCCCCCTCGGGATCGGGTTGGGTGCTGTCCAGGTAGGCCAGCAGACCCCCGGCCGCCCGGACGGCGAGGGGGGCCTCCGCCAAACCCAGGCCCTCCAGGTTGGCCAGGCGGTAGCGCTCCAGCAGCCGTCGTCGCGCCTGGGGCGTTTCAAACGGGGTTCGGGGTTGGGGGGTGTGCCGCAGCTCCTTCGGACACCAGGACGGAGAGTCGCTCTCCGCCCCGTCCTCCCCCGCCGGTTGGGGCCAGACCACCTCCGCCGCCTCCAGCTGCAGCAGCTCCTGGTGCAGGGCCGCCAGACCCTCCTGCTCACTGATGCGAAATTCCCCCGTGCTCACATCCGCCACGGCCAGGCCCCAGCGGGCTCCCTGGAGCACCACGGCGCACAGCCAGTTGTTGCGCCGGGCCGCCAGCATCCCCTCCTCGAGCACGGTGCCGGGGGTGAGCACCCGGGTGATCTCCCGTCGCAGCAGGGTGCCCTTGGAGGGGGTGGTTTCCACCTGATCGCAGAGGGCGACGCATCGTCCCCGCTGCACCAGCTCGGAGCAATAGCGTTCTGCGGCGTGGTGGGGGATGCCTGCCATGGGCACCCGGCCAATGGATTTGCCCCCCTCCTTACCCGTGAGAGAGAGCTCCAGCAGGCGGGATACCGTGATGGCGTCTTCAAAGAAACATTCGAAGAAATCCCCCAGGCGGTACAGGAGCACCCTGTCCGGATGGGCTGATTTCAGGGCCACGTAATGCCGCAGCATCGGTGTGAGGGCCTGGGGATCCACCAGGCTGTGGTGATGCCAGCGGGGTTGATCGTCCAACGGTTGGTCGGAAGGCAGGTCCGCGTCCGGGCCGGTCGGGTTGTCCTGGCCTTCTCCCCCGGTGCTGGTGGGCGCGGCAATCGTCCGCCGCTTTCGGGGGCGGGCTGCTCCATCGGCCTGCAGGACGCCATCCTCCAGGGATTCGGGCAGCGGATCGGAGAGGTGCCCGGCAGGGGCGTCCTGGAGATCGGCGGCACACACCAGGAGGAGTTGCTGGGTGCTGGCTCCGCCCATGACGCTGAGGGTAGTGGTTACTGATGTTAACGGGCCCCAGCGGTAGTGCTCCAGGGCGCCCTCCCGACCGGCTGCCGGGAGGGTTGTCCTCCGACAACTTGTGAAGGAACGGGGTGGCAGATCCCCTTTCCGCAGGGCCTGCGTGTGAGAATCCGGCCAGTGCCTGAATCGGGCGGCGCGCCTCTCACTCCATGCAGATCATCAACACGCTCTCCGTTTTTGCCCTTGTGGTGCTCTCCTTCGCGTTGATCGTGGCCGTGCCGGTGCTCTACGCCAGCAGTGAAGACGTGGGCCGTTCCAACAAATTGATCCTCATCGGCGGGCTGGCCTGGGTTGGGCTGGTTCTGTTGAACTGGGGCATGAGCTATTTCGTGGTCTGAGCATTGACCATCTACGAGGGAACGTTCACTGCCGTCTCCGGCCTGCGCATCGCCTTGGTGGTGGCACGGTTCAACGACCTGATCACGGGCAAGCTCCTCAGCGGCTGCCTGGATTGTCTGTCCCGGCATGGCATCGACACCTCCCCCCAGAGCTCCCAGCTCGATGTGGCCTGGGTGCCAGGAAGTTTTGAAATTCCCCTGGTGGCCCAGAAACTGGCGGCGAGCGGGAACTACCAGGTGGTGATCACCCTGGGCGCCGTCATCCGGGGGGACACCCCCCACTTTGATGTGGTGGTAGCGGAAGTCAGCAAGGGCGTCGCCGCCGTCTCCAGAACCACCGGAGTTCCGGTCATTTTCGGTGTACTCACCACTGACACCCTCCAACAGGCCCTGGAGCGGGCGGGCATCAAGAGCAATCTGGGTTGGAGTTATGCCCTGCAGGCCCTGGAAATGGGAAGTCTGATGGCCACCCTGCCCGGATAGGGCCATGTGGTGGCGAGCCCCTTGGATGCGTCAGCGGCGGGTGCTGGCCTTTCTCGCGGGGTGGGATGCCATCCTCCTGATCGCCAGTTACAACCTGGTGTTCTACTTACGCCTGGGCTACTGGCCAGGCGTCACGAAATCTCCTCTGGCCTTGCTCGCCCTGTGGGTTGGCATTTCCTATCTCTTTGGCCGCTATTCCAAATCGGATTTCTCGCCCTTCAGAACCTGGCGTCTGTTGAGAACGCCTGCCGTTGGCCTGCTGGTTCTGGCGGTGGTGGTGGTGTTTTTGAATTGGGGTTTTCAGGTGGGAGATGCCCGCACCTTTCGCGGTTTTCTTCTGCCCGTCCTCGGGGGGACAACTCTGCTTTCGGCGGCTGCACAGTGGATGGCCACCCGATCGCCCACCCGAAAACACCGCTGGTTGATTGTGGGGAGCGCGAAGGAGATCAAGGTGTTGCGCAAGGAAATCAAGCAGATTGGGCTGCTTCATCTCCTGGATCTTCACTATTGCTCGAGCAGGGTTTTGGCGCAGCACCATCTGTTCCATGTCGACAATTTTGATGGGCTTGCGGTGAGTGAAACGGCCGAGCTGGATGATGCCCTCCTTCAGAGTTTGCTGGCCAGCCGGGGCAGGGGGGCTTCCGTCTGCACCCTTGTGGCCTGGGCAGAGCGCCATCTTCAGTGTGTGCCTCCGGAGTTGTTTTCAAGTCGCACCCTGCTCCACACGGAGGGTTTTGAAATGCAGCCGGGCCGTTGGGGATGGCGGGTGAAGCGGCTCGGGGATGTGGTGGTGGCCGGCTCCTTGCTTGTGCTCACCTTGCCGCTGGTGCTCCTTGCCAGTCTCCTGATTCGTCTGGAAGAGAAGGGTCCGGTGCTTTACACCCAGATTCGTACCGGGCTTTACGGGCAACCCATCAAGATCTGCAAACTTCGCAGCATGCGTCTGGGAGCGGAAACACAAGGCATCCAATGGGCATCCCCTAACGATCCTCGGGTGACCATGGTGGGGAGATGGTTGCGACGCCTACGGATTGATGAGCTTCCCCAGTTGATCAATGTGCTTAAAGGAGAGATGAGCCTGATCGGCCCCCGCCCGGAGAGGCCAGAACTGGAAGCCTCTTTACAGGAGGCTATTGTGCATTACTCGGTCCGCCATTGGGTGAAGCCCGGCCTCAGTGGATGGGCGCAGGTTTGTTATCCCTATGGTGCCTCAATTGAGGATAGCAGGGCCAAGCTTAGCTACGATCTGTATTACATAAGAAATGCCGGTCCATTGCTTGATTTTTTGGTGCTCATCAAAACCCTGCGACTTCTGGCTGGAGCCAAGGGTTCCGAGCCCCATCAGCGGCTCTCGGCCTGAATCTGCCCCTTTTCGCGGCCCTGGTGATTGACGGACTCCCCGGCGATGGGGCATGCTGGGATAGTGATCGATGCGCAGGTCGTTCACCGTTCAAGCGGATGTAGCTCAGTGGTAGAGCATCTCCTTGCCAAGGAGAGGGTCGAGAGTTCGAATCTCTTCATCCGCTTTTTGTTTTGATCATCAGCACCTGTGTCTGATTGATCTCAAACCCCATTTTCTGGTAGAAGCCCGCACTGTTGGTGGTCATCAGATAAACACGCTCGCAGGACGCCAGGGCGGGGTGGTTCAGCAGCCGTTCCACCATTGATCGGCCCACCCCGCGGCCCGCCACGTCCGAATCCACGACCAGGTCCCAGATGGTGGCGCGGTAGATGCCATCACTGGTCGCCCGTCCAAAGCCCACCAGACTCCTGCCGCGCCACGCCGTCACGCAGACCGCACTGTTTCTGACCATCTGACGCAAGTGGTGCAGGGGGCGATCCTGGGCCCAGAAGGCATGGCCATTCATTAGCCGTTGCAGCTGTTGGATGGCCTGAACAGGTCTGAAATCTGGGCTCAGGCCCAAACGCAGGGCCCAGGCTCCACGGCCATGGACCAGGATGTGCACCGCGTCTGGGGCACCCCTCTGGTGGTCCGGAGACTCTTCCTCCCTCTCTTCCCTGCCCATGGCAGGCCTGGCCTGACCTCGAGGAACCATTTGCCTTGTCGCTTCCCTCGATGTCTTCTTGTCAAAGTGTAGCTAGGGACCGCTTGATTCAGGCCCTGATCACTGTCGCTTGAACCCTCTCTTCAACCGTCTCTTGAAGTGGTAAGGTGGATTTAAGATAAGCCAGATGTGATCCATGCTCAAGCTGCTGCTGGGTGATCCAAATTCGCGTAAGTTAAAGCGTTATCAGCCTCTCGTTTCCGATATTAACCTTCTAGAGGAAGAGATTTCTCCTCTCACGGACGACGAGCTGAGAGGGCTCACGGCTGAATTTCGGCAAAAGCTGGATAAGGTTGATCAACCCGCCCGCAAGAAGCAGCTTTTAGATGAGCTCCTCCCCCAGGCTTTTGCCGTGGTTCGCGAAGCCGGAAAGAGGGTGTTGGGGATGCGGCACTTTGATGTGCAGCTCATTGGCGGAATGGTGCTGCACGATGGACAAATTGCAGAAATGAAAACGGGTGAAGGGAAGACCCTGGTCGCCACGTTGCCCTCCTATCTGAACGCTCTCACCGGCAAGGGCGTGCACGTGGTGACGGTGAACGACTATCTGGCCCGACGGGATGCGGAGTGGATGGGCCAGGTCCACCGTTTTCTTGGTCTCAGTGTGGGGTTGATTCAGCAGGAGATGATGCCATCGGATCGCAAGAAAAACTATGCCTGTGATATCACCTATGCCACCAATTCTGAGCTTGGATTTGACTACCTTCGCGACAATATGGCTACCGACTTGGCTGATATTGTGCAGCGGGATTTCCAGTATTGCGTCATTGATGAAGTCGATTCCATCCTGATCGATGAGGCTCGAACTCCCCTCATTATTTCAGGCCAGGTGGAGCGTCCCCAGGAAAAGTATCGACTGGCCTCGGATGTTGCAGCGCGCTTGATCCGTTCTCCTGAGATGGGCAAGGACGGTATTGATCCCGAGGGGGATTACGAGGTTGATGAGAAGCGCCGTAATGTGACGCTCACGGATCAAGGATATGCCCATGCGGCAAATCTTCTCGGGATCCAGGATCTCTATGATTCGGCCGACCCCTGGGCCCATTTTGTTAACAATGCCCTGAAGGCCAAGGAGTTGTTCGCAAAGGATGTCAACTACATCGTTCGCAATCAGGAGGTGGTCATTGTTGATGAATTCACTGGTCGCGTGATGCCTGGTCGGAGATGGAGCGATGGCCTCCATCAGGCCATCGAATCCAAAGAAGCCCTGCCGATCCAGCCGGAAACGCAGACCTTGGCCAGCATCACCTACCAGAACTTTTTCCTGCTCTATCCCCGGCTCGCCGGCATGACGGGAACGGCCAAAACCGAGGAGCTGGAGTTCGAAAAAACCTATAAGTTAGAAGTCACCACCGTGCCCACCAATCGCATCAGTTCGCGGGTGGATTGGACCGATCAGGTGTACAAGACTGAACCAGCCAAGTGGCGTGCCGTTGCCAATGAAACGGCCGAAATCCACGGCCGTGGGCGCCCAGTGCTGGTTGGCACCACAAGCGTGGAGAAGTCTGAATTGCTGTCCTCCTTGCTCGCTGAGCTCTCCATCCCCCACAACCTGCTCAATGCGAAGCCGGAAAATGTCGAACGGGAGGCCGAAATCATTGCTCAGGCCGGCAGGGCCGGAGCCGTCACCATCGCCACCAACATGGCCGGCCGAGGCACGGACATCATCCTGGGCGGGAACAGCGATTACATGTCCCGTTTGAAATGTCGGGAGGTGCTCCTTCCCGCCCTCGTGCGTCCGGAGGAGGGCCATGGACCACCGGTTCCCCTTCAGCGCTCCACGGAGGTGGCCGGTGGGTTTGGTGCCGATTCCCCTGCCCCTCTCCCGCGGGCTGGCCGCTCCCTGGGAACGCTCTATCCCTGTGCCCTTTCAGAGGCCACGGAGAAGGATCTGATCGCTTTGGCCAAAGAGCTGGTTCAGGACTGGGGCGACCGTTCCCTCACCCTCCTGGAACTGGAAGACCGCATCGCTCTGGCCGCTGAGAAGGCTCCCACATCGGATCCCTTGATTCAGAAGATGCGTGATCTTCTGCGTCGTGTCAGGGCTGAGTACGACGTTGTCGTGAAGCAGGAGGAGGCCCAGGTGCGGGAGGCGGGTGGCCTCCATGTGATCGGTACGGAGCGGCATGAATCCCGACGTATTGACAACCAGTTGCGGGGTCGGTCGGGTCGGCAGGGCGATCCGGGAACAACGCGCTTCTTTCTCTCGTTGGAGGACAATCTGCTGCGGATCTTCGGCGGCGATCGGGTGGCGGGCCTGATGAATGCGTTTCGCGTTGAGGAAGACATGCCCATCGAATCAGGCATGCTCACCCGCTCTCTCGAGGGGGCCCAGAAGAAGGTGGAAACCTACTACTACGACCAGCGTAAGGATGTTTTTGAATACGACGAGGTGATGAACAACCAGCGCAAAGCCGTGTATTCGGAACGTCGCAGGGTGCTGGAGGGACGGGAGCTCAAGCTCCAGGTCCTGGGCTATGGGGAGCGAACCATCGATGACATCGTAGAGGCCTATGTGAATCCCGACCTACCTCCCGAAGAATGGGATCTGCAGCGTTTGCTGGGGAAAGTTAAGGAATTCATCTACCTCTTGGATGACCTCACGCCTGAGCAGTTGCAGGGTCTGGGCATGGACGAACTGAAGGCCTTTCTTCAGGAGCAGATGCGTAATGCCTATGACATCAAGGAAGATCAGGTCAACCAGGCTCGCCCTGGTCTGATGCGAGAGGCAGAGCGCTTTTTTATCCTTCAGCAGATCGATACCCTTTGGAGAGAGCATCTCCAATCCATGGAGGCGCTTCGAGAAACCATCTACCTGCGTGGCTACGGTCAACAGCAGCCGATCATCGAATACAAGAACGAGGCCTACGACATGTTCCTGGACATGATGACGCAAATGCGCCGCAATGTGATCTACTCCATGTTCATGTTCCAGCCTCAGGTTCCAGAGCAGGTGACGGCCTGATCCCTGACACCAGCCCCGCCTAAAACGGTGGGGCTGGATGGACCCCCTCCGGGTCCCCATCCGCCTCCCCTCTGGTCATGGATTCACCCAGAAACTCGAGGATCTCCCGATCCCTGATGTTCTGTGCTTTGCCACTGCAGGGCTCCTTCAACGGCCTTCCCGCCGCCACTTCCCGCAGGCAGTCCTGAAGACGATTCACCTCCGTTTCCAGTTGGTCGATCCGTTCCATCAGATTGCGGATCACCCGGGCTTCCGCATCCGGCAATGCGGAGTGGGCCAGGGGGTCGATGCGAACCCCGGACTGGTGCACCACTCTCCCTGGGATTCCCACCACGGTGCTGTCTGGGTCCACATCCCGAAGCACCACCGATCCGGCTCCGATCCTGGTGTTGGAGCCCACCGTGATTGCCCCAAGCACCTTGGCCCCTGCCCCAACCACCACGTTGTTTTCCAGCGTGGGGTGACGTTTGCCATGTTGTTTGCCCGTCCCCCCCAGGGTCACCCCCTGGTAGAGCAGGCAGTTGTCGCCGATGACGCTGGTTTCCCCGATCACAACCCCCATGCCGTGGTCGATGAACACGCCGTGGCCGATCACCGCGCCGGGGTGGATTTCCACGCCAGTGAGCAGACGGGCCAGCTGGCTCAGCACCCGAGGCACCAGGGGCACCTGGAGCCGCCAGAGGCGGTGGCTGATGCGGTGCATCACCAGGGCATGGAAGCCCGGGTAGCAGAGAAGGATCTCCAGGGTGCTTCTGGCGGCCGGATCCCTGTCTCGGATCAGGGCAAGATCGGCCCGCATGGCCTGGATCAGGGCGGTTGCGAATCGCATCAGACGGCCAGTAGGCCGATTTCCTTGCGCAATTGATCAATCGTGGCACTGCCCAGATAGCTCTGGGCGCAGTGCACCACCGGCAGGCGCATCAGTTGGGAGCGGTTTTGACGCAGGGTTTGCTCCACCAGGGGCAGGCTTGGTTTATCGCAGAGCACATGGCTGGCGGCCCTCAGCAGCGCCAGCAAGCGGCTGCCGGTATCAGGGTTGGCGGTCATCACCAGCAGCTCATTGCCGCGCATGGAGTGAAGGATCACCTCGGCGGCCCGCAGGATGCCCGGGCTGATGCTCACGAGGCCCACACAGCTGCCGCCCCGCAGCTCCTTGAGCAGGTCAAGCTCATGGCGGAAGTCGTTCAGGTCGACCGGAACGGCACGGACCCCATGGCGCTGGGCGATTTCCTCCACGGGCTGGAGGAAATACCGACTGGTGACCACGGTGCCTTTGCTGGAGTTTTCCAGCACCGCTTCGAGCTCCTCCATCGGAACCACCTCCACCGGCACTTCCAGATTCGGGGTCAGCTCCTCGGCAATCAACATGGAGGCCCCGATGTCCTCCCGCGGGGTGCTCACGAGCACGCGGGCGCCGCAGCGGAGTCGCCAGTCGACCTCCCGGGTGAGCAGGTCGCGGGCCTGCTGCAGGGTGCAGCCCGCATTGAGGAGGCCGTCGATGCTCTGGCGTACCACCCGGTCGATGTCGGGCAGGGTTTTGGTGCGAATCCCCGGGGGTGGTTTGATCTCCCTCGGTTTTTGCTGGTCGCGCACATAGATGCCGGAACCGGCCATGGCTTCCACCACGCCATCCGTTTCCAGCTGCCGATACACCTTGCTGATGGTGTTGCGATGCAGCCCCGTCTGCATGGCCAGTTGGCGGGTGCTCGGTAAACGGTGGCCAGGGGGATAATGTCGCGCCGCGATGGCAAAGCAGATCTGGTTATAGAGCTGGGTTGAGGCGGGAATATCGCTTTCCTGCTGGATGTGGAATCGCACGCGGATCAACGGTCGGATCTTGCGGCCACCCTACGGAGCTTTTGCCTCCGTGACAATTCCCCCCCTGTCATAGGACCATGTGCCGGTTGCCCTCGAGCCATGGAGCCAGCAGACCAACCGGAGCCCCTCTCGGCGGGATGGCTCACCCTGGCTCCAGAGCGGCCGGAGGAGGTACCCCTTCGCAGTTGGTGGGCGCGGCCCCAGTCCGGCCGTCTCAAGGGTGCCCTTCTGGTGCTGCCGGAGATTTTCGGAGTGAACCCCTGGGTGTGCATGGTGGCCAACCGCCTGGCTCAGCTGGGTTATGGCGCTCTGGCCATTCCCCTGTTTGCACGTACGGCTCCCGAGCTCAGCCTGGGGTACGGCCCTGAGCAGCTTCTGGAGGGGCGCTCACACAAGGACCGCACGAGCGCCCCCACCCTCCTGGTGGATGGGGCTCGGGCCGTGCGCTGGCTCCAGAGCCAGGGGGCGACGGATCAGTCTCTGGCGGTGGGGTGCATCGGTTTCTGCTTCGGTGGCCACGTCGCCCTCTTGGCCAGCGCCCTGGATGGCATGACGGCCAGTTGCGTCTGTTACGGCGCCGGAGTGGTGCAGGGGAGGCCTGGTGGAGGTGCTCCCTCTCTGGAGGTGCTCTCCCGGCCTGGGGGCCGGGTGCTGTTCATCTACGGAACGGAGGATCCCTTGGTGCCTGCTGACGATCTGCAGGCCATCGCCAGGGCCGTGGATCAGGCCAGGGCCAGGGGGGAGGGGGAGCGTGCCCAGCTGCAGACCTTTGCCGCGGGCCATGGTTTTCTCTGCGAGGCCCGCGACGACTTCCGGCCCGTGGAAGCCAAGGCGGCGTGGGCCGCCATCACGGCGTTCTTTGAACAAACCCTTGCCGAAACGGACTAATCTTCGGCCGCTGGTGGGGCCTCCGGCGCGCTGGCGGCGTTGCCGCCGGCAGCAGCCGTTTTCACGGGTTTTGGTGTTTTCACCGGGGCAACCTTTCCGGCGGCCTGCCGTTTGGGGGAGAGGAACATGATCATGTTCCGACCCTCCCGCTTCGGCGGTTGCTGAAGCTCGGCGTTCTCCTCCAGATCTTTGGCCATCCGCATGAGGAGGGCCTCGGCCAGGGAGGTGTGCTGGATTTCACGGCCACGGAAGATCACCGTGCACTTCACCTTGTCGCCGGCCTTGAGGAAGCGACTGGCCTGGCCGATGCGGACCTGATAGTCGTGGGAGTCAATCTTGTAGCGCATCTTGACCTCCTTGACCTCGGTCTGGTGCGACTTCTTCTTGGCTTCCTTGGCTTTCTTCTCCTGCTCAAACTTGTACTTGCCGTAATCCATCACCCGGCACACGGGCGGATCGGCCTTCTCGCTCACCAGCACCAGGTCGAGCTCCCGCTCCTTCGCCACCTCCAGGGCGGCCTCCCGAGTGATGACTCCGAGCTGACTCCCATCCGCATCGACCACCCGGAGATTGGGGTAGCTGATGCGCTCGTTGATATTGGGAAGCTCCCGAACGGGAGCACGGCGGTCTACGCGGGGGCGGGGAGGCATTCAAAAGGGCGGATTGCTCTTCACCCTAAACCTTGCTGTGACCCCTTCAAGGCCATGAGGGCCTGTTGCATCAGATCCTCACCTTTGAG
>JAYKJF010000076.1:0-2595 GCA_035285785.1 Cyanobacteriota bacterium
AGCCCTCAAAGAAACAGGCGCTCTCCTGATCGAAGTCTTTGAGGGGCGCCTGCTCAGCGGCCAGCAGGGCCTCACGGAAGCGGTGGTATTGCTCCGCGTCCATGGGGCAGTTGATGTAGTCCGCATCCCCCTTGTCGTAACGGGAGGCGCGGAAGGCCACCGTCAGGTCGATGCTCTCCCCCTCCACGATGGGGCTGGCGGCATCGAAGAAGTGGCAGTCGTCCAGGCCGGTGAAGGCCCGCAGGTCGTCCGCCAGGGATTCCGCGGTGAGGGGGCCGGTGGCCAGCACGGCGATCTGTTCCGCTGGCGGCAGGGCCATCTGCTCTTGCCGCTGGATGGTTACCAGGGGATGGGCGGCCAGGGCTTCGGTGAGGGCGGCGCTGTAGCGGCCCCGATCGACGGCCAGGGCACCACCGGCAGGCACGGCATGGGCATCGGCCGTGCGGATCACCAGGGAGCCGAGGCGCCGCAACTCCTCCTGGAGGAGCCCGGCGGCCCGATCGCTGGAGAGGGCGCCGAAGCTGTTGCTGCACACCAGCTCAGCGAATTCGGCGCTGTGGTGAGCGGGCGAGCGCCGGATGGGGCGCATTTCCACCAGGGTGACCGGGATGCCCGCGCAGGCCACCTGCCAGGCCGCTTCGGTGCCGGCCAGGCCGGCACCAATCACCAGAACGGATGTGCTCAAAGGGTCAGGCTCGGGCCCGCTTCAGGAACAGCTGCAATTGGCCCACGGCGGCTCTGCCGATGTGGAACACAGCCCAGCTGGCGGCCAGAAGGATGGGCGCGGCCACAAGCACAACCCGGAGATCCATGGAGGAGCGGTTCAGATTTTGGTGATCTTAAAGACAACGCGTGGGTCTTCGATCCTCCGGTGGCGGCTTGTAACGCGGTCCCTGGTGGTTCAAGGGTCTCCAAAGCCTGTTTCCGCGCCCCGCCCCGCGTGGGCCTGGGCCAGCTGGCGATAGCGCCGGGCGTGGAGGCGCTGCTCCGCCATGGCCTCTTCACTGAGCTGGCGCTTCACCTGGGCTGGCGCGCCCATCACCAGGGCCCCTGGGGGCACGTCCTTGGTGACCACTGCGCCCGCGGCCACCAGGGCCCCGGCGCCCACGGTCACCCCGTTGAGCACGATCGCCCCAATGCCCACCAGGCAGCCGTCCTCCAGGGTGGCCCCGTGCACCACCGCCCGATGGCCGATGGTCACCTCACACCCGATCCGCACGGGCTGGCCCGGATCCCCATGGAGCACGGCCCCGTCCTGCACATTGCTGTCCCGCCCCACCAGCACCGGGCACACATCCCCCCGGGCCACGGCGGTGGGCCAGAGGCTGGCTCCCGCCTCCAGCCGCACATCCCCCACCACCACGGCCGATTCCGCCACCCAGGCCTCCGGATCGATGGTGGGAGAAGGCCAGGGCCGGGCAGCCCCAGGGTCGTTTTCCTGTCCCACCCTCACCATGGGATCCCCACGATTCCGCTGGGTGCATTGTGGCCCCCCCACCCCAGGTGATACGTTCGCTTGGCGGTCATGGCTTGCCCCCTCGGGGGATGGCCCGGAGCGCACCGGGGTCGCTAGCTCAGCGGTAGAGCACTCGGCTTTTAACCGATTGGTCCTGAGTTCGAATCTCAGGCGACCCATTTCAGAGCTGACGCTGGAACGGAGGCAACAAGCTCACAGCCCAGCGCCTCTCAAGGAAGGCATGCGGCTGTTGGGGGGGTGGACATCTGAATCGGCCGCAGCGCGGCGATGCGGAACGCCCAGCCGTTGCGCTCCTGGCCTATCATCGGGTGTGTTCGACTGTCACCTCGGCATTGAAGCCATCGAAGGCCTTGGCACCGATCTGGTCGCCATGGTCCATCTCGCAGGTGATCGTTGGCACCTGCGTCACTGGAGAACCTCCAGCTGAAGCAACTGGGCGGCCTGATTGAGGCGACGGTCGTAACTGGCAAAGATGACTGGCTGTTCAGCCATAAGCTGCAGTTCATGGGCGGCGGCCAGCTGCACGCTGTCGTAGCCGCGAAGGGCAAACACGTCGGCAAATCGCCCAGCTGATTCCACCAATGGTTGGCTGACCTCAACAATGGTGAACGTTTGCCAAGACTGGATCAGGTGCTGGCGAGCCTGTTCCAGGTCATCGCTGCTGATCGGATCCTCCCGTTGGCGACGGGCCAGAGCCGCCATTGTTTCGGCCCAGCTGATTCGGCAGACACCGATGGCCTCGACAGCGCTACTGACCTGCCGCATCTGATCCGATTGATCTTCGTCAACGAGTAACTTCAACAGGGCACTGGTGTCACAGAAGAGGATCACCAGCTCAACCCCGATCCTCAATCACGATCTCACTCAGCAGCTTTCCCTTCCCCCGAAGCTTGACGGGTGGGGGCATGTTGGGCTTTTGGCCGTTCCAGCTGATCCATCCCGCATCAATGGCCTTCTGCAGCGAGCTGCTGGATGTTGACTCTGCTGAATTGACCGCTGTGATGCGGGCGATCGGCTTGCGATAGGAGGTGACCTCCACCACTTCCCCGGCCTGCACGCGGCCGAGCCATTCGGAGAGGTGGGTTTTTAAATCCCGCACCGACACTTGCCTTGCGACT
>JAYKJF010000077.1:0-16099 GCA_035285785.1 Cyanobacteriota bacterium
GGGCGCGCTCACCAGGGCCCCGGAGCGTCGCTGGCGGCGGCGGGCTGGAAGGTCTGCAGCATCCGCATGTACTGCACCCGTTCGTACTCCTGGGGCGTCGGGCAGCGCCCCTGGCTCATGCAGCCGATCAGCTCTGCCACCGAGCCCCTGTCGTGGTGCATCAGCCAGCTCCGCAGCTCCTCCTCCAGGCTGCGTAAACGGCCGGGACCATGGCGCAGCAGGGCCCCCACCACCTGGGTGACGCAGGCGCCGGCCATCAGCAGGCGCACCACGTCGGTGCCCCGATGCACCCCGCTGGAGGCCGCCAGATCCAGGGGATGGCGGCCGTGGAGCAGGGCGATCCAGCGCATCGGCAGCCGCAGATCGTGGGGGGTGGAGAGCAGCAGGTTGGGCCGCAGCTCCAGCGTTTCAATATCGATCTCCGGTTGATAAAACCGGTTGAAGAGGGTGAGGCCATTGGCGCCCGCGGCGGCCAGCCGCCTGGCCATCGCTGCCACATTGGTGAAGAACGGCCCCAGCTTCACCGTCAACGGAAGCGTCACTTCGGCTCGCACCTCCCACACGATCGCCTCCACCTCCGCTTCGATGGCGGCGCTGCTGCGATCGGGATCGGTGGGCAGGGAAAAAATGTTCAGTTCGATGGCCTGGGCCCCCGCCGCTTCCAGCTGGCGGGCAAAGCGCACCCAGCTGCCGGGATGCTGGCCATTGAGGCTGGCGATCACCGGAATCGTGAGCTGGTGGCGGGCCTGCTCCAGATGGCGGAGGTAGAGATCAGAGCCCACATGGAACAGGGCCCCATCCGGCACATAGCTGAGTGCTTCGCCCGTGCTCTCGCTTCCCTGCAGGCCCAGGTGATGCAGGTTGAGCTGTTCCTGCTCCAGTTGCTCTTCGAACAACGAATGGAGCACGATCGCCCCAGCCCCGGCCTCCTCCAGCTGCTGCAGCTGGGCGGGGTCGTCCGTGAGGGGTGCGGCGGCTCCCACCACCAGGGGGCTGCGCAGCGACAGGCCGAGCCATCGGGTGGAGAGATCCGGCGGGTCCATCGCGTGCAGGCCCCAGGGCGACCCTTCCATTGTGGTGGGGGGGACGGGGTTCGGTGGTGCCCAGACCTCCTGGATCTCTGCCAAAATTCATTCGACGGATTGTGTTCGGTGATCACCTCCCTCACTGCGCCCTGGCGATGGGGAGCCGCCGTCTGCATCACCGTGCTGGGCCTGCGCTACATCCCCTGGCGCATCAGCAGCACGCTCCATCTCGACACGCCCCTCTCGGCCGCTCTCAGCGTGCTGCTGCTGCTGGCTGAAGGGCTGCTGCTGGGGCACAGCCTGTTGATGGTGGGGATGAGCGCGCTGGGCGGATCGGATGGACGCCAGGAGGTGGAGGCTGCCGCTGCCCAGCTGGAGGCCCATCGGCTGCAGGCTCCGGAGCGTCTTCCGTCCGTGGCCGTGCTCATTCCCACCTGTGGTGAACCGCTGGAGGTGATCCTTCGCTGCCTGCGGGGTGTGCGGGCCCTCGACTACCCCAACGTTGCGGTGTGGCTGCTGGACGACGCCAATCGTCACGAACTCCGTGAGTGCTGCTCCCAGATGGGGATCGGTTACCTGGCCCGGGGCGATCGTTCCCATGCCAAAGCGGGCAATCTCAACCATGGGCTGCGCCATGTGCAGGCCGACCTGATCGCGGTGTTTGATGCGGATGTGGTGCCCCTCACCCCGTTTCTGCGCCGGACGGTGGGGCTGTTCCGCGACCCTTCCGTGGGGTTCGTGCAGACCCCCCAGACCTACATGGGGGCCGACCCCCTGATGCGCAATCTGCGCCTGGAGCGCTGGCTGATGGCCGACGAGGAGTCGTTCTACCGCTGGGTGGAGCCCACCCGTCAACGGCTGGGGGCCGTGGTGTGCGCCGGCACCTCCTTCGTGATGCGCCGCGCGGCCCTGGAGGCGGTGGGTGGCTTCGACACCGGCACCACCTCGGAGGATCTGGCCACAGGACTCCGGCTGGTGGCGGCGGGCTACCGCGGGCTGTATGTGGCGGAGAAGCTGAGTGCGGGGATGGCGCCCCTCACGATCGGGGCCATGGTGATCCAGCGGTGTCGCTGGGCCAGCGGCACCCTCCAGGTGCTGCGCACCGGCGCCAATCCCCTCACCATCCCCGGCCTCAACCCCCTGCAACGGCTCGCCTACATGGAGGGCATCCTGCATTGGCTGCTGGTGTTTCCCTTCCTGCTGCTGGTGGCGGCACCCCTGTTGATCGCCCAGGCGAATCTGGCCCCCCTGCGCCTGGATGCCGATGGGTTGATGGGCATCGCTGCTCCGTTCTATCTGAGTCAGCTCCTGCTGATCCGCTGGCTCAGCGCCCAGTCGCGCAGTGCCCTGATGCCGGAGCTCTACCGCTGGGTTCTCGCCTTTCCCCTGGCCCAGACCGTCTGGGCGGTGATCCGGGGCCGGCCCACGGCGTTTCAGGTCACCCCCAAAGGGGGAGGCCTGGCTGGCGGGTTGGGGGGCAATCTGCCGCTGCTGATGCCCCTTCTGGTGTTCCTCGGGATCCAGCTTCTCGCGGCCGTGCAGCTGGGCGGGGAGTTGGCGGGGTCCTGGTTCGGGCGAACCTCCCTGTCCGCTGGAAGCTCGAGCCTGGGGGCGCTGGGGTTGGTCTGGGCCTCCCTCAACACCCTGATGATCCTGGCGGGGATCCGCAGTTGCTGGGATCGGCCCCGGGAGGATGCCATTCCCTGGCTGGCACCCCAGCTGGAGGGCGGGTTGCAGGGCCAGCCGGTGAAGGTGGTGGCGATCAGTGAGCGGGGCTGTGAAGTGTTGTCCAGCTTCTCCATCCCGCAGGATGGGCGCCAGTTGCGCCTCAACCATCCCCTCCTGGCGGGTGAACCCTGGCCGGTGCGCCTGGTGTGCCTCTCGCCCCAGGGGCGGCAACGCCGCCTGCGGGCTGCCGGTCTGGAGTGGGATGGCCTCAGCGCCGACCAACGGGATCGGCTGGACGCCTACCTCTACCGCCGGCCCGGCCTCTGGCCCACCACCCGGGCCCCCCTCGACCTGTTCGCCCTGCCCATGGTGGGCAGACGGCTGGTGCAGCGGATCGCTCCGGAGGGGTGGTTTGGCCGCAGCCTGCTGCCGATCCGGTGAGTGGGGGATCAGGGGGGGGGCGCTGGCTCCCCAGCCCCCTCTGCCGCGCTCCGGCACAGGCGGGCGATCACTCCCTCCTCGTCGGCGCGCACCACCACCAGCTCCCCGGGGCCCATCCACGCCAGGGCTTCACGGAGCTCCTCCTTGAGCGCCTGGTCGTGTTCGCCGATGCCCCCCGTGAGGGCGATCGCATCCACTCCACCCAGGCTGGCGGCCATGGCCCCGATGCCCTCCAGCAGCCGACGGCGGAACACGGCAATGGCCAGCGTGGCCAGCCCATCTCCTGCGGCGGCGGCCTCCCGCAGCTCCCGCATGTCGGTGCTGCGCCCATCCGAGAGGGCCAGCCAGCCGCTGGCGTGATTGAGCTCCCGATCCAGCTCCTCCGCTGCGATGCCCTGGCGCAGCAGATGGAGCAGGAGCCCCGGATCCACCGAGCCGCTGCGGGTGGCCATCACCAGCCCTTCCATCGGCGTGAAGCCCATGGTGGTGGCAACGCTGTGGCCGTTGCGGATGGCGCAGAGCGAGCAACCGGCCCCCAGGTGACAACTGATCAGCCGCGACACCGGCACCCTCTCGCTCACATGCTGATGGCTGAGCCCGTGGAAGCCGTAGCGCCGCAGGCCCATCTCCCGCCAGCGGGAGGGGATGGCGTAGGTGAAGGCCTCCGGGGGAAGGGTGTGGTGGAAGGCGGTGTCAAAGCAGGCCCACTGGGGCAACTCGGGCCTCCAGCGCAGGAGGGCTTCCAGAATCGCCAGGGCGGGACCGTTGTGGAGGGGGGCCAGGGGGGTGAGGGCGTCCAGCTGCCGGTGCACGTCGGCTGTCACCCGGGTGGGGGCCGTGAAGGCTGTGCCGCCATGCACCACCCGGTGACCCACCAGGGCGAGGGAGGCGCTCCAGGGGGCGATGGCGGGCAGGAGCCACCCCTGCAGCGCCGCTTCGGCAGGGTTGGGGGCTCCGCTCGCCGAGTGATGGGGGGTCCAGGGGGTCTGGCCACGCCAGAGGGGTTGATCGTGGGGATCGAGCAGCAGGGCCTTCAGGCTGGAACTGCCCGCGTTCACCACCAGCACACATCCGCCCCTCATGCCGGCGGGGGGGAAGGCGGTGTCCAGCGCCAGCCGGTGATCTCCGGCGCATCCATGCCGTGTTCATGGGCGTAGCTGCGGTGCATCAGGATCGCCTCCTTCATCCGCTCCTTCACATGGGCGGCCCGGTAGCCGAGGTGGGGCACCCGATCGATCACATCGATCACGAGATTGAAGCGATCAATCTGGTTGTTCATCGCCAGCTCCAGGGGAGTGTTGATGTTCCCCTTCTCCTTGTACCCCCGTACATGGAAGTTGGCATGGTTGGTGCGGCGGTAGGTGAGCCGATGAATCAACCAGGGATAGCCGTGGAAATTGAAGATCACCGGCCGGTCCGTGGTGAACAGGCTGTCGAAATCCCTGGTGCTCAACCCATGGGGATGCTCCTCCGGATTGGTGAGGGCGAAGAGCTTCACCACATTCAGCACGCGAATGCGGAGCCCCGGGATCTCCCGGTGCAGGATCTCCACGGCCGCCAGGGTTTCCTTGGTGGGGATGTCGCCCGCACAGGCCATCACCACATCGGGTTCATCCATCTGGCTGCCCTGATCGTCGTTGCTGGCCCAGCTCCACAGACCAATCCCCTTCTCCACATGCCGCCGCGCCTGCTCCAGGGAGAGGTATTGGAGGTGTTTCTGTTTGTCGGACACGATGATGTTGCACACATTGGGCTCCACCAGGGCCTCCTCCGCCACGGCCAGCAGACAGTTGGCATCCGCTGGCAGATACACCCGCACCACCTCCCCACTCTTGTTGCCGGCCAGATCAATGAAGCCCGGATCCTGGTGGGTGAAGCCGTTGTGGTCCTGCCGCCAGACGGTGGAGCTGATCAGGCAGTTCCAGGGCCCGATCGACGCCCGCCAGGGCGCGTGGTGCAGGCACGATTCCAACCATTTGGCGTGCTGGTTGAACATCGAGGCGATCACATGGGCAAAGGCTTCGTAGGTGTGGAAGAAGCCATACCGACCCGTGAGGAGATAACCCTCCATCATCCCCACGAGGGTGTGTTCACTGAGCATCTCCACCACCCGGCCATCGCGGGCCAGTTCGCTTCCGTTGAGATCCTCCGGACGCAGCTCCTCCATCCACAGCTTCTTGCTGCGTTCATAGATGGCCTGCAGCCGGTTGGAGGCGGTTTCATCGGGGCCGAACACCCGCAGGGAATGGGGGTTGTGGTGAATCGCATCCCGCAGCAGCTCGCCGAGGGGGTAGGTGTTCTCCGCCTCTGAACCGCCAGGGGTGTCGACAGCAACGGCATAGGCCTCCAGCGGAGGCAACTGCAGGGGGCGGCGCAGCAGGCCTCCGTTGGCATGGGGATTGGATCCCATCCGGCGTGCACCGCTGGGGGAGAGCTGGCGCAGCTCCTCCACCAGGGTGCCATTGCCATCAAACAACTCCCACGGCCGGTAGCTCTTGAGCCACTGTTCCAGCAGGCGCAGCTGTTCCGGATCCTTGTTGGGGGCCGTGAGGGGCACCTGGTGGGCCCGCCAGAAATCCTCCACCTTCTTCTCGCCCACCGCCTTCGGGCCACTCCAACCCTTGGGTGAGCGCAGCACGATCATGGGCCAGGTGGGGCGCTCCACCGGACCGCCGTTGCGGGCCTGCTGGCGGATGGCCTGGATGCGGGCGATCGCCGTGTCCATGGCGGCGGCCATGGCCCGGTGCATGGGCAGCGGATCACTGCCCTCCACAAACAGGGGCTCCCAGCCGTAGCCCCGCAGCAACTGTTCCAGTTCCTGATGGGGGATGCGGGCCAGCAGGGTGGGATTGGCGATCTTATAGCCGTTGAGATGCAGCACCGGCAGCACGGCGCCATCCACCTGGGGGTTGAGGAACTTGTTGATGTGCCAGGAGGTGGCGAGGGGGCCGGTTTCCGCTTCCCCATCGCCCACACAGGCCAGGGCGATCAACTCCGGATTGTCGAACACCGCCCCGCAGGCGTGGGAGAGCACGTAGCCCAGCTCCCCGCCCTCATGGATGGAGCCAGGGGTTTCCGGCGTGCAGTGCGACCCGATGTGGCCGGGGAAGGAAAACTGCTTGAAGAAGCGCCCCATCCCCGCCGCATCCTGGCTCTTATCCGGATAGATCTCGCTGTAGGAGCCATCGAGATAGGTGGGTCCCAGCACTCCAGGGGCGCCGTGGCCCGGCCCGGACAGGTAGATCATGTCGAGATCGTGGTGCCGGATCACCCGGTTGGCGTGGGCCCAGAGGAAGGCCTGGCCGGGGCTTGAACCCCAGTGCCCCAGCAGGCGGTTCTTCACGTGCTCAGGCCGCAGGGGCTCCTGGAGCAGGGGGTTGTCCCGCAGGTAGATCATCCCCACCGCCAGGTAGTTGGCCGCCCGCCACCAGGCATCGGTCAGGGCGAGTTCCTGCTCCAGATCAACGGTCGGCATCGGCGCGTGACGGTATCGCACCAGTCTGTTGGCCGTGTCCAGCCCAGGAGATGAAGAAGGGATTAAAGAACGCCCGCCCCCGCCGCACCCGTTGGCCAACCATCCCAGCCTTGCTATGAATGAGTCTCGGGCTGTCCCGGCCCTGGATCGGCGTTGGCTCTGACTCTGCTTCCATTCGATCGCAATGTCCAAGAAGAAGCATGCCGTTCTTCCACCCGCAGGGAATGGAACGGATCTCTACCGCCCAACCCCGATCCTGGACGATTTCAGTGCCCGATCCGAAGGGCGTCCGCCCAAGCTCGATCGCAAGTTCTACGAGAAGGAGCTGGCTCGCCTGCAGGTGGAGTTGGTGAAAATGCAGTATTGGATCAAGCACGCCGGTTTCCGCCTGCTTGTGCTCTTTGAGGGGCGTGATGCTGCCGGGAAGGGGGGCACGATCAAGCGCATCACCGAACCGCTCAACCCCAGGGGGTGCAATGTGATTGCGCTGGGCACGCCGACGGATCGGCAAAACAGCCAGTGGTATTTCCAGCGCTACGTCGAGCACCTCCCGGCGGCTGGTGAAATCGTGCTGTTCGATCGCAGTTGGTACAACCGGGCCGGGGTGGAAAAGGTGATGGGCTTCTGCACGGCCAGGCAGGTGGATGAGTTCCTGCTGTCCTGCCCCGAGTTTGAGCGCATGCTCGTGCGCAGCGGCATCACCTTGATCAAGTATTGGTTTTCCGTGAGCGATGAGGAACAGGAAGCGCGCTTTCGCTCCCGCATCAAGGATCCGGCGCGGCGCTGGAAACTCAGCCCGATGGATCTGGAATCCCGCGACCGCTGGGTGGATTTCTCCAAAGCCAAAGATGCGATGTTTGCCCACACCAACATCCCGGAAGCCCCCTGGTTCACCGTGGATGCCAACGACAAGCGCAGGGCACGCCTCAATTGCATCAGCCATCTCCTCAGCAAGGTGCCCTATGTGGACATGACCCCAGCAGAGATCACCTTGCCCCCCCGCAAAGGAGGAGGTCCCTACAAGCGCCCCCCCCTCAGTGAGCAGTTCTTCATTCCCAACCGTTATCCCGCCGCCTCGCTGGAGTGCCCCCCTCAGGGCAGCGGACAGAGCAGCAGCCCGGGCTGACGGATCGTGCGCCAATCGCCACTGGGGGTGCTCACCTCCAGGCCGATCGTGGTGTCTCCAGCCCCTGGTCCAATGCTCTGCAACCAGCTGATGGCATCGGCGAGGGCCTCGTCACTGCTCTCGTACACACCGTCCAGGTGGGGATGGGGCTGGTGGAAGCAGTCGATCAGCCGGTAGTCGCGCCGTTGAAGGGTGGAGAACAGGGGGCTGACCCCCGATTGGGATGGATTGGACATCAGTCTGGACGGCAAGGACGTCATGTCACCTCTTCACGTTTTAGTCAGTTTTGTTCGGGCTGCCCGGCCCCTGTTGTCATGGTCGACACCATCGACTGTGACGAACCGTTCGCTTTTGTGTGCGCCCGTTTGCATGCGCTACTGGCAGCCACCCCCGATCAGCCGGTGCTGAGGAGCTCGGTCCGCAAATCCTCCAGGTAGCGGGTGCCGGTGGGGTGGGTTTCACCATAGAGGCTGGGGAGGCAATCGGCGAGAAGCAGGGTGGGTTCGGCTCTTGCAGCCACCAGCAGATCTCCATGGGGTCCCCAGAGGATGCTGTTGCCCAGGTAGCCGGCCATGGGACGGCCGTTCACGGTTTCCTCTCCGCAGCGGTTGGCGTAGGCCACAAAGCAGCGGTTTTCAAAGGCATGGGCTGGCAGCAGGGTGCGCGAGATATCGGGATAGGGGCGATCGGTGCGGCGACCATCGCTCAGCTGGGCCCAGGCATCGGCGGCGGTGGGAATGAGCACCAGCTGGGCGCCCCGGAGCGCCAGAGAACGGGTGAGTTCAGCAAACTCCGCCTCGTAGCAGTTCAGCAGCCCCACCCCTATGCCATTCACCTGCTGCACGGTGAAGGCCGGCCCCTCCTCCGCCTCCCCGTAGCCGGCGCTCCAGCACCGCCGTTCGTCCGGTCCCCAGAGGTGGGTCTTGCGGTAGTTGCGCAACAGCTCTCCCCCACTGCCAAAGAGGGCGATGGCGTCATAGAAGCGCTCCTCCCCCGCCACCAGAGCACGCTCCGGGTAGGGGCAGGCCAGAGCCATGCCATGGCGGCGGGCCGTGGCGGCCACCCGCTGCAGGCTCGGCCCATCCACCGGTTCCGCCAGGGCCCGGGCCAGCTCCGGCGTCACGATGTAGCCGCTGAGGTAGAGCTCCGGGAAGACCAGCAGCTGGGCGCCATGCCCCGCGGCGATCGCCGCCACCCGCTCCAGGCGCTCCAGATTGGCGGCCACGGCTTCGGGGGTACCGGCGGCCCCCGTGCCCTGCCAGAGTGCCAATCTCACCCCCTGCCCCCGCTCCGGCGGGGATGGCCAGAGGCAGGCCTGGAGTCGATAGGGATCATGGAGATCGGCGAGCGGGCAATGGGCTGGGTCCATGGGTAGATGGGGTGTGTCGCTGCTGGCCACCCACCAGATTGGGGGAACGGGTCTGGCCGTCGCCAGCGTGGCGTTGGTGGCGGCCTGTCTGGCCTATGTCCAGCCCCCCACCGGCTGGCTGCGGCGGGGTGTCATCCATGTGGCGCCCCAGGGATTTGATGGCTTCGTGGGCCACTCCAGGCGTTTTGCCGTGCGCACCATTCAGCGGGCGGCCGACCTGGCGGAACCCGGAGAAACCATCCTGATCTGGCCCGGCATCTACCGGGAGGACGTGTTTCTGCGCCGCGGCGGCCGCCCCGGGCGCCCCCTCGTGATCCGCGCTGCCCTTCCAGGCCAGGCGGTGATCAGCGGTGGTGCCGATCCCGCCATCACGGCCTCCTGGCGCTGGCAGCCCCGGGGCGCCCAGCTCTGGAGCACCCCCGCGCGGGACGCCGTCGGCGGCCTTCGCTGGGATGGGGTGATGGCCTTCCGCAGTGGCGCTTTGCCGCAGCTGCGGAAGATCTGCTCCAGGCCCGGCGCCTGGCCCGCCTTCACCTTCAGTGATGGGGAGCTGTGGCTGTGTCTGCCACGGGGGGAGCGGCCCGACACCGGGCGTGTGGAGGTCACCCGTCCCATGCCCCGTCGCACCCGATCCGGGGGCCATCAGGTGGCCAGCCTGTGGATTGAGGCTCCCCACGTGGAGGTGCGCGACCTGCGCTTCGACTTTGCGGTGATGGCAGCGATCCAGCTCTGGAACACCCACCACGTCCGCATTGAGGGCAACCACTTCGAGGGAGCCGATGTGGCGATCAACGGCAACCCCTCATTGCACCCCCTGCGGCAGATCCGCGTCAGCCGCAACTTCAGCAGTTGTTATCCCCTCTATGAATGGAACCAGGGATGGTTGTCCTGGAGCGAGGTGTATGCCTATTCCAACTGTTCCCTGGTGTGGTTGGCGGGGGCGGACATGACCGTGGATCGGAATCTGGTGCTGCAGGCAGGCGATGGCATCAAACTCTCCCCCCAGGGGGGTCGCAATGAAGCCCGAAGCAATCTGATCGTCGACACCACCGACGATGCGTTTGAGTTCGACGGTTCGGCGCGCAATCTCCTCGTCACCTCCAATGTGGTGTTCCATTCCCTCGTGGCGTTTGCACCGAGTCCGGTCTCTGAAGGTCCCTTGAAGATCGAGGGCAACACGGTGGTGATGGCCCCTTCCCGTCCCCGCCAGGGGTATGGCGTGCTGCTGAAACTGATGGGTGGTGCCATTGAGAATGTGTGGCTCAGGCACAACGTGTTCCTCGGCTATCAGCTTGCCCACGGCCAGGCCGATTCCCCCCTGAGCGCCGTGGGCCTTGAGGCCAATGGTCTGGCCACCGTGCGGGCCCCGGAGGAGGGCCTGGCCCAGGCGTCCCAGATTCACTGGCGCCACAATCGCTTCCAACGGGTTTCTCTGGCGGAATGGGCTGTAGCCAGCACCAATCCCGCCTCTCTGGCCTCCATCGGGGCGAGCCCGGCCGTTCTGCCACCGGTGGGACCGGCCTGGATGGAGGTCACCAGCGGGCGGGCGCCCCTCCCCCTGCGGTCCACCCTGCGGAGCCCCTGGCTCCGGATGCCGTGAGGGGCCGGGCTCCCATCCGGGATGCCCTTGGGCGGCGGCTGGCCACGGCTCTCGGTGCCGTTCTGCTCTCCGGCTTGGCCTCCCTCGCCGTGGGGGCCTTCCTGGCCACGGCCCTCACGCCCCTGAGCGTGGACCAACCCGTGGGGGCAGACACCCTGGCGGGATGGGAGCGGCGCTGGGCGGCGGTGATGGGGGTGGCGATGGCTACGGGGGCCACCCTTGGCGGCCAGCCACCGGCCACCCTGCGCCGCACGGCCCAGGTGGTGGGTCTCTCTGCCGCAGGGGTGCTGGGCCTCAGCCTGTTGGCTGGCGCCCTGGCGGTGTGTGCGGTGCGGCTGCAGCTCTGGGGTCAGGGGTGGGGGATTCCCAGCCGATCGGGCTATGCCGCCCGCCTCGCCGTGCTGGCCGCCGCGGAGCTGGTGGGCTTGCCGAGCGCCCTCGTGGGTGGATGGTGGCTGTGGCGCAACCGTCTGCGGGGCTGTGGGGGCGGGCCGTCTGGTCAGGAGGGAGGGGCTGGCCATGGATGAGCGCCGTGAGCAGCGCCTCGACCAGCTCACCCGCCTGCTGGTGGTGGCCATCGTGCTTGCGGTGCTGCTGAATGGTCTCCCCTTCTGGGCCCGGCGCGTGGGGCTGCTCGATCGGCCCGCCTATGCCCGCGATCTCGCTCAGTTTTGCCGCCCCCCTGTCCGGCGCTGGTGGCTGCCCGCGTCCTGCACCCCCTTTCGCCTTGTGGAGGCGGGCCCACCGGAGCGGCGCGAACGGATCGACAACTTGCGCCTCTTCCGGATCACCCCCTGGGAACTGGGACTGAAAGCTTTCCGATATGCCCTGTTGCCCTCCCTGCTCCTGCTCTCCGGTCTGTTGGTGTGGGCGGGCTGGCAGAGGCTGCCCCCCCTTTCCACCTGGCTCCCCCTGGCTCCCCTGCTGCTCTCCACCCTGCTTTCGGCAGGGATCAGCTGGCCCATCGATGGGCCGGTGTCCACCCTGCTCAATGGGGTGTGGAGCCTGTGGATTCCGTTGGCGGCCCTGGCGGGTTGGCTGGCGGTTCCGCGCCGGCTGCGGATCCTGGCGGATGGGGCCGCTGCCCTCGTTCTGCTTCAGCTTCCCTTCCTCTTCCTGGAGGCCATGCGGGGGGTGCCCATGCCATTCGGTGGCGCCACGAACCCCTGGCTCCCCACGCGCCTGTCCGGTTGGTTGAACCAGCCCAACACCCTCGGTGGGGTGCTGGCGATCAGCGTGGCCCTCTGTGTGGCCGTCTCCCTGCGGCGCTGGCAGCGCTGGCCCCTTGTGCTGGTGTCGCTGGGGCTGGTCGTGTTGGCGCGCTCGGGCACGGGAGTGATCGGTCTGTTGCTCGTGGCCCTCGCCCTGGGCCAGCGCCAGCTCCCCCGCCGTTGGCGCTCCTTGGCCCTGGCGGCCTGCCTGCTGGTGGTGCTGCTGGCCCTGCCCCGGCTGCTGGGGCGCCCCCAGCTGTTCGATTCCCCCACAGGCCGGCTGGGCACGCTGCGGAGTTGGATCCAGCAGCCCCACACCCTTCGGGAGCGCTGGCTGGGCGATGGCTTGGCCAGCCAGAACCTCCGCAATCGGAGCTCCCCCGTGCTGCCGGGGGGGGCGGGTGCGGACGATGTGGAGGCCCACCCGGCCCGGCGGGGGCCCTCCGCCGACGGACTGCCCCTGCTGCTTCTGGGTCAGGGCGGGGTGGTGGCGCTGCTGGCCTTTTACGGTCTCGCGCTCTGGTGCAGCTGGCTGGATCCAGGACTGCGCCTGGTGTGGGGGGTTCTGTTGGTCACCAGCTTCACCCTCAACATCACCGAGGTGTTCCCCCTCGGGCTCTGGCTGGCGGTGCTCACCGCCCGGGCCCTGACCCTCAGGCCGGGAGGGCCCAGGGGTTGAGCCCCAGATCTGCCCCGATGCGATGGGCGCAGGCAAAGCCACTGAACGCCACCGCATTGAGGCCCTGCCCAGGGAAGCAGGAATCCCCCACGCAGTAGAGCCCCTGCACGCCCGTGCGGTTGAAGGGCATCGGCAGCAGGCCGGGCAGCCGCTGGGCGGGGATCGGACCGTAGGTGCCGCCCATCCGGCCGAGGAAGCGGCGATGGCTCCGCGGGGTGCCCACCTCCCGGTGGCGGATCGCTCTGCCCACACCCGGCAGGATGGCCTCCAATCGGGCGATGAGGCGATCGGCATCGGCTTGTTTCTTGGCGCGGTAGTCGGCCGGGGAGAGGCCTTGCCAGGCGTCGATGGCGCTCGGGGTGAAGGTGTGCAGGATGTGGCAGCCGGGGGGGGCCAGGGAGGGATCCAGCAGGGTGGGCATCGACAGGAAGATCACCCCCTGTTCCGCCTCCATGGCGTCCCAGTTCTCCAGCACGAGATGGTGGCAGTGGAAGCCTGCCGGCACCACGCTCGCGTCGATGCCGAGGTGCAGGGAGAGGAAGGAGGAGGAGGGCTTGTAGCGGCGGCGCCAGGTGGCTTCGGAAGCGGGGGTATGGGCCTGATCCACCAGGGGATGGGGTGTGGCTCCCGTGCTGCCGCTCTCCCCTGAAAAGGTGTCCCAGCGGGTGGCGTTGCTCACCACGCGGCGGGCGCGGATCACCTCGCCTGTCGCCAGCTTGACGCCAACGGCCTTTCCCTCCTCGATCACCACGTCGCTGACGCGCGCCCTGTAGCGGATGGCGCCCCCATGGGCCTCCAGTCCAGCCACGAGCTTTTCGGCGATCACCCCAACGCCTCCTTTGGGGTAGTTGATCCCTCCCGCATGGCGATCGGAGAACACCATGCCGGCATTGATCATGGGGGTGCGGTCGGCGGGCATCACGCTCCAGCAGAAGCACTCCATGTCGATCAGCTTCAGCAGCTGGGGATCCTGGATATGGCGTCGCGCCACGTCGCCCACGTTCACGGGAAGCCAGCGGGCCAGCCCCAGGCAGGCCAGGGGCGCGCGGAAGAACACCTTCGCCAGGTAGGCCGGATCCTCCAGCGACAGCAAGGGCATGGCATCCAGGCAACGGAACACCTGCCAGCAAGTGTCGTAGAACGCCCGGATGCCCTTGGCCTCGTGGGGGAAGAGGGCGGTGAGATCGGCAAGGAAGCGCTCGTAGTCCCGGTCGACGGCCACCTCCAGGCCCCCGGGGAGGTGGTAGGCCAGTTGGGCGGGGTCGGGCACGGTGGCGCAATGTTGCCCCACATCGGCCAGGGCTCGGGTGAGGAGGTTGGTGTGGCCCTCGGTCCCGAACCCGAAGATCATGGAGGCGCCCACATCAAACGTGTAGCCCGCCCGCCGGAAGCTTCCCCCGCTTCCCCCGGGGATCAGGTAGCGCTCCAACACCAGGGTGCGGGCCCCCTTGGCGGCCAGCTGGCTGGCGGTCACCAGCCCGCCGATGCCGGCGCCGATCACGATCACGTCCCAGGGGGCCTCGGTGTCCGGGCTGGCGCTGGGGAGGGTGGGGCTGGTGCGGGTGGTCACCGGAGCAGGCTGGCTGCCCCGACCCTAGGGGGCCGGTGGTGATCCTGACTCCAGCCCATGCACGGCTCAGTGGCTCCTGACCGCACTCACCCGGGGATCGGCGGTGAGGGATTGGATCTGGATCCAGCCGCTCTCCGCCAGCTCCGCCCAGTCGTTGTCGTAGCGACCGCTGAGACGCACCCGGCTGCCGGCGGGAAGCGTGCGGGTGATGGCATGGCCGCTGCCGGCACCGGAGCGCACCGCAATAGCCGTGTCCTGATCGCGGAGCATGGCTTCCACGATGGTGGTCTGAAGGGATGGGGTGCTGCCGATGCGGCCCATCCCTTCAGCCTCTTCCTCCCTGTTGCGCAAGAGGATCCCTGCCAGGGGCAGCAGCAGGAGGGGCAGCAGCCAGGCCGCGTTGAACCGTCCGCGATCCCCCCAGGCGTTGGCGTCGCCTCGACGATCCCGGTTGCGCTCCACCACCACGGCCCGCTCGCGGCGCACGCCCTGGCTTGCCTCAGCTTTGGGAGCCGCCTGGGGGGTGGTCAGCGTGGTCTTCTCCGCTGCCCGGTCGGTGGTGAGCGCGGGGGCCGGTTCCACGAAATGGTCGATCGACTGGGAGAAGCCGCACTTGAATTCATAGGGCGCCCCGGCCTTCCTGAGCTTGAGCACCACGCTGGCGCTGTCGCCGCTGGCGGGTTGGGCCTGGATCACGTTCTCCACCGTGAAGCCACGGCGCCGGGCTAGATTGACGCAAGCATCCTTACTCGCCTGCACCATGTCTTCCGACAGGGTGGCGGCCGAGGCGACCGAAGCCTGCAGGAGCAGGATCGCCGACAGGATCAGTCCTGCCAGGGAGGCCTTCAGGGGCAAAAGCCTGAGTGGTTTTTGAATCATGATGACGAAGAATGCGAAGAGCAAATTCGTGTCGATGTGCATGGGGAGCACCTCTCGCGCTGAGCGATAGCAACAGGAGCGGTCTTCCTTCCTTGTTGATAAGCGCACGCCACTAACCCGGCGGGGTTGTCCAGGTTGTCTTGCGATTGTCGCAACACTTCTCGACCCTCCTTCGTGGATGTTGATCGTGAAGCGTGCGGATCCGCTTGGGTGGGATCAGCAGCTGGCGGGGATCCCTGCAGCGGCCAGGGATTGGTGGCTCTCCAGCTGTTCCAGGGCGGCCAGTGCCCGATCCCGATAGGCCCCGTAGCGCAGCCGTTTCTCCCGGATCCGGGCGGGCAGCTCCGGCAGGAGGGCGAAATTGGGGGGCATGGGCTGGAAGCCCCCACGGCGCCCCTTGCCCCCGCATGGGGCCTCAGCGATGAAGTGGGTCAGGGCTCCACTCATGGTGGTGGGTGGCAGGGTGAGGGGCTTCCGCCCCTGGGCCAGCCGGGCCGCGTTGGTGCCCGCCAGCCAGCCCCCGGCGACGGCAGCGGCATAGCCCTCCGTGCCGGTGATCTGGCCTGCGGCCAGCAGGGAGGGCCTTTGGCGGAACTGGAGGGTGGCTTCCAGCAGCTTGGGGGATTCCAGAAAGGTGTTGCGGTGCATCACGCCGAACCGCACAAACTCGGCCTGCTCCAGACCTGGGATCAATCGGAACACCCGGGCCTGCTCGCCCCAGCGGAGGTTGGTCTGGAACCCCACCAGGTTCCACAGCCGCCCATCCTTATCTTCCTGGCGCAGCTGCACCACCGCATGGGCCCGCTTGGCCCGGCGCACGTCCCGGTCGTGCAGGTCGCCCCAGCGGGGATCCCAGAGGCCGATGGGTTTGAGCGGCCCGTAGCGCATGGTGTCGTCTCCCCGGCGCGCCAGCTCCTCGATGGGGAGGCAGCCCTCAAAGAAACAGGCGCTCTCCTGATCGAAGTCTTTGAGGGGCGCCTGCTCAGCGGCCAGCAGGGCCTCACGGAAGCGGTGGTATTGCTCCGCGTCCATGGGGCAGTTGATGTAGTCCGCATC
>JAYKJF010000078.1:0-4819 GCA_035285785.1 Cyanobacteriota bacterium
AGCCCGTTGGGCTGGTTGGTCCCTGGCCAGGGAGGCGAGGGCGGAGCCGAGATACCGCTCAGCTGGGCCATAGGACGGAGCCGTTTCGATGTGATTGATCCCGACGGCCACCGCCCGGCGGACAACAGCCTCCAGGGCCTGGGGGCTGTCCAGGGCCCGCATGGTGCCCAGGGTGAACAGGGAAACAGGGCGGCCGTCTCCAAAGGGCCGCCGGCTGGCTTGGGGAAGGGGGGAGGCGATCGGTTCAGGGGGAGGTGTCTTCATCCTCCGGGGACTCGGGGGCCTCTTCGGAGGAATCGCCAGGGGGGGAGCCCTCCGCTACCTCGCCTGGGGAAGTCTCAGGTTCGGCTGAAGACGCTTCCGGGGCTGCGCGGTGGAGATGGCGAATCAGTTCAGCCGGGCTGGTGCGATCCAGAAAGCGGCGGAAATCCTCCTGGTCTTCAGCATCTGCTTCGGCATCGACGGGGATCGAAGCATCGGCCACCACCTCTTCGAGCATCCAGATGCTGCTGTCGGTGCGCAGGGCCAGGGCAATGGCATCGCTCGGTCGGGCATCCAGTTCGGTGCTCTCCCCGGCCTCGTTGATGAGCTTGAGCACGGCCCGGAAGGTGTTGTCCTCAATGGCGTGAACCACCACACGCTCCAGCCGGAGCCCCGCCAGGGTGAGGATCTGGGCCATCAGATCGTGGCTGAGGGGTCTTGGGGGTCGCTCCCGGTTGATCCCAGCCAGGATGTTCTGGGCCTGGGCCTGATCAATCCAGATCGGCACCTGACGCCGGCCCGAAGGGTCGCGCAGAAGGACGATCGGGCTTCGGCTTGCGGCATCAAGGGCAATGCCGGCAACCTGCATTTCCACCATGGTGTGTGTGCTCCCTGGGTGTGTCTGCTGTGCAACAGCCCTGGCCGTTGTTTGATTATGACGAGCTTGCAGCCCCCCTTTCGCCAACGGCATGTTCACCGGATTGGTTCAGGCCATCGGCCGTCTGGAACCCTGTTCCCAGGGGGTGTGGGTGCGGGGGGCCTTGGGCGGGTTGGGCCCCATGGCGCTTGGCGACAGCATCGCTGTGGATGGGGTCTGCCTCACGGTGGCGGAACTGGATGGCTCGGGTGAGGGATTCCGGGCGGATGCCAGCGAGGAGACCCTCTCCCGGACCACCCTCGGCCAACGGTCCCAGGCCCGGGCCCTGGTGAATGTGGAGCCCGCGCTCCGCCTCTCCGACCGTCTCGGCGGCCATCTGGTCAGTGGCCATGTCGACGGACTGGGGACCGTGGTGGGCATTGAGCCGTTGCCGGCCTCCTGGCGTCTGGCCGTGGCCTGGCAGGATCCCAGCTACGGGCGCTACATCTGCGAAAAGGCCAGCATCACGGTGGATGGCATCAGCCTCACGGTGGCAGGGTGTGAGGAGGGAGGTGGGCGCTTCTGGCTGGCGGTGATCCCCCACACCTGGGAGCACACCACCCTGAGGCACCGCCGAGTGGGGGATGCGATGAACCTGGAAGCGGATCTGGTGGCCCGTTACCTGGAGCGCCTGCTGGCCGTCCAGGCTCCCAGGGGGGGGATCCAGGAGCCACGGGTGGCTGAAACCCTCACCGGCCAGTGGCTGGCCGACCAGGGCTGGTGACCCAGAGGGGGCGGCTTATTTTTTCGCGGCTTCCAGGGGCAACAGCCAGATGGAGCCCGTTTCCCGATGCAGTTCGATCCGGAATTCCTGGCCGGGTTCCAGACCCATGCGCCGGGTGTAAGCCTGGCCAATGAGGAGGTTGCCGTTTCCATGCACCCGGGTGCGGAAGTCGGCGTGGCGCCCCCGGCTGAGGTTGCTGGCCATGGTGCTGGAGGGAAGGGTGTAGCCCTTGGCGGCGACAAGCGCTCGGTAGAAACTCTTTTTCAACACCCTGCCACTGGGACCCACATAACCGCAGGCGCGAGCGATCTGGTCTTCCGGCCTGTTGCTGAGGGAACGGGCCTTGTCCAGCAGATCCTTGCCCTCCAGAGGGGCGGACGCAGTCAGCCCATTGCTCTCCGATGACCCATAGGCGGACGTGTCCGCCCTGTGGGCAACCCGAGAAGAACCAGTAGGGCTGGCTGAGCCTTTGTTCGCAGCCATCCGTGTCAATGAGCACCTATCTCTCGATTTTGCCCACGGGGTGTGCGTTCGGCAAGGAAATCATCCAATCGAAACCGAAAACTTGTGATCAAAGGAGATAAAGGAGTCCGTAGAGCACCACCCAGATGCCATCGACAAAGTGCCAGTAAAGTTCCGCCGCTTCCAGACCGAAGGGCTTGGAGGGCGACACCGTCCCCTCCTTCCCAACCTGGAGAAGCACCACCAGGATGCAGATCACACCCAGGGTCACATGCAGGCCGTGGAAGCCCGTGAGCGCGTAGAACGTGCTCGCGAAGAGATTTTCTCTCAAGCCAAAGGGAAGATGGAAATACTCCACCATCTGGCCGATCAGGAAGGCGATGCCCAAGCCCGCGGTCAGCACCAGCCAGAGACGACAGGGGCGGGGTTGACCGGAGAGAAGGGCCCGACCGGCCCTGTGAAAGGTGAAACTGCTGATGATCAACAGGGCGGTGTTGATCGTGGGCAGGATCAGCTCAAGTTCGTAGTTTGAGCCGCTGGGCAGGGGGTTCACGGCCCGGAAGGTCAGGTAGGCCGCGAAGAATCCTGCGAAGGTCATGCCGTCGGCCACCAGGAAGGTGGCCAGGCCAAACAGCCTGACATCGGCATGCCCCTCGGCGGGAGCGTGGGCAAGGCCCTCCACCGGAGAATGGGCGGAGGGTTCGCTGGTAGCAGCTGTGGCCAGACGGTCCATGGAGAAGGGAGCGGTGGAGGGGATAGGGAGAGATCAGGTCCCGGTCCAGAGGTCTTTGCCGGTGGCTTGGTCCAGGCTGAGGGCGCCAGGGGCATGGCCGTAGCCGTAGGGATGCTCCACCAGGGGAGCCTCCCCGATCCAATTCTCAACAGGGGGGGGAGAACTGGTGAGCCATTCGGGTGTGAGCGCGTTCCAGGGGTTGTCTCCCGCCTTGTCCCCGGCGCGAAGGCTCCAGATCACGTTGATCAGGAAGGGCAGGGTGCTGACGGCCATCAGAAGGGCTCCCACACTGCTCAATTGATTGAGTGCAGTGAAGGTGGGGTCGTATTCAGCCACCCGCCTTGGCATCCCGTTGAGGCCCAGCCAGTGGTGGGGAGCGAAGCAGAGGTTGAAGCCGATGAAGGTCAAGGCGAAGTGCAGCTTCCCCAGCGGCTCATTGAGCATCCTGCCCGTGAACTTGGGATACCAGTGGTAGATGGAACTGAAGATCACAAAAACGGATCCTCCATAAACGATGTAGTGAAAGTGGCCGACAACGAAATAGGTGTCGTGCACGTGAATATCAAAGGGAACCTGAGCCAGGGCAACCCCTGTGATGCCGCCGAAGACGAAATTCACGATGAAGGCGCAGGAGAAGAGCATGGCGCTGTTCAGAGCGATCTTCCCTCCCCAGAGGGTGGCCAGCCAATTGAAGAATTTGATGCCGGTCGGAACGGCGATGAAAGCGGTGGCGATGGTGAAAAACAACCGCATCCACGGCGGGGTGCCACTGGTGAACATGTGGTGAGCCCAAACAATCAGCCCGAGGAAAACAATCGCCATGATTGAATACACCATGGTGCTGTAGCCAAACAGGGGCTTGCGTGCATGGATGGGCAGGATTTCGCTCACCAACCCGAAGGCTGGAAGCACCATGATGTACACCGCCGGGTGGGAATAGAACCAGAAGAGGTGCTGGTAAACCACCACGTTGCCACCCAGACTTGGGTTGAAGAAGCCCGTGTGGGCCACAATGTCGAAGCTCAGGAGGAGAAGCGTTCCGGCCAGAACAGGGGTGGATAAAACGGCCAGGATGCTGGTGCCAAGCATGGCCCAGCAATACATCGGTAGTTGCATCATCTTCAATCCAGGCCGCCGCAGTTTCAAGATGGTGGCGATGAAATTGATGGCCCCGAAGATCGAGCTTCCCCCGAGCAGCAGCACACTCAGAATCCACACCACCTGACCGGCGGCCGGGGTTGTGAGGCTCAGGGGTGGGTAGGCGGTCCAGCCGGACTGGGCGGCGGCGCCAGCCAGGAAGTAGCTGCTGATCAGCAGCAGGCCAGCCGGTGGGATCATCCAGAAGGCCACCGCGTTCAGACGCGGGAAGGCCATGTCGCGGGCACCCACATAGAACGGAATCAGATAGTTACCGAAGGCTCCGTTCACCACCGGTACGATCCAGAGGAAGATCATCACCGTGCCGTGCAGGGTGAGCACCTCGTTGTAGGTGTCACGCGGCATGAAGTCTGAGAGGGGCGTGACCAGCTCGGTGCGGATCGCTCCGGCCAACAGCCCGCCTATCAGATAAAAGAGAAAGCCGCACACCAACTACTGCAGGCCGATCACCGTGTGATCGACGCTGAAGCTGAAGTAGCGCAACCAGCCGCTGGGCTGGAGCGGCTCCTGCAACTGGGGTTCCAGATCACTGGGGGTGGCGACGGTCATGGCTGGAGGGCGGGCGGACGAGGCATCGATGGGGGTTCAATTGCACAAAGCGCCTGGACTCAGGCTGATGTGGCGGGACTGTTCTGGGCCAACCAGGCCTGGTAGTCGTCCGGCTCGTGCACCACCACATTGGAGCGCATGCCCCCGTGATAAGGGCCGCACAGCTCGGCACAGATCAGGGGGTAGGTGCCTGGCCGGGTGGCGGTGAAGGACAGCACGGTGGGCTGGCCGGGGATCACGTCCTGTTTCAGCCGGAACTGGGGCACCCAGAAGGCATGGATCACATCCCGGGCCT
>JAYKJF010000079.1:0-5025 GCA_035285785.1 Cyanobacteriota bacterium
TATAGCCATACCTTCGGGCCGGAGCTGGCCCCCGATGGGTCCCAGGCCGAACGGACCGACTACCGCCAGGTGGTGCTCCAGGGCTGCCTGCGCTCAGCCCTGCGCCGCCTGAACCCGGAGGTGCCGCCGGCCACGATTGACACGGCCGTGTTGCAGCTCAGCAACCCCAACCTGCCGGGGCTGTTGGCGTCCAACCGCCAGATGCATCGCTGGCTCACCCGGGGCCTGCCGATCACCTTCATGGACGGCAACGAGCAGCGGGGCATCCGCCTGCGGGTGATCGCCTTCGACGATCCAGCCGCCAACGACTGGCTGGTGGTCAACCAGCTGGCGATTCAGGGCCCCAGGCACAACCGCCGCCCCGATCTGGTGGTCTACGTCAACGGACTGCCCCTGGCGGTGCTGGAACTCAAGAACCCCACCGAGGAGAAGGCCGACATCTGGGCCGCCTTCAACCAGCTCCAGACCTACAAGAGCGACATCCCTGACCTTTTCCTGGCAAACGTCTTACTGGTGATCAGCGATGGGGTGAACGCTCGTGTGGGCTCGCTCAGCGCCGATCGGCAGCGGTTCCAGCGTTGGCGCACCATCACCACCGAGCAGGACCTCGACCCGCTCGGTAAGCACCGCGACCTGGAGACCGTGATCCGGGGGGTGTTCGATCCGCGCCGCTTCCTCGACGTCCTCCACTTCTTCTGCCTGTTCGAGGAGGACGGCCGGATCATCAAGAAGATCGCCGCCTACCACCAGTTCCATGCCGTGCGGGAGGCGGTGGAGCGGGTGGTGCAGGCCAGCCGGCCTGAGGGCGACCGCAAAGGGGGCGTGGTGTGGCACACCCAGGGCGCCGGCAAGAGCATCGAGATGGCCTGCCTGGCCGGGATGCTCCTGCTCGATCCCCGCCTGGGGAACCCCACCCTGATAATCGTCACCGACCGGCAAGACCTCGACGGGCAGTTGTTCGGGGTCTTCGCCGGAGCGGGCGATCTGCTGGGGGAATCTCCCAAACAGGCGGGCAGCCGCCAGGAGCTGCGCGAACTGCTCAAGGACCGGCCCAGTTTCGGCATCGTCTTCACCACCATCCAGAAGTTCGCCCCGGAGCCCGGCGAGCAGCGGATCGATGCTCTGAGCGAGCGCCGCAACATCGTGGTGATCTGCGATGAGGCCCACCGCACCCAGTACGGCTTCCAGGGGCGGCTGGATCCCAGGACCGGCCAGATCAAGCTGGGCTTGGCTCGCTGCCTGCGGGACGCCCTGCCCCGGGCCACCTTCCTGGCCTTCACCGGCACCCCGATCGAGCGGCAGGACCGGGACACCCAGGCGGTGTTCGGGCACCTGATCTCCGTCTGTGACATCCAGCAGGCGGTGGAGGACGGCGCCACGGTGCCGATCTACTGCGAATCCCGCCTGGCCCGTCTGGCGCTGCGGCTGCCCCAGCTGGAGGAGGTGGATCAGCAGGTGGATGAGCTGTTCGCTGAGGAGGACGACATCCCGGCAGCGGAGCGGGCCAAGAGTCGCTGGGCCGCTCTGGAGGCTCTGGTGGGGGCCCAGCCCCGCATCGAGGAGGTGGCCGCCGATCTGGTCGCCCACTACGAGCGGCGCTCCCGCAGCCAACCCGGCAAGGCGATGGGCGTGTTGATGAGCCGCGACATCTGCGCCCGCCTCTATGACGCCATCGTGGCTCTGCGCCCTGAGTGGCACGACGACGACCCCAAGAAGGGCGTGATCAAGGTGGTGATGACAGCCGCCGCCTCCGACAAGGCCCACCTGCAGCCGCACCACACCAGCCGTCAGCAGAAGAAAGACCTGGAGAAGCGGTTCAAGAACCCCGATGACCCGCTCAAGATCGTGTTGGTGCGGGACATGTGGCTGACGGGCTTCGATGCGCCCTGCCTGGCCACCCTGTACGTGGACAAGCCGATGCGGGGGGCGAACCTGGCCCAGGCGATCGCCAGGGTGAACCGGGTGTTCCAGGACAAGCCCGGCGGCCTGGTGGTGGACTACATCGGCATCGCCCCCCAGCTCAAGGAGGCCCTCGCCACCTACACGGCCGCCAGGGGCAAGGGCCGGCCCACCTTCGACACCACCGAGGCGGTGCGGCTGGTGCAGGAGCAACTGCAGGTGGCCCGGGATCTGCTCCACCCGCTCGACTGGAGCGGCTTCCAGGAGCCGAAGACCGCCCTGGCCCTGCTGCAGCCCTGCCTCGATCACATCCTGGCGCTGAGCGATGGCAAGAAGCGCTTCTGCGATGTGGTGTTGAAGATGGCCAAGGCGCATTCCCTCTGCTCCACCACCGAGGAGGGCGCAGCCCTCGACCCGGAGGTGGCCTTCCTCAAGGGGCTTCGGGCGCTGCTGATCAAAGGAGATCCGGACGAGGGAGACGGCACAGCCCCCCGAAACGTCGATTTCGAGCTGCAGCAGCTGCTCTCCGGTGCCCTGGTTTCGGAAGGGGTGACGGACATCTTCAAAGTGGCTGGCCTTGAAAAGCCAGACATCAGCATCCTCTCGGATCAGTTCCTGGCCGACATCAGCAAGATTCCCCAGAAGAACCTGGCGGTGGAGCTGCTGCAACGGCTGCTCAAGGAAGAGGTGCAGACCCGTTTCCGGCTCAACGAGGTCAAGAAGCGGCGCTTCAGTAAGCTGCTCCAGGCCTCCCTGGCCAAGTATGCGAACCGCTCGATCGAGGCTGCCCAGGTGATCGAAGAGCTGATCGCCATGGCCAAGCAGTTCCGGGATGAGGCCGAGAAGCTGGAGGCCCTGGGCCTCACCACCGCTGAGATCGCCTTTTACGACGCCCTGGCCAACAACAAGTCCGCCCAGGAGCTGATGGATGACGAAGTGCTCACCGAGATGGCGAGGGGCCTGGCCCAGAAGCTGCGCCAGAACCTCACCATCGACTGGCAGTACAAGGAGAACGTGCGAGCCCGTCTGCGCACGATGATCAAGGCACTGCTGAAGCGCTACAAATATCCGCCCGATCAGGAAGCGGCGGCGGTGGAGCTGGTGCTGCGCCAGACCGAGTTGATCTCCGAGGAGTGGGCTCGGGAGGATCTGGGCAACAGGATCGAAACGGCTGGAGCCCAGGCCTGACCAAACACCCCGTGACCGCCCCTCAGGCATCCCCGGCCGCCGCCACCGCTGCCCGCACCATCGCCCTCCAGATGCTTCAGGAACACGGCCGTGGCGCCGTGCTGGTGGGCGTGGTCCGTGGGGATGCAGCCCTGGAGCACCTGCTTCAGGCCGTGATGGCCCCTCGGCTCCCTGGGCGCCAAGGTGGCCCTGGCCCATCGGCTCCAGCTCATCGATGGACCGGTGGAGCGGGCTCTGGGTGTGCTGCGCAGGTTGCGCAATGACTTTGCCCACTCCGCCGAATCGGCCTCCCTCACCGATCCAGCCCACAGCTCCCACCTGGCGGAGGCCTACACCGATGCCCGCGCCAATCTCCTCTGGGCTCCCCTGGAAACCGTTCTCGCCGCCCAGCCTGCATCCCCCCTCAGCCCCCTGGAGCCAGCCCTGCGCGATTACATCCTGCTGATCACCATCCTGGTGGCCTTTCTGGAGGCCACTGCGCAACAACTCAGTCCATCAGGGCCGGCGTGGGTGATGAGTTTTCGGGGGCCACTTGATTACCAAGCAAGTAGCGGAAAAGCTGGAGAGGTTCCGCAGGGGTTCCAGTTCGCTCACCTGGGTGCGGCTGCAGTCAAGCGCATGAAGCCTTTTCAGGCCTTTCAGTTCTGGTGGCAGCTCCCTGATCTGGAGATTGGAGAGATCAAGCCGGCCTGTTGGCGCCGCGAGCTCCGCCGCAATTCGCTCTCTGGCTTTCGCTTGATCCGGTGAACTCATCTCTAATGCTGAGCAGCCATTTTGGAGTGGTTCCGAGAATAGCGACGATGGCATGGAAATTTAGAACTGGGTGCGCTGACCCGCTCATCAACTCCACACACAAAAAAGCCCCAGCCTGCCGCCAGGGCTCCCCACAATCACTTCAATCCTGGCTCACCCCTTCTGCCCCCGCAGATCCCAGAAGGCCGCCCCATCGTCAGGTGGCTTCCCTTGTGGCCTGCTCATCGGTCCGGCGTGCTTTGCGCTGGGCTTCCAGTTCCGCCCAGAGTTCGCTGTAGGTCCATTGCTGGCGGCCCTGGCGGCGGGTGAGGTGAGCGCCATTGGCCAGTTGGTAGCACCAGCCCTGCGCGGAGGGGGCCAGGAGGTGGTTCACCATGAGGGAGGCTCCAGGCGGGATGGGTGAGTGAAACCCTTCAGCTTTCGAGGAAAAGCGCGATCTGCTTGTCCACCGAACTCGGTAGATTTCGTGAGACCGGACAGAGCTTCATGCGTTCCTTGATGTAACCCATGGCCTCGCCATCGGCGCGGGCCCGCTCCTCGCTGGACGCCCCGGGATCCAGCTGCATCCGAAAGTCACCCGTCACCTGCTCCAGGATCCAGTCAGCGCTGGTGATCACCGTGAACGATCCCTCCACCTGGCGCAGGGGGATGCAGCGCTCACGGGCATTGGCCACGAGGTAGTGGTGCTGACAGAGCAGCAGGGACAGCAGATAGAGGCGGAAGCCCGGGGTGGTGAGGCTGGGCGTCTGGGGTTGCCACTCCCCCGACTCGGCGAGGAACTCCACCACCAGCGAGCCGGTGGCGCGATCGGGGGCGTCATGGCTGCTGAACAGCCGGAACTGGAAGGTGCGCGAACTCATGGCGACAGGGGTTGGATGGACGATGGACAATCCGAGGCGGCGCCGGCTCAGCCGGGGCGCTGGCGAGAGGGATCTCCCTGGAGGTGACGGCCAACACCCGTGGCCGGGTCCGGCAGAGCTTGCTGGCGCTTGACGGCCTCGGCGCCGCTGAGCAGGGCCGAGCCGAGCAGCAGGGCCGCAAAGCCCTGGCGCAGCCGTCGGTCGCTGAGGTGGGGCGCCAGCCGCTGGCCCAGGACGGCGCCCATGGCACCACCCAGCAGCAGGGGCAGCATCAGGGGAAGGTGGGAGGCGGGCCAGTGGCCGAGCGCGGCCAGGGCCACCAAGG
>JAYKJF010000080.1:0-11036 GCA_035285785.1 Cyanobacteriota bacterium
GTCGCCCTTGCCGATGCCCAGGGCCTTGAGGGCATTGGCGGCCTTGCACACCTCGGCGTGCAGCTGGCGGTAGCTGAAGCTGCGGCTATCGCCCGGCTCCCCTTCCCAGATCAGGGCTGTCTTCTCGGCCCTCGGGCCATGGAGGTGCCGATCGAGGCAGTTAAAGCTGAGGTTGGTGGTGCCGCCCTCAAACCACCTGGCGAAGGGCGGGTTGCTCCAGTCGAGCACGGTGTGGAAGGGCTCGAACCAGTGCAGCTCCCGGCGGGCGAAGTCGCCCCAGAAGGCATCGGGATCGGCCTCGGCTCTGGCCGCCAGGGCCTTGTAGGCCTCCATGGAGCCGATGCGGGCCTCGGCGGCCAGTGTCGCGGGGGGGGCAAAGAGTCGCTGTTCCTGCAGCACCGACTCGATGGTGACCTCGGACATCCAGGGGAGGGGGCAACTGGCCCCTACTAAAGCGCACTTTTCCAGCCGTACGTCATCGTGGCAGCAACCGTCAGCCCCCCATGCCGGCCTGGTTTCCGATCGCTGCCCTGCTCGCCCTCGCCATGGTGGCTGTGGTGGTTCTGCTCACGCCCTCCCGGGACGACTTCGCCTGGTTTCTGCGGCTGCGCCGCCCCCGCTGGCTCACCTTCGAACGCTGGATTCCCCTGATCTGGGTGGCGATCTATGCCTGTTTCTACGCTTCGGCCTTCCTGCTCTGGCAGGACGCCCGCCAGCCCTGGATCCTGCTGGCCTACCTGGTGCTGCTGGTGCTGGTGCAGAGCTACACCTGGGTGATCTGCCGCACCCGCCGTCTGCGCAGTGGCACGGCGGTGGGTTTCGCCGGTTGGGTCTGGGGCGTGGCCCTGGCCCTGGTGGTGCTCAGCCAGAACACGCTGGCCGCCCTTTTGCTGGTGCCCTATCTGCTTTGGAGCCCGGTGGGCACCTTCGTCACCTGGCGGATGGAGATGCTCAACCGCTGAGCTGAGCCCTGTTTCTGTCGATCGAGGGGCAGGGGTCAGTTCCAGGCGGCCATGGCGGCCCTCACCCCCGAGTGGTCAGGCTCCCCTGTGGATGGACCGTCGGCCACAGGATCCGGCAGGAAGCCACCCACCTCCACCGGAAGCCGTTCGCCGCTGCGCAGATCGATCCTTTCAACGGGAACGTCGTTGATCCAGCGGTAGGCAAAGGGGCCATGGAACGAAAACTGATCCATGGGGATGCCGCGGCAGAAATCCAGCCTGGTCCGGCGGGGGGGGCTCCCGTCAACCCTTTTGGGGGGCAGGGATCATCAGGTGTGCTGATCCCTGCTTGGCAAGTGGCGGCGGCAGCGTTAGTTAAGAAGAAGCTTCGCCACGGAGTCGCATGGCGTGGAACATCGATTCAGGGTCTGACTCCCCCGTCACACCCCATGCAGGGCCCAGCCTGGATCAGGAGGGCCAGCTCACCTACATCGGTGAGGACGGGCGGCGCTATGTGGTGGGCCTGCCCCCCGAGATGGATCAGGCCTCCCTCGAGCGGGTGATGCGCACCATTCAGAAGGAGGGCAGCCTGTTCCATGAGATTGAGCGTCTGGCTTGCCGTTGGATCGCCCAGGTGAGCGGCCCCGATCTTGATGACAGGGCCGCCATGGTGCTTCTGATGACCACCCTGGAGACGTCCCTGGAAGAGCTGTTTCCCGATGAGGGATCCTCAGCAGGAACCTGAGCAGGAATGCCGCCGCCCGCCGCCTGCCTGTTCGACCTGGATGGTCTGCTGCTCGATACGGAGCCCCTGCATGCCCAGGCCTGGCGGGAGGCTGCGGCCCACTTCTCCCTGGCCCTCAGTGCGGCCGATCTGCTCCATCTGCGGGGACGGCGCCGGGTGGATTGTGTGGCCCTGGTGCGCGCCTGGATCGCCGGCCGCACGGGCCTGCCCGCCCCCTCGGATGACGCCCTGCTGGCGGTGCAACAACCCATCGCCCGCCGATTGATGCCCGGCGCCCTTCCGGTGGAGGGCGCACCGGCCCTGGTGGCCCGCTGTCAGGCGCTGGGGGTGCCCATGGCCCTGGTGACCAGCAGCACCAGCGAGGCCGTGGCCCTCAAATGCGCCCCCCACCCCTGGCTCGAAGCGATTGCCCTGCGGGTGATGGGGGATGATCCGGAGCTCGCTTCCGGCAAGCCAGCCCCCGATCCTTTCCTGCTGGCGGCCCGTCGGCTGCAGGTGGCGCCAGAGCAGTGCTGGGCTTTCGAGGATTCACCGGCCGGAGCCCAGTCGGCAAGCCTGGCGGGCTGCCAGGTGCTGGTGCTGGTGGCTCCGGGCCTGGATTGCGGGGATTACCCCGATGGGGTGCGCTGCTGCCGATCGCTCCAGGAGGTGGAGCTGGACGACGAGCCGACAGACTTCAGCTGAGGCGGCTGAGCACGTAATCGGGCAGGGCCCGCAGGGCGCTGCGGGGTTCGGAGGGGGGCAGCCAGTCGATGGCCTCCAGGGCCTGACGGGCGAAATCGGCCGCCAGGGCCCGGGAGCGGGGGATGGCTTCGCAGTTGCGCACCAGGGCAAGGGCCTGATCCAGATCGCCCGCGTTGGCAAATTCACGCTCGATCAACCGGGCCAGGGAGGGCTGCTCTTCCAGGGCATAGAGCACGGGAGCCGTCAGGTAGCCGGAGGCCAGATCGCTGGCGGCCGGCTTGCCCAGCTGCTGCTCACTGCCGGTGAAATCCAGAATGTCGTCCACCACCTGAAAGGCCAGACCCAGCTGCCGACCGAAGTGATGCAGCGCCTCCAGCTGGCCCATAGGGAGTTCGGAGAGAACGCCGGCAGCCCGGGCGCTGTTGGCCATCAGGGAGGCGGTTTTGCAGTAGCTCTTTTCCAGATAGGTCTCGAAGCTCTGGCCCGTGTCGTAGCGATACAGGCCCTGGCGCACCTCTCCATCCGCCAGATCCATGATCACGCGGCTGAGGAGTTTCACCACCTCCAGGTCGTCGAGATTGGCCAGATGCCAGCTGGCCTGAGCAAAGAGAAAGTCGCCGGCCAGCACGGCCACCCGGTGGTTGAAGCGGCTGTGCACGGTGGCCACCCCCCGCCGGGTGGAGGCCTCATCCACCACATCGTCGTGCACCAGTGAGGCCGTGTGGATCATCTCCGTGATCTCGGCCAGCCGGCGGTGGCGGGGGGTGAGCACCCCATCGGGAGAGATTGCCCGGGAGATGAGCAACACAAGGCCCGGGCGCAGCCGTTTGCCACCGGCGGAGAACAGATGCTCAGCGGCTGCCTGAAGAATGGGGTGGCGCGCACCGATGAGCTGGCGCAGATCCGCCAACAGGATGTCGAGATCGGCCGCAACCGGCTGAAGCAGCTCTGCAACCGTGATCACGACACCTCCCTGATGGCGACGAGTTTAGAAGGCTTGTGGGGGCATCTGTTGAGGGGACGGCGCGGATGGCTGCCCCAGCGACAGCTGGCCTTCCGGCCCCACCGACCAACGGATCTCCTCACATTGGGCTTGCAGGCTCAGAAGCCTGCGGCAGGCGGCGTTGAAGCTGGCCGCATCGCCCGTGCTGAGAAAGCGATGCTGCCCCGGCTCCTCCGAACTGGCGGTCAATCCCCTCTCACCCAACACCCTCGCCAGGTGGGCGGCGACGGCGGGGGCGGGATCGATCACTTTGAGATCCGGGCCTGCCAGCCGGCGAATGGTGTCGATCACAAAGGGATAGTGCGTGCAGCCCAGCACGATGGTGTCCGCATTGGCTTCCAGCATCGGGGTGAGGAAGCCCTGGAGGAGCGTCTCCAGCTCCGCTTCTGAAGCACCGGATTCCACCCAGTCGGCCAATCCCAGGCACACCTGCTCCACCACCTTCACATCGGTGGCACAACGCCCGACGGTGGCTCGAAACAGCTGTCCCTGAAAGGTGGCCGGCGTGGCCATCACCCCCACCACCTTGGTCTGGCTGAGGGACACCGCGGGTTTGACAGCCGGTTCCAACCCCAGGATCGGCACGGCGGGATGGAGCTCCCGCAGCGCCTGAAGGGCCACCGCGGAGGCGGTGTTGCAGGCCACCACGATCGCCTTGCATCCCTGGGCGATCAGCAGGGCACAAATGGCATCGCAATAGGCCAGAACTTCCCGGCTGCTGCGGTTTCCATAGGGCACATGGGCCCGGTCGGCCAGATAGAGGATGGATTCATAGGGCAGTTGCCGCACGATTTCACGCCACACGCTGAGCCCCCCCACCCCTGAATCAAAGACACCGATGGGCTGACTGTTCACGGCACCATCACTGCCCCAGGTAGGAAAGAATGCCAGCGGCGATGGCCGCAGCCAGCTGTTGCCGATAGCGGGCATCCGCCAGCCTTGGGGCATCGGTTTCGCCGGTCACAAAGCCCATTTCCGTCAGCACGGATGGCATCACCGTGCGGCGGATCACGAAGAACCGTCCCGGCCTGGCACCCCGATCCGGTGTGCCAGGAGACACCGCCATCAGTTGCTGCTGGATCGCCAGGGCCAGCTCATAGGCCCTCCCCCCCTGGTAATAGAAGGTTTCGATGCCATTCACATCCGGTCTGTCCATGCTCAGGGCGTTGGCATGCAGGCTCACGAACACATCGGCCCCACTGCGGTTGGCCAACGACACCCGGGGAGGAAGGTCGACATCCACTTCGCTGGTGCGGGTGAGCATCACCTGAACGCCCCGGTTCTGGAGCAGCTGGGCGAGCTGCAGGGCCACATCCAGCACCACATCCGTTTCCCGCAGGCCGCCGATGCCGACGGCACCCGGATCCGGCCCCCCATGGCCGGGATCAATCACCACCCGATACCTCCCCCTCGGCACTGCAGGCAGATTGCGGGCACTGGGAATCCGCCCAGTGGGCACCGGGGTGATCGTGGAGGGACTGAAGCCCCCTCCCCCGTAGGGTCTCCCACCTGCGATCAGGGGCGGGGCTTCGATGTCACCCTCGCCGATCAGGGGCAGGCTGCGGCGGGACACCCCCCGCAGGTCCATGCGCCACCGATCCCTGGACACCCCAATCAACCGCAGCTGTCGAGGATCGAGCCGGGTGCCCGGACTGAACTCCAACACCAATCGGGTGGTCTGGGGATCGGGTTTGCCGATCCGCACCTCCACCAGCGATCCCCCACCCCGCACACTGCGGCGCCGACTGGGGGCACCGGGGAAGTCGAACCACACCCGCGGTCCCTGCCCCCGTTGGCCATCCTCGAAATAGGCCCGCACGGTGGCGCCGGGGGTGGTGCGCAGCTCCAGCTGCCCCTGTCGGTTGATTTGCCAGGCGAAGAGGCTGCTCGCCGCCCAGGTGGGGCTCCCATGAAGCAGACACCACCCCACCAGAACGGCGAGCGTCCGTTGGGGGCAGCATCGGGCTGTCCCTCGCCATCGCCAGGTGAGCATGGGCGGCTTCAGAAGAGGGCGGGTTGGCGGTGCCGCAAGCTCGGCATCTGGGCCCGCACCCGGGCCACATGCTGGGTGTCCACAGGCGCCATGGCCAACCCTGGCGCCTGCCCCGCATCGGCCACCACCGTGCCCCAGGGATCGATCACGAGGGCATGGCCGTGGGTCTGGCGCCGTCCCTCATGCTGGCCGGTCTGGGCCGGTGCCAGCACGTAGGCGGTGTTTTCGATTGCCCTCGCCTGGAGCAGCACCTGCCAGTGGTCTTTCCCCGTGTAAGCGGTGAAGGCCGCCGGAATCAACAGGAGCTCCGCACCGGCGGCGGCCAGATGGCGATAGAGCTCGGGGAAGCGCACGTCGTAGCAGATCGAGAGGCCCACCTTGCACAACCCGGGGATCTCCACCACGGGGGGCAACTCCTCGCCCCGGCGGACGGTTGCCGATTCCCGATAGGTGCTGCCGTCGGGGATGTCCACATCGAACAGATGGATCTTGTCGTAGCGGGCCAGCAGCTGGCCCTCCGGCCCCACCAGTTCGGCGCGGTTGAAGGTGGAGCCCTCCGTGGCGGGAACGGGAAAGCCACCGCCCAGGAGCGTCACCTGATAGCGCCGCGCCATGGTGATCAGAAATTGGCTGCAGCGCTCCGCCAGGCTGGGGGCGAGCTCCAGCCGCCGCTGGTCGTCGCCCATGAAGGCAAAGTTTTCCGGCAGTCCCACCAGTTCGGCCCCCCGGCGGGAGGCCAGCTCGATCTGCTCTTCCGCTGCAGCGAAATTGGCGTCGGGGTCAGACGTACTGGTGAGCTGAAGGGCCGCTGCCAGAAAACTGCTCACCACACCATCGCAATGCAGGGGCGAACTGTAAGGGACGCGACGGGGAACACAAGGGCGGCTCAACTGGCGCGCAACACCCCGGGCTCCGCCTGGACGGGCACGATCGTGAGGGAGTCCACCGCCGCGCAGCAGACGAAATCCGCATCGTGATTGCCGATGCCCAGGAGCCGCTGGCCATGGCTGGCGGCCCTCAGGCAGGTTTCCGTGTCGTGGCGCCACTGCTGCCAGAGGGCCAGGGCGGCCAGCATCTCATCGTTGCCGCAGCGCACCCCCCGGTGGGGGGCGACGGCCAGCTCCATGGCCGCGGAGGCCACCGCCCCCGCCGCCAGGCTGTCCTCCAGGGAGTAGGCCCCCTCCCAGCCGCTTCCCACCAGCCACACGGTCTGGCAGTCGCGCTCGATCAGGCGCCGGGCCACGGCGGTGCGATTGGGCAGGCAGGCGGTGACCAGCAGGGGAACGGCCCGCACGGCTGCCAGGGAGCGGGTGCCATTGGTGGTGCTCATGAAGATCCGCTTGCCTCCCACCCGCTCCGGAGTGACGGCCAGGGGCGAGTTGCCCAGGTCGTACCCCTCCACCCGTTTCCCCCCCCGCTCCCCGGCCCGCAGGCGATCGTGCTCCGGCCAGGCGGCGGCAGCAGCCTCCAGTTCCCCCAGATCGGCAAAGGCCTCAATGGCCTCGGCCCCGTTGTGCAACGACCAGGCGATGGTGGTGGTGGCCCGGAGCACATCGATCACCACGGCGGCATCGGGGCCCCCATCCGCGATTCCCTCCACGGGGGGAACGTTTTCAGAGGTGTGGAAATAGGAGATCTGCATCGGCGGGCCGCAGGGTGGGCCGAGTGTGGCAGATGGCGCCATGAAAAAAGCCCCCACCGCTGGGTGGGGGCTCCGAAGTCGCGGGGGATGGATCAGTCTCTGCGGCCGCCGCCGTTGAGGGCAATGATGAACTGCAGGATGAAGATGAAGAGGTTGATGTAGGTGAGATACATCCCCAGGGCCCCGGCCAGATACTGGTCGTCCCGGTAGGTGCGGGGCATCGTGTAGAAGTCGACGAAGGCGGCGCCGATGAAAAGCACCGTGCCGAAACCGGCGATCATCAGCTGGAAGGTGCCCATCCCGAAGCCGGGGATGAAGATGCCGCCCACGAGCTGCACCACGATCGCGATCAGCAGGCCGATGATGCCGAGGCCCACCACACCCGTGAGGGCCTGGCCCACGTCGTCGCTCATGCGGCGGCCGAAGACGGAGGCCGCCACGAAGGTGAGCCCGGTGGCGAGGGCGGCGGTGCCGATGGCGCCGATCCCAGCAGTGCCGATCGCCAGCGACACGATGCCGCTCAACGTGAAGCCCGTGAGCAGGCTGTAGGAGGCGAGCAGGGGGAGGGCCGTGCTGTTGTTGGCCTTGAGAGCCACGTTCTGGGCCACAAAGAACAGCACCAGCTGGGCGATCATGGCCACCACGAAGAGGGGCATGAACAGGGGGGGATTGCTGGCCATGAGGGCCATTCCGCCCATCACCCCACCGGCCGTGAGCACCATGCCACCCCCCACGTAGGGGAGAGCCTTGCGAAGAACGTTGGGGCCGACGAGGGCGCTGCGCTGGGCGGCCTGGATGGCCTGCTGAAAATCGCTGTTAGCGGGCATTTCCGAAGGGAAAAGCGGTGATCTCTGCAGTGTGGCAGCACCAGGCAGGACTGTGTGGGTTCCGGCGTGCGGATCTCCGGATGGGAGATCCCGAACTCCCGGCCTGGTCCCCATTGCTTACGCTCAATTTTGAACCGTTTCGGCCAGAGCCCGTGCGCCCTCGGCCCTCATCTGGGGATTTGTGGTGTCTTCCCTTTTTCGACTGAAATCCGCCCTGTTTGCCCGTCACCTCGGCCAATCCACCATCGCCTGTCTGACGGCCATGACCCAGGGAAATTTTGCCTCCCTCACCCCCGCCCACTGGCAGGTGGCTCTCTTCACGGGAGCCCTCGCCGGAGTGTTCGGCGTGGGCGTGAGCTTCACCCGCCTGTTTCGGCTCTACCGCCCCTGGTTTTCGTTTGCCCTGATCACGTTTTTTTCCACCCTTCTGGCCGACCGCGTCAGCCATCCCACCCACTACGGGTCCGCCTGGACGGAAGCGCTGCTCACCGCCGCTGGAGCCACCGTGGTGAGCCTGTTGATTTCCTTTGGCCCGTTGGGATCGGCCGTGCAGCGGCTGGAAAAGCCCGAGTTCCGCCAGTAGAGCCGTCCCATCGGTCAGAGTGAGCCCTGTTTCAGGGTGACGCCTTGGCCGGTGTGATGGCCCAGCAGGGCCGCGATCTGCGCGGCTTTCTCCAGCTCCTGGAGCGTCGCGGGCAGTTGCGCCGCATCACGGCCCCGGTGGATCCGGATCTGGAGCTGGCGGCCATCGCCGATCGGGTGCTGGCCCTTGGGGGGCCGGCTCTGTTGTTTGAAAATGTGCGGGGCTCCACCATGCCGGTGGCCGTGAACCTGCTCGGCACGGTGCAGCGGGTGGTGTGGAGCATGGGCATGGAGCGGCCCGAGGAGCTGGAGGGTCTGGGGGAGAAGCTGGCCCTGCTCCAACAGCCCCGGCCGCCCAAGGGCTTGGAAGAGCTCAAGCGCTACGGCGGCTTGGCCTGGAGCCTGATGCGGGCCATGCCCGATCGCGACCTCACGCCCCCCTGCCACCAGGTGGTGCTCAAGGGCGAGGAGGTGAATCTGGACGCCCTGCCCCTGCTGCGTCCCTGGCCGGGGGATGCGGGGGGGGTGATCACCCTGGGGCTGGTGATCACCAAGGATCCGGAAAACGGCACGCCCAACGTGGGGGTGTACCGGCTGCAGCGCCAGTCGGTGAACACCATGACCGTGCACTGGCTCAGCGTGCGGGGGGGCGCCCGCCACCTGCGCAAGGCGGCGGCGATGGGCAAGAAGCTGGAGATCGCCATCGCCATCGGTGTGCACCCCCTGCTGGTGATGGCCGCGGCCACACCCATTCCGGTGCAGCTGAGCGAGTGGCTTTTTGCCGGCCTCTACGGCGGTGAGGGCGTGCGGCTGGCCCGCTGCAAAACCCTCGATCTCTCCGTGCCCTCCCACAGCGAGCTGGTGCTGGAGGGCACCATCACCCCCGGTGAGGAGCTCCCCGATGGGCCCTTCGGCGACCACATGGGCTTCTACGGGGGCATTGAGGCCTCACCGCTGGTGCGCTTCCACTGCATCACCCACCGGCGCAATCCCCTCTTTCTCACCACCTTCAGCGGCCGGCCCCCGAAGGAGGAGGCCATGCTCGCCATCGCCCTCAATCGCATCTACACGCCGATCCTGCGGCAGCAGATCCCGGAGATCGTGGATTTCTTTCTGCCGATGGAGGCCCTCAGCTACAAGCTGGCGGTGATCGCCATCGACAAGGCCTATCCGGGCCAGGCCCGGCGGGCGGCGATGGCCTTCTGGAGCGCCCTGCCCCAGTTCACCTACACGAAGTTCGTGGTGGTGGTGGACAAGAGCATCAACATCCGCGACCCCCGCCAGGTGGTGTGGGCCATCAGCGCCCAGGTGGATCCCCAGCGGGATCTCTTCGTGCTGGAGAACACGCCCTTCGACACCCTGGATTTCGCCAGCGAGCGCCTGGGGCTTGGAGGGCGGCTGGCGATCGATGCCACCACCAAGATCGGCCCGGAGCGGCGCCATCCCTGGGGCGAACCCCTGGGTCGGGATCAGGAGCTGGAGGCCCGGGTGCAGGCCCGCTGGCAGGAGCTGGGGCTGGCCGATCTGCCGGAGGGCGATCCGGATCCGGCCCTCTTTGGCTACACGCTCGAGCATGTGCTGGAGCGTCTGGGGGGCCAGAGTGGATCCCCACCCCCCCGGGCCTAGCCGCTCAGCCCGCCCATGCTCGGCCGCACGGCCACCCAGGTGTTGAAGGCTCTGCTGGAGCTGGCCCAGGAGCCCTCCCAGTGGCGCTCGGTGAGCGATCTGGCCGCCGTTCAGGGCCTGCCGGCGCCCTATCTGGAGCAGCTCCTGCTGCGGCTCCGTCGCGCCGGGGTGCTGGAGGCCCGGCGGGGCCGGCAGGGGGGCTATCGGCTGGCCTGCGCGCCGGCCAGCCTGCCCCTGGGCCGGGTGCTCGGGGCCGTGGGCGCCTGGCCCGGGGGCGGACCGGCCAGGGCGATGCTGCAGTTGGATGATCTGCACCTGAACCCTGGGGAGGTGGGAGCGGATGCCGCCACGGAACGGGTGGCCCTGTTGCTGCAACAACGCCTGAGCCAGGCCCTGGAGCGGGAACTGGAACGTCTCACCCTGGAAGACCTGTTGTTTGATTGGCGCAGTGCCCGGGCGGGGCTGAGCGAGGAGGGCGGCCTGATGCTGGGTTGAGCCCCTAGGGTGACGCCATGGCAAGCTCCTCCGATCCAGCCCCTGGAGAGCTCCTGGATCAGGTGCTCCTCCCCCTCCTTACGGACTATGAGGAGACCTTCGCCCGGGGCCTGCTGCTGCTGGAGCACTGCCCCGACCAGGTGTTGCCTGAGGCCCGACAGCTCGCCCTCAGGGACCGGCTCAGCGAGGCCCAGGCCGCTCTGGCCGCGGCCCGCGCCCTGCGCGCTGCCGCTCCCACCCCCATGGCCCTCGACATGGCCACCATCACCCCCTGGCATGAGCTGGTGGTGGAGGTGTGGTCGCTCTCGGCGGCGATGCGGGCGGCGGGGGTGGTGATGCCCTGAGGGTGGGTTCCCTCCATAGGATCCCCTCACCAGCCCCCGCCCGTTCCCATGGCCGTTGCCGCCACCGCCGCGCCCCTGCTGCTCCCCGGCGGCGGTTCCCTGGCGGGCCGGGTGCGGGTGCCGGGCGATAAATCGATCTCCCACCGGGCCCTGC
>JAYKJF010000081.1:0-21737 GCA_035285785.1 Cyanobacteriota bacterium
CCCGAGGTGCCCTAAGTTGGGCTGCGCCTCCACCCCCGATCCATCGTGCCCACCATCCGTTTCGAACGCGAAGGCCAGCAGGTGGGGTGCATCGAGGGCGCCAATTTGCGCAAAGCCGCCCTGGATGCGGGCATCAACCCCTATACCGGCCTCAACAACCTCAACAATTGCGGTGGGCTGGGCCAGTGCGGCACCTGCGTGATGGAAGTCCTCGATGGTGCCCGCAACCTGTCCCCGCGCTCGGATGTCGAAGAGGTTTACCTGGCTGATCGCCCAGCCACCTACCGGCTGAGCTGCCGCACCACCGTCACCGGCGACGTCACCGTGCGCACAAACCCGGACGGGGGCGTTGGCAAGGGATCCAACAGCCTTGTTGGAGCCATCAAGGCCCTGATCAACCGCGGCTGATCAACCCTCCGGCGGCAATCCAGAACCCTGGGGGGAGGAAACGTCTGTCGTTTCCTCCCCCTCTCTGTTCATGAGCTGATCCAGCTCATCGATCAAGCCCGCCACACCCGAGCGGCTGATCTGGCTGATGTACGTCCGTTTCACCCGTTCGATGGCTGTACAGAGCAACTCCTGGGAGCGTTCCAGCGCCGGGCCCTGCTCCAAGGCCAGGGCCAGCTCCTCCCAAAAGCGATCGATGGCATGTTGAAGCAGGCGTAGTTGCTCATCGTCCCGTCGACCGAGCTGGGACCCTGCGCTCCGCGACAGATCCAGCAGGCTGTCCACCATGCCCTGGGCCAACTGCCGGCTGAACCCTTGTTCCACTCCCAGCAGGGGCTGCAGTTGGCGAAGGGGAGCCGGCACCAGAGTGCGCTGCAGACTCTTCTGCAAGGCATGACCGAGAACGCCCTGCAGCTCGGGCGCAAGGCGCGGAGCCACTTGCACCAGCAGCAGGGGTGCCCAGAGCCGAACCAGCTCCACCAGCTCCCGCTCCTCCTGGCTCATCACAGTCTGGTGGCTGCGCAGGGCCCGCAACCGCATCGGCCAGCGCTTGGAACGCACCTGCTGCTGAACACCATCCATGATCTGAAGGGCCAGAACTTCAAAGAGTTCCAAGGCGAGAAGAGCCACCACCCCCCGACTGACCACTGCCCGCAGGGGCTCGAGATTGATCCAGCCAGCCTTCTGCAGGCGTTCCAGCACGGGAAACAGCCGCAACCAGCGCCAGAAAGGCAGAAACAAGGGAAGATCGATCCAGCGCCTGAGAAACGCATCGCGCCAGCTCAGGCCAGGCAATTTGCGGCGCAATCGGATCGTTTGCAGCAGAATATCGAGAAGAAAAACACTCTGGAACAGCAACAGATCTGTGCGCCAGAAATGATCCGTGGGCTGCCCATTTTGATCAATGGAACGCCAGTAGTTTCTTGCCACCAAGGGCAAGACGTCCTTTTGCCAGAACTGCCGCTCACCCTCCCAGGAATGGGTTTTGAGCCATGCATCGCTCAGCAGCAAACTGACGGACTCCTTGGACGAATCAAGATCCGCACGGCGGCGAAAGCGATTCTTGATTTTTTCCAGGGTGCCTGATCCAGCAGTGGCCTGGAAAGGATCTGTATCGATGATCTGGTGGCTGAGGGCCTGCAGATGGGCCAGACTTTTCTTTTGTTGGACCGAGAGAGGGGAACCCGGCTGATACCCCTGCATCAACCGATCCGTATTGGCGAAGTCCTGAAGGAACGTCTGGGTTTCTCGGTGGGGCTCAATGCCTTTCAGCTGATCCATCCATGGGGTGATATCAGGCAGCAGGGGAACAGGGACCGCCAGAGGCAAGGAAGGGATGGGATGGAGGGTGCGCGACAGCCAGAACGGACGCAGGGGCACATAGGTGAGATCAACGATCACCCAAACAAGATTGAGAACCGCCCACAGGGCGACGAATTGGTCCCAGCCCTTCCAGAGTCGGTTGCCAGGGCGAGACAGGGTCTCGTGCCAGCGGGGGCGCGCCATGGCTGCGCTCGCGGATGTGCGACTAATCTGCCTGCTGGTCAGCCATTCTGCGGAGCGCCGATGGGAGCCGACCATCCATTGCGCCATGACTCATTTTGAGCAGCCACAACAACGAGCAGCCAGGCCTGAAAACCAGCACGCCACCGCAGGACGGCCGACCCTCGTCCACCCATTCTGAGGACGATCCCTGGGCTTTCTGGCGGAGCATCGTGCTGACCCTCGCCGTTGCCCTGGGGATCCGCCAGTTTCTCGTGGAAGCGCGCTATATCCCCTCCGGATCCATGCTGCCTGGGTTGCAGCTGCAGGATCGCCTGCTGGTGGAGAAACTCTCCTACCGCAACCGCCCCCCCCAGCGAGGGGAAATCGTGGTGTTTCATGCTCCACACCACTTTGATCGGGTGCTGTCAGCCCAGCACCAACCGGGGCCGCTGGGTTGCCTGCTGGTGAACATCCCCCTGATCGGACCGATGCTCGGCCTGCAGGAACCGGCCTGTGATGCCTACATCAAGCGGGTGATCGCGATCCCCGGCGACCACATCGAGGTCAACCCCAAGGGTCAGGTGCTTCTCAATGGCAAAGCCCTGCCCGAGCCTTACGTCACCAACACCTGCCCCGTGGACGCCAAGGGGGTTGGCCCCTGCCCCACCATGGATGTGGTGGTGCCTCCCAAAACGGTTCTGGTGCTTGGCGACAATCGGGCCAACAGCTGGGATGCACGCTTCTGGCCCGGGGGGCCCTTCCTTCCCGAAAGCGAGATCATCGGCCGGGCCTTCTGGCGCTTCTTCCCCTTCAACAGCGCAGGATCGCTGCAAGGGGCCAGCGGTTCTCCGACTGCAGGCCCGAGGCCATGACACGGCCGATCAATCCGGCAGCCCCCAGGGTGGGGAGGTTGGCGGCCAGGGATCCTCTCTCCTGAGCCGCTGCCGGCCAGGGCTGGGCAGGATCCCAGAGAATCCACCGCTCTGATCCGGGGGACAGACGCTCCGGTGGACGATCCAGAAATCTGCAGGGGCCCCAGCACAGGGCTTGCCACACCTCTTCCGCCGACCAACCCAGTCGAACCACCAGCTCCTGCCAGAGCAGGGGGAGGACAAGGCCATGGCCGGCCAGACCTGCTTTGCGCTGATCGATGGGAAGCAGCTGCTCCTCCCCATCCAGGGGCTGGTGATGCACGGCGACCGCACTGAGCTGTCCTCCCCTGAGGGCTTGCAGGAGAGCCGCCCGGTCTGCAGGAGCCCCGAGGGAAGGCACCACCCGCCAGCCCTCATCCGCCGGATGCAAGGTGCCGCTGTCTGCCAGCAGATGCCACCAGCTGACACTGGCGGGAGGGGGGTTCGGCTGGGTCTCCAGCAACTCCACGGCCTCCCTGGTGGAGAGGTTCATCAGCCGCAGCCCCAGGCCCGGGTGGGCCGCCGCCAGAGCCAGCAGGGTCTGCAGGGGAAGGGTTTCACTGAGCACCGGGTCTGTTGGCCATCCGGCCCTCAGGGCTTCCACCCTCTCGCGCACAAATCCGTCCCGCCCCAAGGCAGGATCCCGGGGTGCCAGCAGCACGGGGCGGGCACCCATCTCCGCCAGCCGAAGCCCTTTCTCCAGCAAGGCCAGGGGAGGAAGGTGGTCGGATCCCGCCAGGCCCAGGGCACCGGCCTGGAGCTGCTCCCTGTGAAGAGCCAGCATGTCATCCGCGCCGTCATGGCTGAAACTGCCCCAGAGGAGCAATTGCAAGGGGGGCTCCCAGGCGAGTTGCAACCGTTCTGGGCGATCCCGCCAGGGACGGGCCCAAGGAAGGAGCGCCACCGTGCCATACCCACCAGCCACTGCTGCCTGGCCCAGGCTCTCCAGGGTTTCCGAACGTCCCAGCCAAGGGTCGTCCAGAACGCTGTGGGGATCCACCAGGGGAGGGGCCAACCACAGATGGCGGCCATCGAGCTCCGTCACCTCCTCAACCAGGTCGGTGGAGGGGGGGCTGGACTGCCACCCGAGCAGGGTGCGGCCTCGGAACCACACATCCCTGCGAAGGGCGGGTTGGCCGGGGCCCTCCAGCACCTGAACCTGACGCACCAACAGGTGGGAAGCCATCGGCAAGGCCTCAGAGGGCTCCTGCGGCGGTGCGGTCCAGCACTCCGCCGAGATGGCCGGTGAGATTGAGGCAGCTCACCACCGCTCCCCCCTCCACACCCTGGGGATAGTCGATCACGCTCACCGCCCCATTGCCCTGCTTCACCATCCAGATGTCGGCGGGGGACAGCCCCAGGAGGGCGCAGAGGATGGTTTTGTTCACAGCGTCATGGGCCACCACCAGGGCGGTTTCTTCAGGGCTGAGCCCCGCCACGAGCGACTGCCAGGTGGCCAACGACCGATCCCAGACCTGCTGCAGGGTTTCCCCATCAGGCATGGTGACGGTGTGGGGGGCCCGTTTCCAGTCGGCGAGAAGGTCCGGCCAGGTCTGGGCGATCTCCTCCTCCAGGCATCCCTCCCAGCGACCGTGACCGATCTCCACCAGCCCTGGTGTGGTGGTGAGCGGTACGCCGGGATGGGCGGCCAGGATGAGCTCCGCCGTCTGCCGTGGACGGGCCATGGTGCTGCTGTAAGCCCGTTGAATCGACACGGCTGAGAGAAATGCGCTGGCGGCCCGTGCCTGATGCTGTCCCTGGGCATTGAGCGGAATATCGATCTGCCCCTGGAAGCGGCCTTCGCGGTTCCAGTCGGTTTCCCCATGGCGAACCAACAGGAGGCGAGGGCCCTTTGCTGGAGGGAGCCCATCTCCCAGATGGCTGGAATTGTTGAGCGATTCCAGTTGAACGGCAACAGGCTCACCCTCCGCCTGGCTCAGGTTGAGAACGGAGATGGAGGCATTGTCCATGCGCAGCCGGCGGAAGCCCGTGGCATCCAGCCCCAGAATCTGAAGGATGAGGGCGCGAAGGATGGCGTTGTGCCCCACCACCAGCACGCTCTCGCTCTGGCTTGCAGCCATGGCGCTCCGGTGGGTGGCGTGCAACCGGGCGACAAATCTGGCGGCCTGCTCCATCAGCTCCCTCAGGGGGAAGAACCGTTGGCCATCCGAACGCTCCAGTTCCAACATCTGGGGTGCCCGTTGCCAGGTGCGGGCCTGCTCCGGGTAACGCTCGTTCACCTCCTGGCGACGGAGACCACTCCATGGGCCCAGATCCACTTCCCGAAGATCCTCTTCGAGATGGATCGGCACGGTTTGTCCCGTGGCCACCAGCAGGGTCTCCGTCGTGTCCTTGGCCCGGGAGAGGGGGGAGCTGTACGCATGGGTGAAGGTCACATCCCGCAGGGCCTGCCCCGTGAGGTGGGCCTGGGATCTTCCCTCGGGAGCCAGGGCCGAGAGATCGTCTCGACCCTGGATGCGATGCTCCTGGTTGAAGGTGCTCAGCCCGTGACGCACGAGCACAAGGCGAAGGGGCACAGCCAGCTGGGGTCGGACAGGGTCAACTGTATGGGACCAGAATCCACGGATCTCCCCCGACCAAGACTTCGTGGCAGGTCAGGCCTCTCCCCAATCCACCCATGCCGACCCTGGATCCCGACGTTTGTCCCCATGGGACGGCTTGCGGGGTTGGAAGGGGCTGCTGGCCCTGCTCGCCCTGTCCCTGAGTGGACTGATCTGGATCAGCGGACTGGAGGAGAGCCTCTCCCGCCCTTCGGTGGTGAATGCACTGGATGTGCGTCAAATGGAACTCACCGTTCTGACCGCTGAGGCCCTGCCGCCCACCCTGCGGCCCCTCCTCGTTGGAGACAACCCACGGGGCTCCCTGGTGGAGGCGCTGGAAAAGCAGAGCAAGGATCCCTCCAGCCCCCCTGCGGCCAACCGTCGCCTGGAACTCACCCTGTTGAAGCGGAGCCAGAAGGGTGGGGGATCCACCAACGGAGAGGCTGCCCTGGCGGAACTGGCCACCCAGGTGGAGGCGTCCCGCCGTCCCCTGCTGCTGGCGCTTCAGGGTCCGACGGCGGTGTCCCCAGAGGAGCAGCAGGTTCTTCTGGCGCCCTGGGGAGACGACACCCTGATCGCCCAGCTGGGCTGTGAGCAGCTGGGTGGTGCCAGCCGCTCCTGCCCGGCCCAACGGCTGGCCCCCTGGCTGATTGGGCGCTTTCTGGCCCTCACCGTCCTGCCGGCCCTGCTGATGGTCGCCGGTGTCATCCTCCTGGGTCGTCAGCTCTGGCTGTTGCAGCGCGGGCGTGTTCCCACACCACCTCCCCTGGTGGCGCCGCCCCTCTCCTTGGTGGATGTGACGCTGGTGATCGCAGGTGGGTTTGTGCTGCTCGGTGAGGTTCTCCTACCGGCCCTCACCCAGGGAGGTCTGATGCGTCTGTTGAGCCACTGGTCGCTGGCAGCGGATACCCGCCAGGGGATCGAAGTCCTGGGGTCTTACGTCACCCTGATGGTGGCGCCCCTGGGGATCCTGGCCCTGTTTCTGGCGCGGCACCCCAACCCTCCCAAGGGTGGCTGGCTGCAATGGGGCTGGCGGCCAGCCTGGGCCGTGGTGGGTCCGGCCTTGACAGGCTTTCTGATGGTGATCCCCCTGGTGGCACTGGCCACCTGGTTGCTGCAACAGGTGTGGACGGATCCGGGGGGAAGCAATCCCCTGCTGGAGATGGTGCTGGCCAGTTCCAACGGGCTGGCACTCCTGGCCTTCGCCCTCACCGCTGTGATCTTTGCCCCTCTTTTTGAGGAAACCCTGTTTCGCGGGGTGCTTCTTCCCGTACTCGGCCGGCACATGGGTGGGATGGCAGCGGTGGGAATCAGTGCGGTGCTGTTTGCCCTGGCCCATCTGAGCCTGGGAGAGCTCCTGCCCCTGTCGGTACTTGGGATTGGGCTTGGCCTGCTGCGGTGGCAGAGCGGGCGGCTGGCGGCCTCCGTCTGCCTGCATGCGCTGTGGAACAGCCTGACCTTTCTGAATCTTCTGCTGCTGGCCCGCTGATCCTTGCCTTGCCGAGACGGCATCGGGGTGGTTCACTTGCTCAGAATCGGCCCCAAGTCCTTGGTTGCCACCCCTTCCCCCTCCTCCAATCTCAGTTCAGCCTCCAGCGGAGCCAGACGCAATCAGCGGTCTGCTCGGCGGACAGGCCGGAGGCATCAACCCAAGCCATCCCGCTTGGGCGGACGGTCGTTGCAACTGATCCAGGGCTCTTTGAGTGGGCGCAAAGTTGAGCGCCAATCGCCTCTTCTGGCCAGCCTCCACAAGGTGTCTTCTGGAGCGCTCATGGGTCTGGGCCTGTCCCTTGTCGGTCTCAGCGCCCTAACGCTCCACTGGCAAAATCAGTGGTCGAAGAATTTCGCCGAGCTGGAGGCCACCAAGGTGCTCGAGCATCGACTGCACGAATCCGCTGCCGTGCTGGAGCAACACCACATCCAGAGCATGGGCCGGCCCGGCCAGCTGGTGCCCACGAGCAGTGAAAATCTTGTGCACCTCCCGGCCCCCAAACAAACCGGGGCAACCAAACCCCCGTTCCCTGTGCTCACAGGGTTCACCATCGGGCGTTCGCCCTCTGCAACAGTTCGGCCCTCCCTTCCAGCCGGGTATTGATGGAGCAACCCACCAAACGCCCCCACCCCAACGGGCGACCTTGGACATCGGAACGCAGGTTGGGGGTGGGGAACGGCCGGCCACGGGGGCATGGGCGAACCGTTGTTCCTCTCCAACCGCCCTCCAGGCGGCTGTTATGGGTGTATGCCCTGCTTTGTCTGGCTCTGGGCGGTCTGGCCTCTCGCCTTCTCTGGCTTCAGGTGGTTCAAGGGGATGCCCTCCAGGTCAAGGCCCGGGAAATCCAGACCCAGGCCATCAAGCCCCTCGGGAAGCGGCGCACCATCGTGGATCGCGCGGGCCGAATGGTGGCCATCGACGAAGAGCGCTTCACCCTCTGGGCCCATCCGAAGTATTTCAGCTTCTTTGGCGACGACATCGACCTCCGACGCTCCCCCAAGGAGGTGACCGCCAAACTCGCCGAAATCCTGGCTCGGCCACAATCCGAACTGCTGAACAGCATCGGCAACAGGAAGAGTGGCATCAAGCTGGCCACGAACCTGGATCCAGAGACCGCAGAACGGGTGCGCCAGCTTCAGATCAGCGGCCTGGATCTTGAGGCCTATCCCCAGCGGATCTACCCCCAGGGCACCCTGTTCTCCAATGTGGTGGGTTTCCTGAACCTGGATCGGGTGCCCCAGGCGGGGTTGGAGCAGAGCAGGGATCAGGATCTCCGCAGACAAGAAAGCACCTTCAGCATGCGCCGTGGGGGGGATGGCACACCCCTTCCAGATGGCCTCCAAGCCGGATCCCTCTATGGCGATGATCTTCGCCTTCAGCTCACCCTGGATTCCCGACTGCAGCAAGTGGCCCAGCAGGCCGTAGCCAAGCAGATGAAGCAGTGGAATGCGAAACGGGGCGTGGCTCTGGTGATGGATGCCCACTCCGGGGAACTGCTGGCCCTGGCCTCCACTCCCACCTACGACCCCAATCGGTACTGGGAGTTCAACCCGTCCTCCTTCCGGGAATGGTCGGTGCAGGATCTCTATGAACCCGGGTCTACGTTCAAACCCATCAATCTGGCAATTGCCTTGCAGGAAAAGGCGATTGATCCGAAGGGCACGGTGAATGACAGTGGCCAGCTCACCATCGGCGGCTGGCCGATCTTCAATGCCGACCGACGGGCGAATGGAATCATCGACTTTCCCACGGTGCTGCAGGTGTCCAGCAACGTGGGGATGGTGGATGCCATGAGCCATCTGAAGCGAGAAACCTTCTGGACCTGGCTCAACACGATCGGCATCAACGATGTGCCGGACACCGACTTACCCGGCGCCGTGGCCGGACAGCTGAAATCCAGGGAGGAATTCATTTCAGGAGCCATCGAACCGGCCACGGCCTCCTTCGGTCAGGGCTTTTCCCTCACACCGCTGAAACTCCTCCAGCTGCAAGGGATGTTGGCCAATGGGGGCCGCCTGGTGAGTCCCCACATCACCCGAGGGTTGCGCTCCGGAGATGGTCTGGCCACCCGGCCCACTCAGAGAGGTGTGCAGCTCCTGGATCCCAAGGTCACCCAACAGGTGGTGAATTGGATGGAAACCGTCGTTGATAAAGGCACAGGAAAGGGGATCAAAATCCCCGGCTACCGCATCGGAGGAAAGACCGGAACAGCGCAGAAGGCGGAAAATGGTGTTTACATTCCAGGCGCCAGGATCACCAGTTTCGTGGCCATCCTTCCGGTGGAAAATCCTCGCTATGTGGTTTTGGTGGTGATGGATGAACCCCAGGGGGGCAATGCCTATGGATCCACGGTGGCGTTGCCGGTGGCGCGCCAGATCGTGGAGGCCCTGCTGGTGCTGGAAAAGATTCCCCCCTCCCGGCCGGAAAAGATCACGCCGAAACCCCAGCTCGTGAAGAGCCGGCCCTGAAGCCCAAGCCCCTTGGCTTGTATGGATTCCCACAAGCCAGCACGTTGCAGGTGGTGGCCTTCAGGCACCACCGTTAGCGTGAAAAGAAGGTTTCAGGCCGCTGCATCGCATGACCAACCTGCTGGACCAACTGGCCACCATGACCGTGGTTGTGGCCGACACGGGCGACATCGAGGCCATTCGCCAGTTCACCCCCCGGGACGCCACCACCAACCCCTCCCTGATTCTTGCTGCCGCCCAGATTCCCACCTACCAGAATCTGATCGACCGTTCCCTGACCGAGTCGAGAGCAGTCATTGGAGAGAGTGCCCCGGTGGAAGACGTGGTGGCCGAAGCCCTGGACGAGATCAGCGTCACTTTTGGCAAGGAGATCCTGCAGATTGTTCCTGGGCGCGTGTCCACAGAGGTGGACGCCAGGCTGAGTTACAACACGGAAGCCACCATTGAAAAGGCTCGCAAACTGATCGGCCTCTATGAACAGGCAGGGGTCAACAGGGAGCGGGTGCTGATCAAGATTGCCTCCACCTGGGAGGGGATTCGCGCCGCTGAAAAGCTGGAGCAGGAGGGAATTCACTGCAATCTCACCCTGTTGTTTGGCTTTGCCCAGGCCGTGGCCTGTGCAGAGGCCGGGGTGACCCTGATCTCTCCGTTTGTCGGCCGTATTCTGGATTGGTATAAGGCATCCACGGGACGCGAGAGCTATCCCGGCCCTGAGGATCCAGGCGTGCTGTCTGTAACAAAGATCTTCAATTACTACAAAACCTATGGCTACAACACCGAAGTGATGGGGGCAAGCTTCCGAAACATCGATGAAATCATCGAACTTGCCGGCTGTGATCTCCTCACCATCTCCCCCGCCTTGATGGAGCAACTCCGCTCAAAAGAGGGAAACTTAAGCCGAAAGCTGAACGGCGCTGCTCCTGGGGCCACAGACGGGAAGATTCATGTCGACAAACCTATGTTCGACCAGCTCATGGAAGCGGATCGCATGGCCACCGAAAAGTTGGATGAGGGCATTCGGGGCTTTTCCAAAGCCATCGAAACGCTGGAGGTGCAGCTGGCCCATCGACTGGCCAGCCTTGAAGGAAAGGCTGCATTCACCCATGCCGTGCATGAGATCTTTCTGCTCAATGATCTCGATGGGGATGGCTGCATCACACGGGAAGAGTGGCTGGGCAGCGATGCGGTGTTTGATGCCCTCGACACCGACCAGGATGGGCGTCTTGCCCCTGAGGACGTGCGGGGAGGACTGGGTGCAGCACTTGCAGTACGGCGCTAGCCACCGGCGCCGGGAGGGTGAGCACGGGCAGGTGTTAACCATTCCTTTATTGTTCAACCCTAAATTAAAGCAATTGGTTGCGGCCCCCCTATGAACGCCCTGGACACCATGCGCGCGCTGGCCTCCTCTGGGGAGGTGATTGAGGTTCCAGCGGGCAGCACGGTGTTCAAAGCGGGTGAATCGGGCGACTGCATGTTCGGCCTGCTGGAAGGCACGGTCGACCTCACCTGGAACGGGGAAAGCGGCCACGAAAGGATTGAGGCCGGGGATGTCTTCGGGGCCGGTGCCCTGGTCACGCCGGAGCACCGACGGTTCGGCAATGCGGTGGCTCAGACCGACTGCAAGCTTCTGGTGATGAACAAAGAAAAGTTCCTGTTTGCGGTTCAGGAATCGCCGATGTTTGCCATCGAACTGCTGGGCTCCATCGACCAACGCCTGCGGGATCTGAAGGGGTGTGACCGCTCTTACCCGCGCTGAAACAACAAGCGCTTGATCACCCGTTGGGCAATGTCGCCGTAGCCCATCTCACCGGAGAGGATCTGGGCAATGCGTTGGGGGGCGGTGGGCCGTTTGAGCCCGATCTGATAGCCCACCCGCGGTAATCGGTAGAACACCTGGGCGATTCGCTTTCCCCAGGCCATGGAATCCCCCCAATCTCTGCGCATGACAGCGGTGTAGGCCTTGAGTGCCTGGGGGTCGCCCCCGAGCCAGGCATGGAGCCCTTCTGCAGCCCGACAACCACTCATCAGGGAAGGCCGAAGGCCCTCAGCCAGAAAGGGATCACAGAGAGAGGCGGCATCACCCGCCACCACCACCCCCTCACCATCGAGGGGATAGTGGCCGTCCCAGATGCGCAAACGGGAGGGCTGGCGCTGACCCGCCCCAGGGGGAAGGCCCAGGAAGGGGAGAAGCCGTTGGAGCACCGCCTCCCCATCCACATCCGCCTGGCCGATGAAGGTGCCAAGGCCGATGCTGTATCCATGGTGGCGGGGAAACGCCCAGCAGAAGCCCTGGGGCACCGATCCAAAATCAAAGTAGGCCACCCCAGGCTCCCGAACGGGGCACTCCACCTCCACCGACAGGGTGGAGGCATAGCGAGGCCGCGGGGGCCCCATCCCGAGGCTGCTGGCCAGGGTGGACGAGGATCCATCGGCAATCAGAAGGGTGCGGGCCTGCCAGGGTTCACCCCGCTGATCCCAGACCTGCCAGAGATCTCCGTGGCGCTCAACCGCGACGGCCGCTGTGGAAAAGTGAACTGTGGCGCCTGCTCGAGCAGCCTGCTCTGCCAGGAAAGCATCCAGCACCGACCGTCGCACGATCCAGAAGGGAGCTTCCCCAGGAAGGCTGGCCGCCACGGGATCGTCCAGGGTCCAGGTGAACCGCACGTTCTGGATAACCTGATCAACAGCGGGCGAGAGATCAAAGGGAAACCAGCGCTGGACCGATGCCGCCATCCCCCCGCCGCAGGGCTTGCTTCGCCCGGTGGCGTCCCGCTCAAGCACCACCACAGTCCGGCCACGCTCTGCCAGGTGGAAGGCCGCCGCCGCTCCCGCCGGTCCAGCCCCAATCACCAGCGTGTCGACGGGACTGACCTGAGGAGAACGCATGCAGGGAACTCGCGCTAAACCTTGAGAATCTCAGCCTCTTTATCGGCCAGTTGCTTCTCAAGCTCAACAATAAATCGATCGGTCACTTTCTGCACCTTGTCCTGCTGATCCCGGGACTGATCTTCTGACAACTCCCCATCTTTTTCCTGTTTCTTGATGCGATCAATTGCATCACGGCGCAGATTGCGCAAAGCCACCTTACCCTCTTCAGAATACTTGGCAGCAATCTTGCAGAGATCCTTGCGGCGATCCTCTGTCAGCGGAGGAATATTAATGCGAATCAATTTACCATCGTTATTTGGCGTCAATCCCAGATCGCTCATGGCGATCGCTTTTTCAATCAGCGACACCGAGCCCGCATCAAAGGGCTGAATCTGGATGGTCTGAGAGTCGGGGGTGGACAGGGTTGCCAGGGATTTCAGCGGGGTCTCAGCTCCATAATACTCAACAATGATCTTGTCGAGAAGGGAAGGGTTGGCGCGACCGGTGCGAATGGTATTGAAGTTTCGCTGGGTTGCTTCCAGCGATTTGCGCATGCTGGCTTCAAGATCCATAGGGGTTAAAAAGAAGAGGAAAGGATCACGAATGGGGCTGTAGCGTGGACACAATTCGAGTGCCGATCGGCTCTCCCCCCACGGCTCTGCTGATATTGCCGCGGCCAAAAAGATCAAAGACAACGATGGGAATTGAATTATCCTTGCAAAGGGCGATTGCCGTTCCATCCATCACTTCAAGCTCACCGCTCAGCACATCCATAAAGGTCAGGGTGTCATAGCGGGTGGCATCGGGGTAGAGCGCTGGATCCTTATCGTAAACCCCATCCACCTTGGTGGCCTTGAACACCACATCCGCGTTGATTTCTGCCGCCCGCAGGGCTGCCGTTGTATCGGTGGTGAAGAAGGGATTGCCACAACCAGCAGCAAAGATCACCACACGCCCCTTTTCAAGATGGCGGATGGCCCGACGGCGGATGTAAGGCTCGGCCACCTCCTGCATGGAGATAGCGCTTTGCACCCGGGTCGGCACACCCACCCTCTCCAACCCATCCTGAAGGGTGATGGCATTCATCACGGTGGCAAGCATGCCGACATAGTCGGCGGTCGCGCGATCCATGCCTGCGGCGGACCCCTTCAACCCCCGGAAGATGTTGCCCCCCCCCACCACAATCGCCAACTGGGTGCCGGCAGCCACCACATCCGCCACATCCGAGGCGATCGACTGCACGATGGCGGGGTCGATGCCATACCCCTGGGTCCCCATCAGCGCTTCACCGCTGAGCTTGAGCAACACACGCCGATAGGCTGTCATTCCTGTCTTCCGGCCGGCCAAACCCGCCGAACAGTAGCAAGACCCCAGCCGCCGGCCCACCCAACCCCCGTCGGGGTGGCCATCAATACTCAATGCCCGGCTGGGCCCGCACGCCTTGCTCCCGAAACGGATGACGCACCATCCGCATCTCGGTGACCAGATCGGCAGAGGCGATCAGCGCCTCGGGCGCTCCCCGTCCCGTCAGGGCCACATGGGTGAGTTCAGGCCGCCCCCGCAACCCAGCCAGCAGATCCTCGAGCGGCAAATAGCCGAGTTTCAGCGCCACATTCACTTCATCGAGCACAACCAGCTTCCACTCCGGATTGTGCAAATAGGCGAGGGCTTGCTGCCAGGCCAGGAGCACGGCACGGCGATCCCGTTCCCGATCCTGGGTTTCCCAGGTGAAGCCCTCCCCGAGGGCGTGGAAGTGCAGATCCTCGCCAAAACGCCCAAGGGCCGCCACCTCACCCGGCTGCCAGCCCCCCTTGATGAACTGGATGACGGCCACCCGCTCCCCATGGCCGAGCATGCGCAGCACCATTCCCAGGGCTGCGGTGGTTTTTCCCTTCCCCTCGCCCGTGAACACCAGCACCAGACCCTTCTCCAGCTGGCGGCTTTCCAGGCGCATCTGCTGCACCTGGCGCCGGCGCTCCATGCGGCGCTGGTAGGCCGCCTGATCCGTTTCCGGTGCGCCCATCCCCCCTTGCCCCAGGTCAGCGGCCACCGCATCCAGCGAAGGCCCGTCCGTCTTGGCGCTGTCCGTCATGGAGCGTCCTTCCATTGATCGCCCACTCTGCCTGGGCCCTCAGCTCGCCAGGCGGCGGGCGAGAGCCGCATCCACCGCCTGCTGCTGGTCTCTTCGGGTGATCCAGTGATGATAAGTGCGGTTATGAATCCCCACCGAGTGGCCCATCATCCGGGCGGCCACCGTGTCGGGCAGACCGATGTGGATGGTGCGAACCGCCCAGGCATGGCGGAGGTCGTAGGGGGTGAGCGGCAGGTTGTAACGCCGGAATTGCTCAGACACCCGCTGGCCCACCGTGCGCAGGGAGGTGACCCGCAGATCCGTGGTGACAGAGGGCAGGGCCTGCCGATCCCGGGCCAACCGCTCCAGCTCAAAGCGCTCCACCCACTCAGGCTGGAAGGGCCACACCTGGTGCTCACCCGTCTTACTGGTGGGCAGCACCCGCACGACCTTGTCGCCTCCAGGCCCCAGGGCGGATACATCTGTGAAGAACACCTCGTGGTTGCGCAGCCCGTAGGTGGCCATCAGTCCGTACACCAGACGCCACTGGGGATTGGGAATCTGATCCAGCACCTCCAGGATCCGGGCATCGCTCGGCAAGGGGCGAAACCGGGCCAGATGGAGCCCATAGCCCCGACCCATCTCCTGCCAATCGGGGGGGAGAGGAAGGGCCAGGTGCTGGGCCAGAGCCCCCAGCACCAGGGCACATTGCTGACGGCTGCGGCTCGCCATGGGATAGCTCTCCAGCACCGCCATGAGCAGCCCCGCATCCACGTGGGCGTTGGCTGGCTCACCCATCGCCCGGAGGCGGCGGAGGTAAGGCTGATAGGCCGACCGCCAGGTGCTGCGGGTGCCGGCGGGGGAGCGGCGACGGCGGGGATCCTGGTGAAAAGCCCGTTGGAAGGACTCCAGGGCAGCCGCCAGAGCACTGGAGGTTTCCGGCCCACAGTCCCCCCCTCCCGGCCCCTCGACCGGGGCGGACGGAGCGACGCCCGCGGCGGCGGATGGCCTCTGCCAGGCGTCCCAGTGGAAGGTGCCCTGCTGGAGCTGGCGTTCGAGCTGCTGCAGCTGGGCGAGGGCCTCCTGAACCGCGTCCTCGCTGGCGCGCAATCCCAGGCTCAGTCTCTGGGTCGTTGGCTGGGTCTGGGAGCTTCCAGGCCGAGGAGGCAGGGGACCACGGAGCCCCAGGCGCTGGCCGCGGAGCTCCAGGCGCCAGGCCGTTCCCGACTCCGCCAACCCTTGATTGGCCAGCTTCACGGCGTCCTTCAGGCAGGGAGGATTCACGGGCAAGGGCGGTGACACAGCCGGGGCCTTCCGATGGGAGGGGGCCCAAAAGCTGGAACGTACCGCGAGCGTGGATGAGTGGCCAGGGCTGAACCCCATGGGCCCTCGAGCTGGCATTACGCTCGCGAAGCTGTTTCTGCGGGCAGGGCATGGCAAAGGTCGGCGTGTTGCTGCTGAACCTCGGTGGCCCGGAACGGATCCAGGATGTCGCCCCCTTCCTCTACAACCTTTTTTCCGATCCGGAAATCATCCGGTTGCCCATTCCGGCCCTGCAGCGTCCCCTGGCCTGGCTGGTGAGCACGCTTCGCAGCAGCAAATCCCAGGATGCCTACCGGGCCATCGGTGGTGGTTCCCCCCTGCGGCGCATCACAGAGCACCAGGCCCGGGAACTGCAGAGCGTGCTGCGTCAGCGGGCCATCGATGCCACCACCTATGTGGCCATGCGCTACTGGCATCCCTTCACCGAGTCTGCCGTGGCCGACATCAAGGCCGATGCGATGGATGAAGTGGTGGTGCTGCCCCTTTATCCCCAGTTTTCGATCAGCACAAGTGGCTCGAGCTTCCGTGAACTGCAACGCCTCCGCCAGAGCGATCCCCAGTTCAGCCAGCTCCCCATCCGCTGCATCCGAAGCTGGTACAACCATCCCGGCTACATCCAGGCGATGGTGGGCTTGATCCGCCGGAAGATCGAAGAAGCCGACGACCCCGCCAAAGCCCACGTGTTTTTCAGTGCCCATGGGGTGCCGAAAAGCTATGTGGAGGAGGCTGGCGATCCCTACCAGCGGGAAATGGAGGCCTGCACACAACTGATCATGGAGGAGCTGCAGCGGAGCCTCGGCCATTCCAACCCCTTCACCCTGGCCTATCAGAGCCGGGTGGGTCCGGTGGAGTGGCTGAAGCCCTACACCGATGAAGCCCTGCGGCAGCTTGGCGAGGAGGGGGTGAAGGATCTGGTGGTGGTGCCGATCAGTTTTGTGAGCGAGCACATCGAAACCCTGGAGGAGATCGACCTCGAATACGCGGAGATTGCCCACGATGCGGGCATCGCCAATTTTCTGCGGGTACCAGCCCCCAACACCGATTCCACCTTCATTTCCGGGTTGGCCGATCTGGTGGCGGAGGCCCTGGAGGGGCCTGAAGTGAATCTGGATCAGGCCGCCCAGCTGCCGAAGAAAGTGAAGCTCTATCCCCAGGACAAATGGGCCTGGGGTTGGAACAACAGTTCGGAAGTGTGGAACGGCCGATTGGCGATGCTGGGCTTCTCCGCCTTTCTGATCGAATTGCTCAGCGGCAAAGGCCCCTTGCATGCCATCGGCCTGCTCTGACCCCGCCCGCCGTCAGGCTCACTCCCGTTGGGGGGTCGCGGTTCTGGTGGCTCTGCTGGGCCTGGCCCCGCTGCCCAGGCCCCTGGGAGCCAGCCCAAGGGCAACCTGGGGGCGGGCCAGCTTTCCTGTCGCCAGCTTTGTGGCCTACACCAGCCCCTTCGGATGGCGGGTCCATCCGCTGAGCGGGGGCTTGCGCCCCCACACGGGCCTGGACATCGCTGCACCCCTGGGATCGGCGGTGCGCAGCTGGTGGGGGGGCACGCTGGTGGCCACCATCAGCGATGCAGGCTGCGGGAACGGACTCCTGATCCGATCAGGGGCCTATGAACATCTCTACTGCCACCTGTCCGGTCGGGTGGAGGGCGACGCATACCGCAGTGGAGCCGTGCTCCTGCGGCGGGGGCAGCGTGTGCGTACCGGGCAGACCATTGGCCATGTGGGACTGACAGGACACACCACGGGGCCACACCTGCACTGGGGTCTGCGCTACCGCGACCGATGGCTGGATCCGGCCGCCGTGCTCAGGGCCATGGCTGCAGAACGTCGCCTGCAGCAGCCAACAGGGCGTGGAGCTTTTAATGTTGGTCAGACCCGATAACGTCGCTCACGGATCGAGCCGTTCCATCGTTCCGCTCCCTGCCTGCCCGCTGTGACTTTGACACCCACCCCATCCAACGAAGCAGCAGTTCACCCGGCTCCCACCCAGGTGGAAGACAAGGGGCCTAAACGGGTCAACGGGGGCTATGCCCTGATGGATGCCCTGCGTCGCCATGGGGTGCGCCACATCTTTGGCTATCCCGGTGGGGCCATCCTGCCCATCTATCACGAACTTCATAAGGCCGAAGAACGGGGTTGGCTCCGTCACATCCTTGTCCGGCACGAACAGGGTGGGGCCCACGCCGCCGACGCCTACGCCCGTGCCACCGGCCAGGTGGGGGTGTGCTTTGGCACCTCGGGGCCCGGAGCCACCAACCTGGTGACCGGGATCGCCACGGCTTACATGGATTCGGTTCCCATGGTGGTGGTGACGGGCCAGGTGCCCCGTGCGGCCATCGGCACCGATGCCTTTCAAGAAATCGATATCTTCGGCATCACCCTGCCGATCGTGAAACATTCCTGGGTGGTGCGTGATCCCGCCCAGATCGGTCGCATCGTGGCGGAGGCCTTCCTCATCGCCTCCTCAGGCCGTCCCGGACCTGTGTTGATCGATGTGCCGAAGGACGTGGGGGCCGAGGATTTTGATTACATCCCCGTTGAGCCAGGAACAGCCATTCCAGCTGGGTTCCAGAGCACACCCCTGCCCAACCACGAACGGTTGGAGGATGCCCTGGCCCTGATCCGCCAGGCCCATCGCCCCCTCCTCTACGTCGGGGGGGGAGCAGTGAGCAGTGGCGCCCATCAGGAGGTGCACCAACTGGCCGAACGGTTCCAGATTCCCGTCACCACCACCCTGATGGGGAAGGGGGCGTTCGATGAGCGGGCTCCCCTCTCGTTGGGCATGCTGGGCATGCACGGCACGGCCTACGCCAATTTCGCCGTCACCGAATGTGATCTGCTGATCGCCGTCGGGGCGCGATTCGACGACCGGGTCACCGGCCGCCTGGACAGTTTTGCCACGCGGGCCAAAGTCATCCACATCGACATTGATGCCGCGGAAGTGGGCAAAAACCGTGTGCCTGATGTGCCGATCATCTCCGATGTGAAAGCCGCCCTCTCGGGCCTCCTCAGCCTCAGTGTGGGCGAAGAGAGCCGGGGCCGCACGGAGGGTTGGCTCTCCCGCATCGCCCTCTGGAAGCATCACTACCCCCTGGTGGTGCCGAGTCCCGAGGGGGAGATTGCGCCTCAGGAGGTGGTGGTGGCCCTCCGAGAGCTGGCACCCGAGGCCTTCATCACCACCGATGTGGGGCAGCACCAGATGTGGGCCGCCCAGTTTCTCCCCACGGGCCCCAGGCGCTGGATCAGCAGTGCCGGCCTGGGCACGATGGGCTACGGGATGCCCGCGGCCATGGGGGTTCAGGTGGCCAGACCCGAAGCGCAGGTGATCTGCGTGGCGGGGGATGCGAGCATCCTGATGAACATCCAGGAGCTGGGCACCCTCAGCCAATACGGCCTTCCCGTGAAAGTGGTGGTGCTCAATAACGGCTGGCAGGGAATGGTGCGGCAGTGGCAGGAAAGCTTCTACGACGAGCGTTACTCCGCCTCCGAGATGAGCGTGGGCATGCCTGATTTCGTTGGTCTGGCCGAGTCATTCGGGGTGCGGGGCATCCAGATCAACGAACGGGCCGACCTGCTTCCCCAACTCCGGGAGGCCCTGGCCCACCCCGGTCCCGTTTTCATCGATGTGACCGTGCGCCGGGGCGAAAACTGCTATCCCATGGTGCCGCCCGGCGCCAGCAATGCCCAGATGGTGGGTTTGCCCTCCCATCCCGAACTGGCCATCGACACTGTGCGGCAATGCGCCTCCTGTGGTGAAACCACCGCCAGCGCCCATCATTACTGCCCAAGTTGCGGGGCCAAGCTCTGAAACCTCCGTTCCTTTCCCCCCTGAAGCCAGCCCTCGGGGTTCGGCCCCTCCTGCTGGTCGTTCTCCTCTGGAGCCTGACCATCGGCCTGTTCGCCGGGCCCGCCCTGGCCGCGGAGATCCTGAGTATCCGCAGCGCCACCCTCCTGCAGATCGGAGATCAGAACAGGACCTACAGCATCCAGCTGGCCTGTCTCGCGGTGCCCGAGTCCAACCAACAGGAGGCCCTGGCCTGGCTCCAGAAGCATGGTCCCCGGGGGACCAAAGTGAACCTGCGCCCCATCAGCGAGCAGGGCGGAAAGCTGGTCGCCCAGGTGCGGGTGCTCAGAACAGGCCAGGATCTGGGGGAAGCCTTGGTGGCTGAGGGTCTGGCGACGGCCACGGCCTGTGGAGATCTCCAGACCGCCAGCTGAACGATGGGGTTGAACCGCACCGCCAAAGGCATTGTTTTGGTGCCGAGCTTGCTTCTGGGGGGGGCCTTCCTGAGCGCGGCGGCCTGGATGGATGGCCCTGCTGCACAGAACAGGGGCCTGGCCCTCACCCTGGGAGGTGTGTTGCTCGGGGCTGGGATCCTGGCCCAATGGCTGCCCACGGAAAGCCCGCCGCCTCCCCAGGACAGGGAACCCCCTCCCTGACACCCTCCCAGGGCGCGGCAGCCCAGCCTTCAGGTGGTAACGGACGTGATCACATCAGGCGACCGGGGCCAGAGTGAGACCAGTCCACAGGGATTTGGGTGGTGCCTGAGTCAGCGGGAAGCCTGAGGCTGGTGGTGCCCTTCGAGGAGGTTGGGCTCAGGGCCATCGCAGAGGTGGGCGGAAAAAATGCCTCCCTTGGGGAGATGATCCAATCCCTGCAGGCCGAGGGCGTGCAGGTACCGAGCGGATTTGCCACCACCGCGGCGGCCTATCGCCTGTTCCTGGGAGCCAATGGATTGGAGCCAGCTCTGGCGCAGGCCCTGGCCGGGCTGGACACCGCTGATCTGGAGGCCCTTCAGACCGCCGGTCGGACCTGCCGGGAAAGGATTCTCGCTGCTCCTCTTCCGCCTCCCCTCGTGGAGGCGATCCTGGAGGCCTACGCCGCCATGGGGGAGCGGCGAGGGGCGTCCAGCGCCGTGGCGGTGCGGTCCAGCGCCACGGCGGAAGATTTGCCTGAGGCCAGCTTCGCTGGCCAGCAGGACACCTTTCTCCACATCGAAGGAGAGCGCGCGTTGCTGGAGGCCATTCACCGCTGCTATGCCTCCCTGTTCAACGATCGGGCCATCTCCTATCGCCAGCAACAGGGCTTTCCCCATGCCGACGTTGCCCTCTCCGTAGGTGTTCAGGAGATGGTGCGCTCCGATCGGGGCGCAGCGGGGGTGATGTTCACCCTCGATACGGAGACGGGATTTCGGGATGTGGTGCTGCTCACGGCCGCCTACGGGCTGGGAGAAAACGTGGTGCAGGGAGCGGTGAACCCGGATGAATGGCTGATTCACAAACCCACGCTGGCCCAGGGATATGCGCCGATCATCAGCCGCCGCCTCGGTAGCAAGGCCCTACGCCTGGTGCAACGACACGCCTCGGAGGGAACGGGCTCCCAGCTGGGCAATGAAGCGGTGGCAGAGGCGGATCAACTGCGCTTTGCCATCAGCGATGGAGACGCCCTCACCCTGGCCCGTTGGGCCTGCCTGATTGAAGGGCACTACAGCCAGATCCGGGGCCAAGCCACACCCATGGATCTGGAGTGGGCCAAGGACGGCCTGAGCGGAGAGCTCTTCATCCTTCAGGCACGCCCGGAAACCGTGGAATCCCGCCGGGGGGGAGCGGTACTCCGCAGCTGGCATCTGCGCTCCGGGTCGGAGGCCCAACCCATCGTCACGGGGCGGGCCGTCGGTGCGGCCATCAGCAGCGGCTGCGCCCGGGTCATCCACGACCCTTCGGAGATCGGCCGGTTTCAGAGCGGTGAGCTGTTGGTTACCCGCCGAACGGATCCGGACTGGGAACCGATCCTGAAAAAAGCCAGAGGGGTGGTGACCGACCAGGGAGGTCGCACCTGCCATGCGGCCATCATTGCCAGGGAGATGGGCATCACGGCCATCGTGGGCACCGGAGAGGGCACCGCCCGCATCAAGGATGGGGAGGCGATCACGGTGAGTTGCGCGGAAGGTGACCAGGGGAAGGTGTATCGCGGCCTGCTCGACTTTGTGGTGAAGGAAGAACGGCTGGATGATTGTCCCCCCACCCGAACCCAGGTGTTCATGAATGTGGGGAACCCGGAGGAGGTGTTTCAACTGGCTGCTCTTCCCTGCGATGGCGTGGGCCTGGC
>JAYKJF010000082.1:0-20445 GCA_035285785.1 Cyanobacteriota bacterium
TATCACGGCCGGGTTAAGGCCCTGGCGGACGCTGCCCGGGAAGCGGGCCTTCAATTCTGATCTCACCGCTCACCATGACCGAAACCAACGACCAGCAATTTGCACCTGAAGAGATTCCGGCCGCCTCCGACGTGCCGGCTGCCGAGGGGCAGCAGGAGCGCCGTGGCGGCAAAGGCGGCGATCGCCGTGGAGGGGGAGGAGGGCGTCGGGGTTCCGGCGACCGCCGCAACCAGGAGCGCGACTCCGAGTGGCAGGAGCGGGTGGTTCAGATCCGCCGGGTTTCGAAGACCGTCAAGGGCGGCAAGAAGATGAGCTTCCGCGCCATCGTCATTGTCGGTAACGAACGCGGTCAGGTGGGCGTTGGTGTCGGCAAGGCCGGCGATGTGATCGGTGCCGTCCGCAAGGGGGTGGCTGATGGCAAGAAGCATCTGGTCAAGGTGCCCCTCACCCGCACCAATTCGGTCCCCACGGAAAGCCGAGGCCGTGATGGTGCTGCCAGCGTGCTGATTCGTCCTGCCGCTCCAGGTACGGGCGTGATCGCCGGTGGCTCCATTCGCACCGTTCTGGAGTTGGCTGGCATCAAAAATGTGCTTGCCAAGCGTTTAGGCTCCAAGACACCTTTGAACAACGCCAGGGCTGCTATGGAAGCCCTCTCTGCCCTGCGCACCCACAAAGAGGCCGCCAAGGAGCGGGGCATCCCCCTCGAGCAGATCTATTCCTGAGGATTGATTTCATGACGTACCAGCTCAATGCCTTAACCGTTAATCCCGGTGCACGGCGACGCAAGACCCGCAAGGGACGGGGCATCGGCGCTGGCCAGGGGGCCAGCTGCGGCTTCGGCATGCGCGGTCAGAAATCCCGTTCCGGTCGGCCCACTCGCCCCGGATTTGAAGGGGGTCAGATGCCCCTCTATCGCCGTGTGCCCAAGCTCAAGCACTTCCCCCTGGTGAATCCCACCACATACACGGTGATCAACCTCGGGCAGCTGGCCGAATTGAAGGCTGGCAGCACGGTGAACGTGGACAGCTTGATCAAGGAAGGGCTGCTCACGGGAGCCCAACACCCGCTCAAGATTCTGGGTGGTGGCGACCTCAAGGTGAAACTCACCGTGCAGGCAGCCGCTTTTTCCGCGTCGGCCCGTGCCAAGATCGAAGCTGCAGGTGGCAGCTGCGAAATCCTCGGTTAATTCTTATCCATCATGGTGTTCAGCCGGGGACGCAACCCAAGCGCCGCAGAAATTTTCAGCAAGATTGCCCAGTCCAAGGGCCTGCGCGACAGGGTTCTGATCACCCTCGGACTCCTTCTGTTGGAAAGGCTGGGAATCTTCATCCCGGTGCCGGGAATTGACCGGGTGGCCTTCGAGCAGTTCGTGAAACAGGGAGGCGACTTCCTGATGTTCGTGAACATCTTCACGGGGGGTGGCCTCGCCACCCTTGGAGTGTTCACTCTGGGAATTCTTCCCTACATCAACGCCTCGATTATTCTGCAACTTCTTACAGCAGCTCTCCCCCAGCTTGAGGATCTGCAAAAGAACGAAGGTGAGGCCGGACGGCGAAAGATTGCCCAGATCACCCGCTACACCGCCCTGGTCTGGGGCATCATCCAGAGCGTGATTCTGGCCTTGGTGTTGCGCCAATACGCTTTGCCGGGGCTGCCGCCGTGGCAATTCGTACTCCAAACAGCCATGGCCCTCACAGCCGGCTCCATGGCTGTGATGTGGATCAGTGAGGTGATCACCGAACGGGGCATCGGCCAGGGGGCGTCCCTGGTGATCTACGCCAACATCGTGGCCACCTTGCCCAGGGCTCTGGCAGCCACGATCACCCAGGCCAAGACCGGTGACAGGGGCACGGTCACCGGGATCATCATTCTGTTGCTGGTCTTTCTGACCACAATCATCGGCATCATCTTCGTGGAGGAAGGAAGCCGACGCATCCCCATCGTCAGCGCAAAGCATCAGGTTGGCGGTGCTGGAGGCGGGTTGCCTGCCAGGCAGAGCTATATGCCCCTCAAGCTCAATGCCAGCGGCGTGATGCCCATCATCTTTGCTTCCGCTCTGGTGTTTCTCCCCCTGCAGATCGCCACCTGGACCAAGACACCCTGGTTGATCCAGCTCGCCGGCTATCTCAGTCCGAACAGCAGCATGCCCTGGATCTATGCCCTGCTGTTCTTTACGTTGATCATCGCTTTCAGTTACTTCTACACCTCCCTCACCTTGGATCCGGTGGACATTGCCACCAACCTCAAGCGCAGTGGTGTCGCCATCCCGGGGGTTCGCCCCGGCTCCGCTACGGCCGCTTACCTGTCCAATGTGCAGAACCAGCTCACCCTCCTGGGGGGCCTTTTCCTTGGAGCTGTTGCCATCATTCCTTCCGCTGTCGAAGGGGCCATCCAGGTCAAGACGTTTCAGGGCATCGGGGCCACCTCCCTGCTGATCCTGGTTGGTGTGGCGATTCAGACCGCCAAACAGGTCCAGACCTATGTGATCTCACTCCGCTATGAAGGGGCTGCGGAAGCACAGGCTTTCTCCCGATCCGGCGACACACCGCCCTTTGTGGCGTAATTCCGCTCCAGACCACTAGCGCCATGAAACAACGCTTGCTTTTTCTCGGCCCCCCTGGAGCCGGTAAGGGCACCCAGGCCCAGAAACTGGCCTCTTCCCATCACTTGTTGCACCTCTCCACGGGAGACCTTCTCCGGGCTGAGGTGCAAGCCGGCACCCCCCTCGGGCAGGAAGCGGAGGCCGTCATGGCCCGCGGTGAGCTCGTGAGCGACGCCCTGGTGTTGGCGATCGTCCGACAACGCCTCGCTCAGCACCAGGGTGGGTGGCTCCTTGACGGCTTCCCCCGCAACCTTCCCCAGGCCATCGCTCTGGATGCGTTGCTGCAAGAGCTTCAACAGTCGATTGAACTGGTGGTGTTGATGGAGCTGGAAGCCCCCGTTCTGCTGCAGCGCTTGCTGGCCCGCGGGCGAGCCGACGACAACGAGGAGGTGATCCGTCACCGGCTCACCGTCTACGAGGAGCAGACCGCCCCCCTGATTGCCCATTACCGGGCCCAGGGCCTGCTTCAGCCTGTGGAGGCCACGGGCACGGTGGAAGCCATCGCCGACCGCATCAACAGCTTGCTGGCTTGAGATGTTGACCCCTGTGATACCATCATTGTTTGTCAAAAAGGAGAGACGCGAGCCATGAAGGTGCGTGCCTCAGTCAAACGGATGTGTCAGAAGTGCCGGGTGATTCGTCGCCACGGAAGGGTCATGGTGATCTGCGCCAACCCCAAGCACAAGCAACGTCAAGGCTGATTCCTTCAGCCCCCACTCCATTTCTGGAGTTTGTCCATTCCGCCCCTCCCCGGGGCCTCCCTGCCCTCTGCATCGTTCTCCCGTGGCTCGGATTGCCGGCGTTGATATTCCTCGCGACAAGCGGGTTGAAGTCTCCCTCACCTATGTCTATGGGATCGGGCCCACCCGATCCCGCAAGATCCTCAGCAAGGCTGGGGTGAGCCCGGACATCCGGGTGAAAGATCTCACCGATTCCGATGTGCAGAAGCTCCGAGCGGCTGCCGAATCCTTCACTCTCGAGGGTGATCTGCGTCGGGAGGAGGGCATGGCCCTCAAGCGCCTTCAGGACATTGGCTGCGTCCGGGGTCGTCGCCATCGCATGGGGTTGCCGGTCCGCGGCCAGCGCACCCGCACCAATGCCCGCACCCGTCGCGGTGCGCGCAAGACCGTGGCCGGTAAGAAGAAGTAATCCAGCGCCACCCCTTCCCCACCCCCTTACGTCTCCCCGCACCCGCCGTCCCCACCCATGGCCAAGCCCGCCAAGAAGACTGGACCCAAGAAGGCCAAGCGCAACGTTCCCAACGGCGTTGCCCACATCCAGAGCACCTTCAACAACACCATCGTGTCCATCACTGACACGGCTGGGGAGGTGATCAGTTGGTCGTCCGCCGGCGCCAGTGGCTTCAAAGGGGCGCGCAAGGGCACCCCCTTCGCCGCCCAGACGGCCGCAGAAGCGGCAGCCCGACGGGCTCTGGAGCAGGGAATGCGTCAGATCGAGGTGCTCGTCCGCGGCCCCGGCTCCGGCAGGGAAACGGCCATTCGGGCCCTTCAGGTGGCTGGTCTGGAGATCACCCTGATCCGGGATGTCACGCCTCTCCCCCATAACGGGTGCCGTCGCCCCAAGCGTCGCCGGGTCTGACCCTTTCGATCTTTTCCACCACCCAAGCTTTCTTCCATCGCCGTGCTGCACTACCAGATCGACCGGGTTGACCACCAGATTTCTGATGATCGGGGCCAGACGGGTGTCTTCGTGATCGGCCCACTGGAAAGGGGGCAAGCCACCACATTGGGCAACGCCCTGCGCCGTGTGCTGATCGGTGGTCTGGAGGGCAGCGCCATCACGGCGGTTCGCTTGTCCGGCGTCAACCATGAGTACGCCACCATCCCCGGTGTGCGGGAGGACGTGCTCGACATCCTGCTGAACTGCAAGTCCATTCCTGTCAACAGCCGCAGTCGGGAGCTGGAGATCGGCCGGCTGATGGTCAATGGACCGTCCATGGTGAAGGCCTCCGATCTTCAGTTTTCCTCGCAGGTTCAGGTGATCGACGGGGAACGGGTCATTGCCACCGTGGCTGCCGGTCACAGCCTGGAGATGGAGGTGCACGTCGAGCGGGGTGTGGGCTACCGCCCGGTCGATCGTCATCAAGAGGACACCGGCGCCATTGATCTCCTCCAGATCGACGCGGTGTTCATGCCCATCAAGCGGGTCAATTACACCGTCGATGAGACAGCCGTCGGCGAGGGAGGTTCCGCCCGCGAGCGCCTTCGCCTGGAAATTGAAACCAATGGCAGCATCACGCCAGATGATGCGATGGCTCAGGCCGCCAACCAGCTGATCTCCCTCTTCCAGCCTCTGGCCACCCTCACTGTGATGGATGAGCCCGGACTGGAGCCGGAACCCTCAGCGGAGGCTCAGATCCCCCTCGAGGAACTCAACCTGTCCGTACGGGCCTACAACTGCCTGAAGAGGGCCCAGGTGAATTCCGTTTCCGATTTGATGGGCTTCAGCTACGAGGATCTCCTCGAGATCAAGAACTTCGGCTCCAAATCAGCGGATGAGGTGATCGAAGCTCTCGAGCGCATTGGCATTTCCCTGCCCCAAAGCCGCACCTCCGGCTGAGGTGGCTCGGCCTCCCCTTTTTTGATTCCACGTCTTTCCCATGCGACACCAGTGCCGAGTCCCCCTCCTGGGACGCCCCGCCGACCAACGCAAGGCCATGTTGCGTGGCCTCACCACCCAGCTCATTCGTGAGGGTCGGGTCACCACCACCAAAGCCCGTGCCAAGGCCCTCCGTGACGAGGCGGAGCGGATGATCACCCTGGCCAAGGAAGGCAGCCTCTCCTCCCGACGCCGTGCCATCAGCTACATCTACGACAAACAGCTTGTGCACGCCCTCTTCGATAAGGCGCAGGACCGCTACGGCGATCGCCAAGGGGGCTATACCCGCATCATCCGCACCATTCGCCGTCGTGGCGACAACGCGGAGATGGCCATCATCGAGTTGGTGTGATCCAGGAGGGCTTTCAACGGATTGCCCTCTGCCTTCAATACGACGGGTCCGCCTTCCACGGCTGGCAGCGGCAGTCTGGTCAGGTGTCCGTCCAGGAAATTCTCGAGACCACCGTCGCTCGTCTTGATCCTGCCAGCCCAGCTCGGGTTGTTGCAGCCGGTCGTACCGACACCGGGGTGCATGCGGCGGCCCAGGTGGTCCATTTCGATGCCGCTGGCCCCATCCCTCCACACCGCTGGCCCAAGGCCCTCAATGGGCGCCTTCCCAGCACCATCCGTGTGCGCGCTGCCAGCGCGGTGGAACCCAGCTGGCATGCCTGTTTTTCAGCCATCTTCCGGCGTTACCGGTACACCATCTACAACGGCCGGCTCCCCAATCTTTTTCTGGCTCCCTGGACCTGGCACCGTTATCAGGTGCGTCTTGACGACCTGGTCATGGCCCAGGTGCTCGGTGCCCTGCTCGGCGAGCACGACTTTTCCGCCTTCCAACGGGCCGGCAGCAGGAGAGCCCATGGCCGTACCACCCTTCAGGAGGTCAGCCTGCAACGCCAGGGTGATCTGATCGTGGTGGAACTCCAGGCCAGTGGCTTTCTGTACGGCATGGTGCGGCTGATCATGGGTCAACTGGTGGCGGTGGGAGAGGGGCGCCTCAGCCCGGAGACCTTTCTTGAACGTTGGCGCCATTGCGCCCGCCATGAGGTGAAGGATGCCGCCCCCCCCCAGGGACTCACCCTGTTGCGGGTGGGCTATCCCGAGCCCGTGTTCCCTGAGGTGGCTTGGTACGATGGTTTGCCGCGATTCCATCTGGAACTCAGCGACCCGCCTCCTTCTGCAGGGAGACGGGATATGTCACCGTGAGTCCATGCTGCGGTAAGGTCGGAAATGGCCTGACGTGCACGGCCGGCACAGGGCAACCATCCATCAGGTCCAACCCATCAGGCGCGTCCTTCCGGACGCCCACCCAGGCGCAATGAACAAGACCACCCAGCCCTCCCCCGACACCCTCGACCGTCAATGGTTCGTTGTGGATGCCGCAGATCAAACCCTCGGACGCCTCGCCAGTGAGGTGGCCCAGGTGCTGCGGGGGAAAAACAAACCCACCTTCACGCCCCACCTCGACACGGGTGATTTTGTCGTTGTGATCAACGCCGAGAAGGTGCGTGTCAGTGGCAACAAGGCCACCCAGAAGCTCTATCGGCGCCATTCCGGACGCCCGGGGGGCATGAAAACGGAGAGCTTTGCTCACCTTCAGGCCCGACTCCCTGAGCGGGTGATCGAAACCGCGGTGAAGGGGATGCTTCCCCACAACAGCCTGGGTCGCCAACTGTTCCGCAAGCTCAAGGTCTATCGGGGTCCTGAGCATCCCCATGCGGCTCAGAAGCCTGAGCCCCTCCCCCTCCTGCCCTCCACCGCCGCCTGAGATGACCAGCTCCTCTTCCTCCGTCGTCTATTGGGGCACCGGTCGCCGCAAGACCGCCGTTGCTCGGGTGCGCGTGGTTCCCGGCAAGGGCACCATCACCATCAACGGTCGCCCAGGGGATCACTACCTCAACTTCAACCCCGCCTACCTGGCGGCCGTTCAGGCCCCCCTGCAAACCCTTGGACTGGAGGGTCAGTACGACCTCCTGGTGAACGTGAGTGGCGGTGGCCTCACCGGCCAGGCGGATGCCATCAAGCAGGGAGCGGCCCGGGCCCTCTGCGAGCTCTCCCCCGACAACCGCAAGCCCCTCAAGGTGGAAGGCCACCTCAGCCGCGACCCTCGGGCCAAGGAACGGCGCAAATACGGTCTGAAAAAGGCCCGCAAAGCTCCCCAGTTCTCCAAGCGTTAATCCCCATGGCCAAAGCCGATATTCATCCCACCTGGTATCCCGATGCCAAGGTGATCTGCAACGGAGAGGTGGTCATGACCACTGGCTCCACCCAGCCCGAAATCCATGTGGATGTCTGGAGCGGGAATCATCCGTTCTATACAGGCACCCAGAAGATCCTCGACACGGAGGGTCGGGTGGACCGTTTCATGCGCAAATACGGCATGGGTTCCGCCGACTCCGCCACGACCGTTCAGGAGAAGGCCAAACCCGCCGCTCCAGCAGACGCCTGATTTCCGCCCAGGTAGTTCTGCGGGCCCGATTGCCGGATGCCTCAGGCATCCGGCTTTTTGCTGGCTCTGCTCCTCCCGCCGTACGGTGACACCCATGGACCCAGCCATCCTTCAAGGCCGTCTCGAGGCCACCTGTCAGGCCTTTGAGGCCCTTGAGCGCCAGTTGGCCGATCCTTCCGTGGCAGGCGACCCGGCCCAGCTGCAAACCCTGGCTCGGGAGCGGGCCCGGCTGGAGCCGATCGTTCACGACACCCACCTGCTCCAGCGCCTGGAGCGGGAGCAGCGGGAGGCCCAGGACCTGTTGCGCCAGCCCCGGGGGTCGGCCGATGAGGAGGAGCTGGCTGCCCTGGCGGCCGAGGAGCTTCAGCTGTTGGAGGAGCGGCTGGAGGTGTTACGCCAGCGGCTCACCGTCGCCTTGCTGCCCCGCGACCCGCGGGATGAGCGCAGCGTGATGCTGGAGATCCGGGCCGGCGCGGGAGGGGATGAGGCGGCCCTGTGGGCCGGCGATCTGGCGCGGATGTACGAGCGCTATGCCATGGCCCACGGCTGGCAGGTGCAGCCCCTGAGCGCTTCGGAGGCCGAGCTGGGGGGCTTCAAGGAACTGATCCTCTCCATCAAGGGCGACGCGGTGTACAGCCGGCTGAAGTTCGAGGCAGGGGTGCATCGGGTTCAGCGGGTGCCCGCCACCGAATCCCAGGGGCGGGTGCACACGTCCACGGCCACGGTGGCTGTCATGCCCGAGGCCGATCCGGTGGAGGTGACCCTGGATCCCAAGGACCTGGACATCAGCACGGCTCGCTCCGGCGGCGCCGGGGGGCAGAACGTGAACAAGGTGGAAACAGCGGTGGATCTGTTCCACAAGCCCACGGGCATCCGGGTGTTCTGCACCCAGGAGCGCTCCCAGCTGCAGAACCGGGAGCGGGCTCTGGAGATCCTGCGGGCCAAGTTGCTGGAGCGGGAGCTGGCCGAGGCGGCCGATCAGGAGCGCAGCGCCCGCCGGGCCCAGGTGGGCAGCGGGGATCGCAGTGAGAAGATCCGCACCTACAACGCCAAGGACAACCGGGTGACGGACCATCGCCTGGGCCGCAACTTCTCCCTCGACACCGTGCTCCAGGGTGATCTGGAGGACGTGATCGAGAGCTGCATCGCGGCCGAACAGAGCGCCAAACTTGAGGAGCTCAGCCTTCAAGCTGCCGGCGTGGGCGGCTGATCCAATCAGGCTCAATGCGTCTCTGGCTTGACAGGCTGAAAGCAAAGTTTCATGCTTGCGCCTCTCCATTTCCGATGATGGCCGATTCTCTATGTGCTGATCTTTCAGCCCAATGTCCTCGGTTGCGACATCAGGCGAATCTGCGTTTATCTAGTACATTAAGGACGTCAGCTACCGCTGAATGGTATGCGGAGCCAGCTGATCGTTCGGAACTGATTGGTTTGATCCGTGTCGCGTCGCGCATCGGTCTTCCCTTGCACATCTTGGGCAATGGTTCAAATACCTTGCTGGCTCCTTATGTCCAGGGCCTGGTTATTTGTATGAAGCGATTTGACCAGGTGCTTGTCGAGAAAAGTGGGCAAATCCTTGTGGGTGCTGGTCTTCACAATGCCCGACTGGTTCAGATTGCGGCAGGCGAGGGGCTGACAGGTCTCGAATTTGCGATTGGCATTCCTGGAAGCATTGGCGGACTCGTCGTCATGAATGCCAATTTTAATGCAGATCAATTGGTGGATGATCTTAAGCGGAGAAGATTTCACGACGTGAATCTCCACGCGCACGCATTGGTTGAGAGTGTGGATGTGATTGGGCCGAATGGAGAGGTGTATCGTCTTGAAGGGCCTGAGCTGAACTTTGGTTATCGACACAGTGTTTTCCTTGATCTAAAACGGGGCTGGATTGTCGAGGCGGCCCGCTTGCGTTTTTTGTCTCGCGAAAAGACGCGCTGTAAGGAATTGATTCACCTCATGGCAAGGGCTAGAGCTCAGAAGGAAGAACGTGGTATCCAATCGCTCGGATGCGTCTTCCGTCCAAGGGATCAGAGTTATCGTCACGGCGGGGTGGTTCGTCCTGCCCAATGGTTTCTGGATCAGGTGAAGGGATTAAAGAGCTGGAAGGCGGGTGGAGTGGGTGTGGATCAGCACTTCAGTAATCATTTGGTGAATCGAGGTACTGCGACGGCCCAGGACTTTGTTGAAATGATGGATCGCATGCAGAGCGCTGTTGATCAATCCTTTGCTGTTCGCCTCGTCCCCGAGGTCCAGGCGCTGCCCCATGATTGGTATCTCCTTGGGGTGTCTAAGGGGCCATTGCGTTCTGCCTTGTTGGACGCGCGTCTTGCTATTGATGAGCTGGATTGCGAGATTGTTTCTCGCTATGAACACATTGAGAAGACTTGTGATGTAGCTGGTTATGACGATGAGACTTTGGCCCGTGACATTTTTTCTGGCGTCGCGCCTCGATTGAAGGAAGCCTCCATGGCTGCTGTTTTTTCTTCGCTGAGTCCGGCTGATATGAAGATCATTCTTGCGGATTACGATTATTCTCACCTCCCTGATGAATGGTTTGAACAGGCTGGCGTCTTCCGTGATGCTTTTGGCTCCAGTGGCCTGGGGGGAGATGCCTATTGGGCGGAACTCATGGTTAAAAGATTGGCCTTAGTTGAGGATGTTGCATTGGTCAAGATGGAGCGTTATTCCTCGATCTTGCCCGATATCCGTCGGCTGCCCCCGCCTTTGCGTTTTGCTGCGGTTGAAGCCGTGATGCGTCAGCATGATCGAGAGCATCAGCTCTTCCCAAGGGTGATGATGCTTGCCTCGTCTCTGAATCAAAGATGGATAGCCAGTCTCTATAAGTATATCGTCCTCCCCTATTCATTTGCGCTTCAGCATTTGTATTTTACCCATCTTGATTTCTCTGGGTTTTGATTTTCGGGCTTGGAACTGGATCAAGCGCCGATCAGATATTTTTCCCATTCGCTGTTGAGGCCGTTCCCCATGCGGCGGCGCGCCTCGAAGGTGAGGCTGCTCAGGGGGCGGTGAGGCTCGGCCTTGAGCACCATGCCCGCCTCCCTCGGCGTGCGGTTGCCCTTGCGCACGTTGCACGCCAGGCATGCCGTGGTGACGTTGTCCCAGCTGTCGGCGCCGCCCCGGCTGCGGGGCAGCACATGGTCGATGGAAAGGGGATCGCTGCCCGTGCCGCAGTACTGGCAGCGGTGATTGTCGCGTTGAAACACGTTGCGGCGGGTGAGGGGCATCTGTCGGTAGGGCACCCGCACGAACTGCCGCAGGCGAATCACGGTGGGCGGGTGCAGGTCGGGCCGAAGCAGCCGATGTCTGTCGTGCTCAAGCCCTTCGGCCTTGCCCATCAACACCATCACCATCGCCCGCTTCCAGGTGGTGATGTTGAGGGGTTCGTAGGAGGCATTGAGAACCAGAACCTGGCCCATGGCCATAGCCCATTTGAGCCATGCTAGGGGGAATTCTGATGATGTTTCGGTGTCACAGGTCACCGGTGCCTATCCCGATCCGGCGACCTTGGCGGTCCTCCTCCAGGGCGATCTGCTTGGGGGCGCTCCGACCGCCCCGATCCGTGGCGTGGCGATCGATTCGCGGCGGGTGCAGCCGGGGGATGTGTTCTTCGCCCTGCCCGGCCGCCACGCCGATGGCCACACCTATCTGGCTGCCGCCCTGGAGGCAGGCGCGGTTCTGGTGGTGAGCCGTTGCGGCAGGCCCCTCCCCGAGGGGCCTGCCCTGGTGGTGGATGATCCTTTGGTGGCCTTGCAGCAGCTGGCCGGTTGGTACCGGCGCCGCCACATTCGCCAGGTGGTGGCGATCACCGGCAGCAATGGCAAGACCATCGTCAAGGATGCCCTCACTGCCGCCGTGGCCAGCCGGTTTCGGGTGGCGGCCAGTCCCGGAAGCTGGAACAGCCAGGTGGGGGTGCCCCTGGCGGTGTTGCAGGCGCCCCCGGGGACGGAGCTTGGGGTGTTTGAGGCCGGTGTGTCCGCCCCTGGGGAGATGGCTCAGCTGGCGGGGATTCTTCAGCCCGATGTGGGCATTCTGGTGAATGTGGGCCTGGCCCACCTGGCCTCCTTCGGCAGCAGGGAGAACACGGCACGGGAAAAGCTGCTGTTGTTTCAGGGGATGCCCCCGCCCCGGTGGGTGCTCCTGCCCGACGACCCCCTCCTGCGCGCCTTCACCCTCCCCTGTCCGGTGCTGCATCCCCAGGCGGAGGGGCCCCGGCTTCTGGCCCAGACCCCCACCCCCAACGGCCTCCTGCTCACCCTCGCCTTTGCGGGGGAGGCCGTTTCCCTGCAGATTTCCGTGCGCACCCGCTCCCGCCCCCTGGTGGACGACCTCCTGCTGGCGATTACGGCCGCGGTGCGCCTTGGGGTGGAGCCGGAGGCCATTGCCCAGGCCCTCCACGACTACTCGTTTGGGCCCACCCGCATGGAAACCTGGCGCACCCCGGAAGGGGTGACGATCGTGAACGACACGGCCAGTTCCGATCCCCTCTCGGTGCAGGCGGCCCTGGATGGGGTGGCGGCGAGTCCCGAGGCCACGGGCCGGCGGATCTTTCTCTTCGGCGGTATGGCGGAGCTGGGGGAGCGGGAGGCGCTGGAACACCGGCTCATAGGCCGGGTGGCCGCGGAGCGGGGCTTCACCCACCTGGTGCTGCTGCCCCATCCCGCCCAGGCCGCCACCGCCGCGGGGTGGCGGGCCGCCGCTCCGGAGGCGCCCCTGCTGGAGGTGGCTGATCCCCTCACCTTGCGGCGCCAGCTCCGGGAGCTTGCTCGGAGGGGGGATCTGCTCCTGGTCAAGGGCCCTTCCGCCTCGGGCCTGGCGGCCATGGCCTGCGATCTCTGGGAGTCGATGGCGCCCCGGCGCTTCGTGGTGGATGTGGGGGCGATCCGGGAGAACATCGCCCGCTTCCGGGCTCTCTGCGGACCGGACGTGGCGATCCTGGCTGTGCTCAAGGCCTGGGCCTACGGCACCGAGCTGGCCCGCCTGGCGGCGGCCCTGCAGGAGGGTGGAGTGGATTGGATCGGCGTGTCCGCCGCCGATGAGGGGGCGATTGTGCGGCGGGCCGGCGTGCATCTGCCGATCCTGGTGCTCCTGATGGACAGCGATGAGGTGGACAAGGCTGTGCGCCACCGCCTGACCCCGGTGGTGTATTCCCACGCCTTTGCCCTCGCGCTGATCGAATCCCTGCGGGCCATGCAAGCCACCCTGGAGGTGCACCTGGAGATCGAAACCGGCATGGGCCGACTGGGAGTGGCTCCCGAGGAGGCCCTCGCGGTGGCCCGCCTGCTGCGCAGTTCCGGTGTGGTGCGCCTCACGGGGGTGATGACCCATCTGGCCTCTGCCGACGATCCCGCCGCCGATGGGGCCACCCGATGCCAGCTGGAGGTGTTTGAGGCGGTGGTGGCCGATCTGCGCGCCGAAGCCGATGAGCCCCTGATCGTGCATGCCTCGGCGACGTCAGGAGCCGTGCGCTTCCCGGAGGCCCGTTACGGGATGGTGAGGCTGGGGCTGGGCCTCTATGGCCTTGCTCCATCGCCGGCGGTGGGCGAGGGGTTGGATCTCCAGTTGGCGGTGGCCTTTGTGAGCCGTCTGGCCCAGGTGAGCACCCTTCGGAAGGGGCAGCGGGTGGGTTACAACGGCACCTATGTGGTGGACACCGATGCCCAGCGGGTGGGGATCGTCGCCGCCGGCTACAACGACGGCGTGCCCTGGACCCTCTCCAACACCGGCCAGGTGATGGTCCAGGGCCAGCGGGTGCCGGTGATCGGCCGGGTCTCGATGGATTCGATGGCCATTGATCTCTCCACCGTGCCCCAGGCCACCGTGGGGGATGAGGTGCTGCTCTTCGGCGCCCATGAGGGCCATACCCTGCGGCCCGAGGAGGTGGCCGCCGCTGCTGGCACCATCCCCTACGACCTGCTGGTGCATGTGGACAGCCGGCGTGTGCAACGCCTCTTCCGCAGCGAGTAGGGGCGAGGCTGCGGCTGTCGGGTTAAGCTCTTGAAGCCGCTGGAGAGGTGGCTGAGCGGTTGAAAGCGGCTCCCTGCTAAGGAGTTACAGGAGGCAACTTCTGTCGAGGGTTCGAATCCCTCCCTCTCCGTTTCCAAGCCCATGGCCGGATCGCCCCTGCGGGCACCGGCCCCTGCCAGTTGAAGAGCTCGGATCCCGGCCCATCCGGGCCCCTCGATCACCCCCGCACCAGTCGGCGGCAGATCTCCGGCAGCAAGCTGTCGTCGTTGGCGCAGGACTCCCCTTCGCTGAACGCCACCAGGAGGGTGGGCGCCATCCCCTCAACTTCCACGTAGGCCGCGTCATGGCGGGCCTGGCTCATCCAGCCAGCCTTGCTCCAGAGTTGGGCACCCTCCGGCAGCCCGCCCCCCAGAAAGCCATCCACCTGGTTGTCCGGATCCGCTGCCCGCTGTGCAAGATCCAGCGATCGTGCCAGCAGCGCCTGCATCCGCAGGCTGGCGGGGGGCGACACCATCGCCCCGGCCATCACGGCCTGCAGCATCCGGGCCGTCCCCTCGGTGTTCAGCCGGTTCCGGTTCTCCAGGCCCTCTCCATAGCTCTGGCGCTCCCGGCCATAGGGCCCATCCCCCCAGGTTTTCTGGCAGGCGTTGATCCCCTCCAATTCCGGCCAGTCCAGGTCCGCCAGCCAGTGGTTCACCAGCTGGCGCTGTTGACTCCACTCCGCAAAAGGTCCATCGGGGAGTTCCACGCCGCTGGTGGTGCCGCTGAGGAGATCAACCACATAGCCCGTGGCGTCGTTGCTGGATTCCCGCACCATGTCTGCCAGGGCCCGCTGGAGTTCGTCGGTGGATCCGAGCCACTGCCGTTGGATCCAGGCTTCCGTCGCCACGAGATACACCAGTTTCACCACACTGGCTGGATACCGTTGCCGGGTTCCCTGCCAGTGGGCCCCTTCTCCGGCTTGCTCGAGGGGGCAGCCCCAGCCCTCTTCGCTCCAGCTCCGCAGGCTGGAGGGGTAGCGCACCCAGGTGAGGGAGAGGCGTTCCCCCAGTCCAGCCCGTCCATCAGCCTCCAGCTTGGCCACCAGTTCGGCCAACTCCTGCTGCATCGCCCCTTCGGCGCGGTAGAACGCCATCACCTCACGCCCTTGGCGATGGCGACATTAGGAACGGCCCGATCGCCCCGCGCCGCCGATGCGCTTCCCGGCACGCTCTGGAGGCTCTGCCGGTCTGTCGATGCCTACAGCCGGCCCCAGGGATCGGGTCTGGCCACCCAGCTGGCGGCAGGCCGGCATCTCCGCGTGCTGGAGGGGGGGACTGAGCTCCACGCCCCCCGGGTGCGGGTGCGCCTCCTGGACGATGGCTATCCCTGCTGGCTCCCCATCAGCGATCTCCTCGCTTACGGGGAGCGGGTGGCCCACCCGCCGCTCCCGCGGGCCTGGGAGCGCCCATCCATCGAAGCCGCGATCCCCGCCGTGCTCGCCTTCGCTGCCCAGGCCAGCACGTTGCCGAACCACTACCTCTGGGGCGGCACCCTCGGGCCCGACTTTGATTGTTCGGGGCTGGTGCAGACGGCCTATGCCCACGTGGGGATCTGGTTGCCCCGGGACGCCTATCTGCAGGAGCGGTTCTGCAGGCCCGTCGCCGTGCTGCCCGGCCAGACCAGTCTTCTGCAACCGGGTGATCTGATCTTCTTCGGCACGCCGCAGCGCTGCACCCATGTGGGTCTGCATCTGGGTGCCGGCCGCTACCTGCACAGTTCGGGACGGGAGCATGGCCGCGATGGCCTGGGGGTGGATGATCTCAACCCCGGCAACGGGGATCCAGTGGCCACCCACTATCGCCTCACCCTGCGGGGGGCTGGCAGGGTGATGCACAGCCATGATGGCGGTGCCCTACCCCCCTAGGGCCGCCCTTTCCCAATGTGCCCGGCCATGGCGGATCCCGTCGGTTCCAGTTCTGCCCTGTCCGATCCGTCGCCTGGTGTCCCGGCCCTTTCCGTGGTGGTGCCCCTCTACAACGAAGAGGGCAGCCTGCATCAGCTGGTGGAGAAGCTTCTGGCGGCCCTGCGGCCCCTGGGCCCCTCCTTCGAGCTGGTGCTCGTGGACGACGGGTCGCGGGATGCCACCCCCCAGATCCTGAACCAGCTCGCCAGCCAGGTTCCGGAGCTGGTGGCCGTGCTCCTGCGCCGCAACTACGGCCAGACGGCCGCCATGGCCGCCGGTTTCGACAGCAGTCGGGCGCCGATCATCGTGACGCTGGATGGGGATCTGCAGAACGATCCGGCCGATATTCCCCTTCTGATCGACACCTTGGAGGAGGGGTACGACCTGGTGAGCGGCTGGCGCCACCAGCGGCAGGATGGGGCCATCAATCGGCTCCTCCCCTCCCTGATTGCCAACCGGTTGATCGCCCGGGTGACGGGCGTGCGCCTGCACGACTACGGCTGCTCCCTCAAGGCCTACCGCCGGGAGGTGGTGGCCGATATGAACCTGTATGGGGAGCTGCACCGTTTCCTTCCGGCCCTGGCCTTCATCGAGGGCGCACGCATCGGTGAGGTGCGCGTGCAGCACCACCCTCGCCGCTACGGCAAGAGCAAATACGGCATCGATCGCACCTTCCGCGTGCTGATGGATTTGCTCACGGTGTGGTTCATGAAGCGTTTTCTCACCCGCCCCATGCATGTCTTTGGCCTGGCGGGACTCACAACCCTCGGCCTCGGCCTCGTTCTGGCCCTTTGGCTTGTCGGGGAAAAACTTCTCCTCGGCACCAATATCGGCAACCGCCCCCTGCTGCTGATGGCGGTTCTGGCGATCCTCAGTGGGGTGCAGCTCTTCTGCTTCGGTCTGCTCGCTGAATTGCAGATGCGCACGTATCACGAAAGCCAGGGCCGGCCGATCTACCGGGTGCGGGCCACGTTGCGGGGGAGCACGAGCGCCTGACGCCTGGGCGTTGGGCGGCTGGGGCGGCCCCGAAAGGATTCCATGGCCAACGCAGCCTCCCGCATCACCCGAGGATCGGGATCCCGCAGACCCTGCAGCAGCAGGGGAAGCACCTCCCGCTCCCCCCAGGTCCTGGCCAGGCGCATGGCTTCCAGCCGCTGGGCGCCACCGGCTTGGTAATGCCTTTTCAGCTCCTTCAGCCAGGCCTGCCGTTGTTGGGCCGGCATCCTGGCCTCTGGTCTGGCCCCGAGGTTCACCTGGGGTGACCAGAGGCCATGGCCCCCCCTGGGGGAGCCTTGAGCGGTCGGCCCATCCTGGAGCTGTTGACGGGCTTCCCTCACCAAGGAGTTCTGGACCCGGTTGAGGGCCGCCACCCCTTGGCTGTCGGTGCTTTTGAGCAGGGGCTTGGGCCGGCGACCGGCCAGCCACAGCCCCGCCGCCAGAGCGAAGGCCACAACGCCGAGCAGGGAGGGGTTCATGGGGTGGAGTCGTCCTGCTGAATTTTTATGTCACCCCCAGTGGGTGCCTGGGGGGAGTGCGGAACGCGCTCTCTACAGTACCGGCGGTACGTATCTGGCCTTGCCATGACTGGAAGTTTTGCTGCCGCCTGGATGCCCTCCGTTTTCATTCCCTTGGTGGGAATCCTCGGCCCTGCCGTGGCGATGGCCCTGCTGTTCAACGTGATTGAAGCCCGCGACTGATCCGTCGACCCCGCTTCCCACCGAATCCCTCTCTTACACGAACCTTTCGCCATGACCGTCACCCCCGTGGCCGACCCCTGTGTCGGCAACCTGGCGACACCCGTCAACAGCAGCTACTTCACCAAGGCTTTTCTGAACGCCCTGCCGGCCTATCGCCCCTCCCTCTCCCCCAACCGTCGTGGGCTGGAAGTTGGCATGGCCCATGGCTTCTTCCTCTTTGGACCCTTTGCCATCACCGGCCCCCTTCGTCTGACGGAGTACGCCAACACCGCCGGGCTGCTGGCCACCATCGGTCTCGTGTCCATCCTCACGGTCTGCCTGTCGATCTATGGCACCGCCGGGCGCGGTCCCAATGTGCAGCCCCCGGATGCCACCATCGACAATCCCCCTGCCGATCTCTTCACCAAGGCCGGATGGGCGGAATTCGCCAGTGGCTTCTGGCTCGGTGGCTGCGGCGGCGCCGCCTTCGCCTGGTTCCTCTGCAGCACCGCGATCGTTTCCCCCCTGGTCAAGATCGCCGGTGGCGTCTGGAGCGTGAACTGATTCAAGCCATCACCGCTCGAGTGAACTGAATCAATCGAACACAAAAGTCCCTGTCATCAGGGGCTTTTTTTTGTGGGTTCAGACGGTGTGAATCTGGTCTCCGGTCTCCGGTCTCCATGCTTCATCCGTTCATCCGTTCGTGGCAGCCGGGGTAGAACATGGAACCACAGCGGAACAGCTCCGCCGGTTGTTGGCTGTTGTTTTTGATGCATTGAAAAAGCTCGATGGGATTGAAAAGGGTTGGCTGAGGCAGCACATGAAAAAGCCCCCAGCGGCTGCTGGAGGCTTGGTCGTCCCTCAAGGGGTTGTGGGTTCGGGCTTTAGCCGAACTTGCCTGCAGTGGAGGCGATGAGGAAGGCAGCGTAGGTGAGGAAGAAGCCCACAGTGAAGTGTGCAAGTCCAACCACGCGGGCCTGAACGATCGAGAGAGCCACGGGCTTGTCGCGCCAGCCCACCAGGTTGGCGAGCGGCGTGCGCTGGTGCGCCCAAACGATGGTTTCAATCAACTCCTGCCAGTAACCCCGCCAGGAGATCAGGAACATGAAGCCGGTGGCCCACACCAGGTGACCGAACAGGAACATCCAGGCCCACACCGCCAGATTGTTGGTGCCGGAAGGGTTGTAACCGTTGATCAGCTGGGAGCTGTTGAGCCAGAGGTAGTCGCGGAACCAGCCCATCAGGTAGGTGCTGGATTCGTTGAACTGGGCCACGTTCCCCTGCCAGATGGCAAGGTGCTTCCAGTGCCAGTAGAAGGTGAGCCAGGCCACCGTGTTCAGGGCCCAGAACAGGGCCAGATAGAAGGCATCCCACGCCGAGATGTCGCAGGTGCCGCCCCGACCAGGGCCGTCACAGGGGAAGGAATAGCCGAAGTCCTTTTTGTCGGGCATCAGCTTGGAACCCCGGGCATCCAGGGCACCCTTCACCAGGATCAGGGTGGTGGTGTGCAGACCCAGCGCAATGGCGTGGTGCACGAGGAAATCACCAGGACCGATCTGCAGGAAGAGGGAGTTGTTGCCCGCATTCACCGCATCCAGCCAACCCGGGAGCCAGACGGCACCGGGGCCGGGAGCGTTGCTCACCAGGCTGTTCGGATTGGCCAGGAGCACATCCATACCATAGAGGGCTTTGCCACTGGCCGCTTGCACGAACTGGGCAAACACCGGCTCCACCAGGATCTGCTTCTCGGGGGTTCCGAAGGCCACCACCACGTCGTTGTGGACGTAGAGGCCCAGGGTGTGGAAGCCAAGGAACAGGGAGACCCAGCTGAGATGGCTGATGATCGCTTCCTTGTGCTCCAGCATCCGCGCCAGCACGTTGTCCTTGTTCGCTTCCGGGTCGTAGTCCCGGATGAAGAAGATGGCACCGTGGGCGAAAGCACCGCACATCAGGAAGATGGCGATGTACTGGTGGTGGGTGTACAGGGCGGCCTGGGTGGTGTAGTCCCGTGCGATGAACGCGTAGGACGGCAGCGAATACATGTGCTGCGCCACCAGGCTGGTGACCACACCCAACGAAGCCAGGGCAAGGCCGAGTTGGAAGTGGAGGGAGTTGTTGATCGTGTCGTAGAGGCCCTTGTGACCCGCACCCAGGTTCCCGGGGGTTCCTTTGGGTGGGTTGTGGGCATCCAGGATCTCCCGGATCGAATGGCCGATACCGAAGTTGGTCCGGTACATGTGGCCCGCGATCACGAAGAGGCAGCCGATCGCCAGATGGTGGTGGGCGATGTCCGTCAACCAGAGGGATTCCGTCTGGGGATGGAAGCCACCGAGGAAGGTGAGGATGGCGGTTCCTGCACCCGTGGTGGTGCCGAAGATCTGGCCTGCGGCATCAGGGTTTTGGGCGTACACGCCCCAGTTACCGGTGAAGAAGGGACCCAGACCTGCGGGGTGGGGAGCCACCGAGAGGAAGTTGTCCCAACCCACATGCACACCCCGGGATTCAGGAATGGCGACGTGGACCAGGTGTCCCGTCCAGGCGATCGAGCTGAAGCCAAACAGCACAGCCAGATGGTGGTTCAGGCGGGATTCCGCGTTTTTGAACCAGGCCAGGGAGGGGAGGAACTTGGGCTGCAGATGGAGCCAGCCGGCAAAGAGAGCCCAGGCCGAGAGGATCATCATGAAGATGGATCCCTGATAAAGCTCGGCGTTGGTGCGCATGCCGATGGTGTACCACCAGTGATAGAGGCCGGAGTAGGCCACGTTCACCGGTGAGGAGGCGCCGGCCTGGGTGAAGGCCGTGATGGCGCCCTGGCCGAAGTGCGGATCCCAGATCGCATGGGCGATGGGACGGACGTGCAGCGGATCGGCGACCCACTGCTCAAAGTTGCCTTGCCAGGCGATATGGAACAGGTTGCCCGAAACCCAGAGGCCAATGATGGCCAGGTGTCCGAAGTGGGTGGAGAAGAGCTTTTGGTAGAGCCTCTCCTCGGTCATGCCGTCGTGGCTCTCGAAGTCGTGAGCCGTGGCAATCCCGTACCAGATTCGGCGGGTTGTCGGGTCCTGTGCCAGACCCTGGCTGAACGAAGGAAATTTCGTTGCCATTGAGAAAGGTCAGGTGGAGGTCAGCCGACCGCAATGATGCGGGCCAGGAAGAACGACCAGGT